>JBGOUY010000349.1:0-4001 GCA_041477795.1 bacterium
ATGGAGCACCTGCCGGCGCGCGTCTGGATCACCTTCCACCACAAGGGCGTGATCACCGAGCGCGAGACGTTCCTGGCGCTGCTGCGGGCCTTCCGCGGGAAGATCGACCAGCGCGAGGCGGCCATCCTGGCGGCGCTGGGCCCCGGCGGGCGCACGCTGGAGGAGCTGGTCGCCCAGCGCTTCATGTACCCCCCGGACTACCAGGACGTGTTCGTGGAGGATGCGGAGCGCAAGTGCCTGCGGGAGCACCTGGCCGAATTGCTGGCCGACGGGCGCGCGCGCCTGGAAGATGGTCGCTACTGCGCTGCCGGCTGAGCCGCCGGCTGACCCCCGCACCCGGCATCCGGCGAGCCCGCACCCGGCACCCGGCAACCGGCGAGCCCGCGCCCGCGTTTTTCCGTGCCCCCATCAAACGCTTGCGGCGCGGGCCGACTCCAATGGAAGCCAAGGCGTTTTCTGTTGCTCCGTTTGCGGGGCGTACCGTACACTAAGCGGATCGGTCGCGGGCGAGCGTGCCTCGGCGGCCTGGCCGGCCACGGATGGAGCGGAGCGCGCAGCCGATCGTGGCAAGCGACCGCCTGAACGCAAGGATCGAGAGCATGGTGGGGCGAGCGTATCGCATATCGGATGCAGGCCTGGAGGAACTGAAGGACGCCGGGTTGAGCGAGGTCGCGCTCGCCTCCCTGCGCACCTGCCGCGGGCAGACCTTCGGCAAGCGCGCCTTTCAGGAGCGCCTGGAGCAGCTCGGCCCGCGCAAGCTGGACGACTCGGAACAGCGCCTGATCCGCAAGTACACCCAGCTCAGCCTGCTGCGGCTGGAGCGCTTCATCCCCAACCGCTCCCTGCGCGAATGGGTCGACGCGCTGGTGTTCGCGGTGGTGATCGCGGCGGTCGTGCGCACGTTCATCATCGCCCCGTTCAAGATCCCCTCCGGCTCCATGGTGCCCACCATCGAGGTGGGCGATCACATCTTCGCCACCATGTTCACCTACGGCCTGCCCGTGCCGTTCACGGACATCAAGCTGGCGCCGCGGCCGATCCAGCGGGGCGACATCATCATCTTCCCCTTCCCGGGCGATCCCAGCGTGGACTACATCAAGCGCGTCATCGGCCTGGGCGGGGACACGGTGGAAATGAAGGGCGAGCAGGTCTATATCAATGGCCAGCCGCTCACCGAGCCCTACGCCTACTACGACCCGCACGTGCTGCGCGCCCGGCAGCTCAGCGGGCAGGCGCCGCCGCACTTCGGCCCCGTGAGCGTGCCGGCGGGCCACCTGTTCATGATGGGCGACAACCGCTTCAACAGCTCGGACAGCCGCTACTGGGGCTTCGTGGATGAGAAGACGGTCAAGGGCAGGGGCTGGGTGATCTACTTCTCGCACGATCCGGACGAGGGCTGGTTCGAGGGCTACCGCTTCGGGCGCATCGCCCAGGTGATCCACTAGCGCGGCGGCTGCACCGGCGGGGGGCCGTGCGGTGCCGCCAGCCGTGCGAGAGCGGGTGCAGTCATGTGCGCATTCCCACGGCGCAGCGGGCGGCAGCGGGTCCTGCTGCCGGCCCTGCTGCTGGCGTTGAGCGCGGGGGCGGTCGCCTCCGTCCCGGTCTCCTTGCGCGCCCAGCCGGCCAGCTTCGCCCCCATCGTCAAGGCGCAGCGCGTCAAGGTCGTCCACATCAACACCAGCACCCGCGCGGGCGCCCTGCAGTCCGCCGGCGGGGAGCCCTTCCGCCTCCCGGACCCCGGCCGCGGCAGCGGCTCGGGCTTCATCGTCAGCGCCGACGGCTACATCGTGACCAACCACCACGTCGTGGAGAACACGGACGCGGTGGAGGTGATCCTCGCCGACGAGCGCAAGTTCCCCGCCGCCATCGTGGGGCTCGACCCGCAGACGGACCTGGCCCTGCTCAAGATCGGCGCGGAGGGCCTGCCCGCCGTGAAGTTCGGCGATTCCAACCAGCTCGAGGTGGGGGACTGGGTGATCGCCATCGGCAATCCGCTCGGGCTGGACCACACCGTCACCGCGGGCATCATCAGCGCCAAGGGCCGCAACATCTTCAACGACGAGAACCTGGCCTACGGCGAGTTCCTGCAGACGGACGCGGCGATCAACCCGGGCAATTCCGGCGGGCCGCTCTTCAACCTGAAGGGCGAGGTGATCGGCGTCAATTCCGCCATCAGCCGCAGGGGGCAGGGCATCGGCTTCGCCGTGCCCAGCAACCTGGTGGTGCAGGTGGTGCAGCAGCTCCGCGAATTCGGCCGCGTCAACCGCGGCTGGCTGGGCATCGTGATCCTGGAGGTGAACCCGGAGCTGGTGTCCCGCCTGCGGCTGCCCGCCGGCACCAAGGGCGTGCTGGTGGACGATCTGCTGGCCGACTCCCCCGCGCGCGGCGGCGGCCTGCACAAGGGCGACGTGCTGACCGGCTTTGGCGCCGAGCGCCTGCAGCATGTGGCCCAGCTCCAGAAGCTGGTCGCCCTCAGCGCGCCGGGCAGCGACGCGGACGTGCAGTGCCTGCGCCGCGAGGGCGAGGCGGCGCCGTGGAAGCCGATCCGGCTGCACCTGCACATCGGCGCCAGTCCCAGCTCCGCGGACAGCGGCCAGCTCTCGTCCCTGGCGCGCCTCGGGCTCTCCGCGCTGGACATCCCCCCCGCCATGCGCCGCCAGATCAAGCTGGACGGCGAGGCGGGCGTGCTGGTGGAGTCCGTCACGCCCGGCGGCGTGGCCGAGTCGGCCGGCCTGCGCGCCGGCGACATCATCCTGGAGGTCAGCCGCGCCGAGGTGCACAGCCGGCTGAGCCTCGAGTCCGCCCTGCAGCAGGCTCGCACCGAGCGCATCCCGGTCGTCGTGCGGCGCGACACCAAGGTGCTCTACCTGGTCTTCGAGCGCGACGACCTGCAGCGCTGAGCCGTCCGGCGGCCCGTGCGGCGCCAGCGGCGAACCGCGCCAGGGGTCCCGCACTCCCCAAGTTTCGGATCGATGGCTGCGTCCTAGGGGCGCCGCCCCCTTGGCGCCCCGCGCCTGGTGGGGCACAGCATCAGGTAGGGGCACAGCATGCTGTACCCCTACTGTGCCCCATTCGGGCGCTATCGGCTCGCTGGGACCCCACCCCGGCCCCTCCCCCGGTGCCGTCGGTTCGCCCCGCGAGCGGGGCTCACGGCAGGGAGGGGCGCGGATTTGCGAACCCTTTCGCGGCGACCAGGCCCCTTCCCTGCCTAGCGGGGCCTGCCCTGAGCGGCGTCGAAGGGAAGGGGTTGGGGGATGGGGCCCAACGCGATGCCGCAGCCCATTTATGATGCAAGTTACTTCAGGGACATCACGCTAGAGCATTTTCTGTTTATCCGAATACAGCTCGTGAGCCGCAGCCTGCATCAATAGAGCGGTCGTGAGCCACGAAGTGTAAACACTTAACCAGAAAATGCTCTAGGCCGGCAGCCGCCCCGCCGGCCCGGCTCCGGAGGCCGCCGAGGAGGCGAGGGCGCCCGGCGCGGCGGCGGTGGCACCCGGCGCGACGGCCTCGGCAGGCAAGCCGCGATAGAAGCGCAGGCGAAGCGCGTTGCCCACCACCAGCAGCGAGCTGGCGGACATGGCCAGGGCGGCGAAGAGCGGGATGACGAGCCCGGCCATGGCCAGCGGCACGGCCACCGCGTTGTAGCCCAGCGAGAGCGCCAGGTTCTCGCGGATCGTGCGGAAGGTGCGCCGGGCGATGGTGAGCGTGTCCACGGCCCCCAGCAGGCGCGGGCGCAGCAGCAGCACCTGCGCGGCCTCCAGGGACAGGTCGCTGCCCGAGCCCACCGCGATGGCCAGGTCGGCCTGGATCAGCGCCGGCGCGTCGTTGACGCCGTCGCCCACCATGGCCACCACGCGCCCCTGGCGCTGCAGGGCCTGGATGGCGGCCAGCTTCTCGTCGGGCAGCATGCCGCCGCGGGCCTGGGCGATGCCCACGCGCTGGGCCGCCTGGCGCACCGCCTCCGGCCGGTCGCCGGAGAAGAGGTGCACGGCCAGGCC
>JBGOUY010000201.1:0-8345 GCA_041477795.1 bacterium
CGACAGTGCGCCCAGCCCCTGGGCCAGCAGCCCCCCGATGATCCCGCTCAGCACGTCGCCCGTGCCGCCGCTGGCCAGCCCGGCGTCCCCGGTGGAGTTGAGGAAGGCCTCGCCGCCCGGCTCGGCCACGACGGTGCCGGCGCCTTTCAGCACCAGCACGAGGTTCCACTCCGCGGCCAGGCGCCGCGCGATGCCGAGGCGGTCCGCCGCCAGCGCCTCGCGCGGCAGGCTGGCCAGGCGGCCCAGCTCGCCCGGATGGGGCGTAACCACGGTGGGGCCCGGCCGCGCGCGCAGGTGTTCGGGTTGCAGCGCGAAGAGGCCGTCCGCATCGATCAGCAACGGCTGGCGGATGCCGGCCACGAGGCGCTGCACGAAGGCCGCGGTCTCCGGGCGGCGCCCGATGCCGCAGCCCAGCACCACCGCATCGCGCGCGGCGGCCGCCTCGAGGAACAGCGGCGCCTGCTCGGGGCCGAAGGCCTCCGCGGGGCCCTCCTCCGCGGCCAGCGTCATCAGCTCCGGCGCGGCGCTGAGGAAGTGGTCCCGCAGGGTGCGCGGCACGCCCGCCGTGACGAGGCCCGTCCCCACCTTGAGTCCGGCCAGGGAGGCCATCAGGGCCGCGCCGCCCATGCCGGCCGACCCGCACACGGTGAGCAGGTGTCCGAAGGTGCCCTTGTGCCCATCCGCCGGGCGGGCGGGCAGCAGCGCCGCGGCGAAGTCCGCCGTGAGCCGCCACGTGCCCGGCGCGCCGGCCGGCCAGCGCGGCGGGATCGAGACGGAGGCCACCTCCACCTCGCCCGCGTGGGCCGCGCCGGGGAACTGGTAGCAGCCGGGCTTGCCGACCTGGAACGTCACTGTGTGCGTGGCCCGCACGGCGTGCCCCAGCACCTGCCCCGTGTCCCCATGCACGCCCGAGGGGATGTCCACCGCCACCACGGGCGCCCCGGAGGCGGCCGCGGCCGCGTTGATGGCGCCGATCAGCGCGGCGGCCGCGCCGTCCACCGGGCGGCTCAGGCCGGTGCCGAACAGGGCGTCCACGATGCAGGCGGCGGCGCGCAGCACGGCGCGGCAGCGCTCCGGCTCGGCTTCCGCGTCCAGAGTCTCGCCGAAGCGGCTCCAGGCCTGCGCATTGGCCTGGGCATCCTCGCCGGCGGGCGCGCCGAGGCGGAGCGCCGTGACGGCGCGGCCGCGGTTCGCCAGCAGGCGCGCGGCGGCGTACCCGTCGCCCCCGTTGTTCCCACTGCCGCAGCACACGACGACGGAGCCCGACGCAGCGCGCGCGTCCAGCAGCGCACTGACGCGATCGGCCACGGCGCGGGCGGCGTTTTCCATCAGCAGGCGCCCGGGCAGGCCGACCGCCTGGATGGCGTGCGCATCCATTTCCCGCATTTCGGCGGTGCTGGCGAGGCGCTGCAGCAGGTGGCGCGGCAGCTCAGGGTGGGGAGCGTGTGGCATGCGGGCGTCGACGGCTGCGGGGCAGGCGCTGGGGCGGCGGCGCTGCGACACCCATCGCCCGGGCGGGCGCGGGGCGCCGGGCGCGCCGGTCAATCCTGCAAGCTGGCCGTGCGAGGATCGCCGCGGGTCTGCCGGTAGACGCGGATGTTGCCCAGGTTGCGCCGCTCGTTGGACGCCAGCTTGAAGTGCTGATTGCCGGCGAAGAAGCGCGGATCCTTCACCATCAGCGTGTGATCGCCCGCGCTCACGCCGAGAAACTGGAAGATGCCGTCCCCATCGGTCGTGGCCACGCCGTCTTCGGGCACGAGGTGCAGCTCGACGCCTCCGGCAGACGAGCCCTTGTCCTGCACGAGCCGGCCAATGACCTTGCCGCGCGCCTCCTTCAGGCGCAATGCCTCCAGCGCCAGCGTCTGCCCGTCGCTCACCGTGACGGGGACGCGCACCGGCTCGTAGCCCTTGATCCGCACGTCCAGCCAGTGCTCGCCGGCTGGGATGTGGGAAATGCGGAAGCGCCCGTCGGGGTGCGTGACGAACGTCACCTCATCCACCGTGAAGCGGATGGAGTGCTGGGTGTATTCGGACGGAAAGACGATTTGCCCGCGCAGATTCCCCGTGCGGGAAACGACCGCGGTCAGGCCGTTCACGTAGGACTGAGCAGGGACGTCACCCCCACTTCCGCCCAGGTCGCAACCACTCACGGCGAGCGCAAAGACGAGCGCCGCCAGGAAACCGATCTTGCTCATTGCGTGTGCGCAGGACAACAAGTGCGCCCGTCCCTGGGAAGGAACATCCCGCTCCGGAGCCTGAAGTGCCATAGATTCGTTATCAAAGTCAATTACTTATATCGGCAAGTGGCTAGAATACTTGCGAAATAGCGACTTATGCCGCGTCCTGGCCGTGCGGCTCCATGGGCAGAAGCACCGTGAAAACAGAGCCGTGGACGGCGGCCGGGCGGTAGCGCAGGGTGCCCTCGTGGGCGCGCACGATCTGGTAGCTGATGGCGAGCCCGAGCCCCGTCCCGCTGCGGCGCGTGGTGAAGAAGGGCGTGAAGAGCCGCGGCCGGTCCGCTTCCGCCACGCCGCTGCCCTCGTCCTCCACCTCGATGCGGAAGTAGGTGCGCGTGGGATCGGGCAGCGCCTCGCGCTCCTGCCAGGGTGCGACGATCTGCGTGCGCACGCGCACGTGGCCGGCCGGCGGGCTGGCCTCCACGGCGTTGCGGATCAGGTTCAGGAAGACCTGGTGCATGCGGTCCCGGTCCGCCCACAACTCGGGCAGCGAGGGATCGTAGTCGCGCGCCAGCTCCACTTCCGCCTCGGAATTGGACACGAACCACAGCACCTCGTCCAGTTGCTCGTGCAGGTTGAAGCGGGTGCGACTGAGCGGCGGATCGGCGCCGGTGCCGAGCATGTTGCGGATCAGCCGCTCCAGCCGCTCCAGCTCCTTGAGGATCACGCCGGGGAACTCCGAGAACTCCGGGGCCTTGGCCAGCCGGCGCGCCAGGAGCTGCGTCGCCCCCTTGATCCCGCTGAGCGGGTTTTGCAGTTCGTGCGCCACGCGCCGCACCATCAGCCCGAGCGAGTCGATCATCTGCGCTTCGCGGTTGGCCGATTCCACCTGCGCGCGGTGCGTATCGTCCCACAGCACGATCAGCGCCAGGGTGACGGGCTGGCCGGGCTCCAGCAGCGGGTCCACCTGCGCGCGGAGCAGCAGGGGCGGCAGCTCCGGCCCCTGGTCGATCTGCACGGAGGAGACGGTGGAAGAGGCCTCGCTGTCGATGGCGCGCAGGACCGCCTGCCGCACGCGGGAGTCCGCGGCGAAGAGCCGCTCCACGCTGAACTCGAGCAGGCGCGCGGGCGCCATGCGCCAGAACAGGCCGGCCGCCGCGTTGACCCGCCGCACGCGGCCGTCGCGCTCCACGAGCAGCAGCGGCGTGCTGAGGCTGTCGATGATGGCCGGGGCGAGCTCCACGGGCTCCTCTGGGGGCGCCCCGCGGGGTGGGGGGGCCGATGGCGTGCCGGGCCGGAGTTGGAGCGCCAGGCCGGGCGGGTTACACTGGTCGGGTCGGCGGCCGGCCGATCTCGTCCTCAGTGTATCGGCATTTACGCGGCAAGGGCAGCCGGCGCAAGAGGCAGCGCGCCGGATCGCCGGTGCGGCGCGCAACCCCGGCGCCGCTCTCCGTTCACTCCGGCCGGCAGCACACAGGAGCGCATGCGGCCCACGCAGTACCCATCCTCCCCCGCGGCGCCGCCGCGCGTGTGCATCGTGGGCGCCGGCTTCGCGGGCAGCGAGGCGGCTTGGCAGCTCGCCCAGCGCGGCCACGCCGTGCGGCTCTATGAGATGCGCCCGCAGCGCATGACCGAGGCGCACCAGGGCGCCGACTGCGCGGAGCTGGTCTGCTCCAACTCCTTCAAGAGCGTGCAGATCGAAAACGCCCACGGCCTGCTCAAGGCCGAACTGGCGCTGCAGGGCTCGCTGATCCTGGCGGTGGCCCACGAGACGGCCGTGCCCGCCGGCCAGGCGCTGGCCGTGGACCGCGCGCAGTTCGCCCGGCGCGTCACCGAGCGCCTGGAGGCGCACCCGCTGATCGAGCTGCGGCGCGAGGAGGTGCGCTCCGCCGCGGTGCTGCTGGCGGAGCACCCGTTCGTGATCGTGGCCAGCGGGCCGCTCACCGCGCCGGAGCTGGCTGAATCGCTGCGGGCCTACGTGGGCGACGGCTACCTGTACTTCCACGATGCCATCGCGCCGGTGGTGCTGGCCGACTCCATCGACCGCAGCGTGGTCTTCGCCGCCTCGCGCTACGGCAAGGGCGACGCGGACTATCTCAATTGCCCGCTGGACGAGGCGGAGTACCGGGCGTTCGTGGCCGCCGTCGCCGCGGCGGAAAAGGTGGCCTTCCACGCCTTCGAATCCCTGCGGCCGTTCGAGGGCTGCCTGCCCATCGAGGTGATGGTGGAGCGGGGGGAGCTGACGCTGGCCTTCGGACCCATGAAGCCGGTCGGGCTGACCGATCCGCGCACGGGCCGGCGCCCCTTCGCCGTGCTGCAGCTGCGTCAGGAGAACCGCTCCGCCACGCTCTACAGCCTGGTGGGCTGCCAGACCAAGATGACCTGGCCCGAGCAGCGCCGCGTCTTCCGAATGGTGCCGGGCCTGCAGCGCGCGGAGTTCGCGCGGCTGGGCTCGCTGCACCGCAACACCTTTCTCAATGCGCCGCGCCTGCTGGATGCGGACCTCGCGCTGCGCGCGGAGCCGCGCCTGGTCTTCGCGGGCCAGATCACGGGCGTGGAGGGCTACATGGAATCCACCGCGATGGGCCTCTACGCCGCCCGGCGCGTGGCCGCGCACCTGGAGGGCGCCGAGCGCCCGCGCCCCAGCGGCGCGACCATGACCGGCGCCCTGCTGCGCTACCTGCGGGAAACCCCGCCGGAGCGCTTCCAGCCCATGAACGCCTCCTTCGGCCTGCTCGATCCCGCGCCGGAGGGCGTGCGCAAGCACGAGCGCAAGGCCTTCTATGCGCGCCGCGCCCTGGCGGAACTGGAGGGCCTGGAGCGGCTGGCCGGCCCGCCGGCGGCCGCGGCCTTGACCGCATCCCGCAGCGCCGCACCCTGAAGCGGCGGCCTGCCCGGAGGCGCCGGCCTGCGCCGGCCACGATCCGCCGCGACCCGTTCCTGGAGCGCCGATGGAAGCGACGCAACTGCTGCGGCACCGGCTCACCAACGCCGTGCACGCCCTGCTGCTGCTGGGCGGGCTGGGCGGCCTGCTGATGGCCATCGGCTGGGTGCTGGAGGGTCCCACGGGCCTGCTCTGGGCCGGCGGGATGGGCGGGGCCGCCCTGCTGCTGGCGCCGCGCGTGTCTCCAGTGCTGATCCTGCGCATGTACCAGGCGCGCCCGCTGACCCCGCTGGAGGCGCCGGGGCTCTACGACCTGGTGGCCCGCCTGGCCCGGCAGGCGGAGCTGCCCAGCCAGCCGGTGCTGTTCTACGTGCCCACGCCGATCATGAACGCGTTTTCGGTGGGCCGGCGCAACGAGGCCGTCATCGCCGTGACGGACGGCCTGCTGCGCGGGCTGCCGCCGCGGGAGCTGGCCGCCGTGCTGGCCCACGAGATGGCCCACGTGCGGCACAACGACATGTGGATCATGTCCCTCGCCGATGCGGTGAGCCGCATCGTGCGCGGCATGTCCCTGGTGGGGCAACTGCTGGTGCTGGTGAACCTGCCCATGCTGATGGCGGAGCGCGGGCCGATGCCCTGGCTGCCGATCCTGCTGCTCGTGTTTGCGCCCAGCCTCAGCGCGCTGCTGCAGCTGGCGCTCGCGCGCAACCGCGAGTTCGATGCGGACCTGGAGGCCGCGCGCCTGACCGGTGAGCCGCTGGCCCTGGCCGCGGCGCTGGACAAGATGGAGCTGCAGCAGGAGCGGCTCTGGCGCCAACTGCTGTGGCCGGGCTACCGCAACCGCCAGCCCTCCCTGCTGCGCACGCACCCCAACAGCGAGCAGCGCATCGCGCGGCTCAAGGCGCTGGTGCCCGCGCCGCCCGAGGCGCCGGTGTGGCAGGTGCTGCAGGGCTTCCAGCCGCCGGGGGGGCCCACCGCCCTCACGCGTCCGCGCCACCGTTGGCACGGGCTGTGGCACTAGCGCCCGGGGCCGCGTGCCGGCGGCGCTATTCGATGATGTAGTTGAGCTGGAGGTTCTGGTTCTTGCGTTCCAGGTCCAGCGTCAGCTCGCGCTCGTTGCGGAACATGGTGAGCAGGCGCAGCGCCTGGTCGGCCGTCGTGATGGGATCGCCGTTGACGGCCTTGATCTTGTCCAAGTTGTTCAGCCCGATGCGATCGAAGATGCTGCCCGGGCGAATGTTGCGGATCTCGAAGCCGGTGCCGTTGGCGTCGGTATAGGGCACCACGCGCGCCTCCTTGAGCACGTCGGAGAAGTTCTCGAAGGCCTTGCTCACCTCCGCGCTGGGCACGCGCACCTGCAGCACGTTGCCATCCTGCGTGATGGGGAAGGGCGCCGCGGGGGCGTCCGTGGCGCCGGGCGGGGGCGCCATCGCATCGGGCGGGGTGCGGCGCAGGGACGCCGGCCGGTTCGTGACCACCGGCGCGGTCGCCGCGGCCGTAGGACGCTCCGCCAGCTCGAAGGTGAGGCGATCGCCCTGGTAGGTCACCAGCACCTTCTTCTTCTGCACCGAGACCAGCTTGCCCTGCGTGGGCGAGCAGTTGCGGGTCGGGTGATCCTCCGCGGCGGGCAGGCAGTCGTACAGGCGGTACACCTTCTCGTTGCGGCCGTTGGCATCGGCGATCAGGGCGAAGGCGCGATTGCCCATGATCATCGTGCCGGTCAGCGTGACCTGGAGCGGCACCCGCACCACGGGGGCGGCCTGGGCCGCATCCGTGCCCGGGGCGGAGGGTTTGACCTCGGTGCGCCGGGCGCCGAAGATGTTGGCGGCGAGCACGGGCTGGAATGCCGCGATCGGCATTTTCTCCTGCCGTGCCTGCGCGGGCGGGGGCGGGGGCGGGGCGGCGACCAGCGGGGCCCCGGCATCCAGCCTCTGCCCGAACACCTGCATCGAGAGCGCGGCGGCCGAATAGGAGACGGCGCTGGCCAACACGAGGCTCACGAGCCAAGCCAGGGGGCGCAACGAGGCCATGGTCGTACCGATCTGCAGTGCACCGCCGCGGTCGTTTCCCGTGCCGGGGGCGCCTGCCCCGCAGCCTGCGGCCTGCGTGCGTGCCGGAGCCGCAGCGCGATGAACCGGAACCTTGCGCCGGCCGGCGCGCGCTCCGGCCCGGGCCAGCGGCCCGCCGTGCTGCTGCTGAACTTCGGCGGCCCGCGCGACTTGGCGGAGGTGCCGGGGTTCCTCTACGAGATTCTGCGCGACCCCAACACGATCCAACTCCCCCGGCCCCAGTGGCTGCAGGATCGGCTGGCGCGCCGCATCGCGCAGCGCCGCAGCCATGAGGTGACCCGGCAATATGCCGCGATCGGGGGAGCCTCACCCATCGTGCCCGCAACCCTGCGCATTCGCAATGCCCTGCGCGCTGCTCTCGCACAGGCCGGCCGGCCCTGGCCGGTCTTCGTGGCGCAGCGCTACCTGCCCGGCGATGCGGAGGCGACGGTGGCCGCGCTGCAGGCGGAGGGAGTGGACTCGCTTTTCGCCCTGCCGCTCTACCCCCACTTCAGCAATGCCTCCAGCGGCTCGTCCTTCCAGCAGCTCCAACAGGCGCTCGCGGCCGCCGGCTGGGAGGGCCCTGTGCAGGCGCTGCGCTCCTACCCGGACGCCCCGGGCCTGCTCGATGCGCTGGGCGAGCGGCTCGCGACCACCCTGCGCGAGGCGGGCTTGCAGCCCGCCGGCACCGTCATTCTCTGCTCCGCGCACGGCCTGCCGCGCGTGTACGTGGAGCGGGGCGACCCCTACCGCGACGAACTCTATCGCACGCTGGCAGCGCTGCGCCAGCGCTTCCCCGGCTGGCGCTTCGACCTGAGCTTCCAGAGCCGCGTAGGGCCCATGGAGTGGCTGCGCCCCTACACGGACCAGTACGTGCCGCAGCTCGCGCGCGAGGGGCTGCGCCACGTGGTGTTCCTGCCGCTCAGCTTCGTGAACGACCACATCGAGACGCTGTACGAGATCGGCGTGACGTACTTCACGCTGGCGCGGGCGCACGGCCTGACGCCGCACCTCGTGCCGGCGGTGGAGGACCATCCGGCGCACATCCGCGTGCTGGCCGAGGCCGTGCTGGCCTGGGCGGAGCGGGGCGCCGGGGAGCCGCTGGCCGCGCTGCTGCCGGCCGATCAGCACTTCCGGCGCGTGGGCGCATGGGCCTGGGGGCTGTGGGCGGCGGCGCTGGCCGCCGCGCTCGCCTACGCGCTGACTTGACGACGGCCGGGCGGGGCGCCACGCGGC
>JBGOUY010000433.1:0-2516 GCA_041477795.1 bacterium
AAGAACGGCTGCGGCGCCGTGATGGGCGCCAAGCGCGTCAAGGCCGTCGCCATCGTGCGCGGCAGCCACGCCTTGCAGGTGCACGACGTGAAGGGGCTCTACGCCGTGGCGGACCGGATCGGCAACGAGCTGCGCACCGACCCCACCACCAAGGGCCTGTACCAGTTCGGCACGCTGCCCGGCGTGCGCAACCTGGCCAAGCTGGGCGTGCTGCCCATCAAGAACTACACCACCAACGAGTGGCCCGCGGGCGTCGACCCCAACAAGTGGGAAGGCCCCGGCCTGCGCAGCGGCTTCGATCACCGCGGGCACCAGTGCAGCTCCTGCGGCATGCACCACTGCCATCAGCAGGTGATCGCCGAGGGCAAGCACAAGGGCGAGATCGTCGACGAGCCGGAATACGAAGGCTGGTCCGGCGCGGGCTGGGCCATCGGCTGCACCGACCCGCAGCAGGTCTCCTGGCTCAACACCCAGATCGACCGCGCCTGCGTGGACGTGAACGAGTTCGGCTGGCTGATCGGCTGGACCATGGAGTGCTACGAGAAAGGATACATCACGCGTGAGCAGTTGGGCGGCATCGACCTCAAGTGGGGCGACGCGGAAGCGGCCAACCGGCTGCTGCAGATGATCATCCGTCGCCAGGGTTTCGGCGATGTGCTGGCCGAAGGCGTCAAGCGCGCGTCGGAAAAGCTGGGCGGCCCCGCCGCCGAGTGCGCCATCTACGTCGCCAAGGGCTCCAGCCCGCGCGGTCACGACCATCGCGGCCGCTGGGAGGAGATGCTCGACACCGCCCTGGGCAGCACGGGCACGCTGGAATCCGGCATGGCCATCGCGCCGCAGGAGCTGGGGCTGCCGCTGCGCATCAATCCCTTCGATCCCGATGCGGTCTCGCGGCTCGTGGCCGGTATGCTGGGCCGGCGGCACTTCGAGGATTCCCTGGGCTCATGCCTCTTCACCACGCGCACCACGCTGGCGAACCTGTGCCAGGTGCTCAACGCCGCTACCGGCTGGGACTATACGCCGGAAGACGCCATGCGCTTCGGGCGGCGCACGGCTTGCCTGCTGCGCGCCTTCAACGTGCGCTCGGGCATCGGCCCGGAGCTGGAGAAACCCTCCAAGCGCTATGGCTCCGTGCCCCAGGATGGCCCGGCCAAGGGGCAGGACATCATGCAGCACTGGGAGTCCATGATCGCCTCCTGGTACGAGCGCGTGGGATACGATCGCAAGACCGGCAATCCCAAGCCCGAGCTGCTCAAGTCCCTCGGCCTGGAAAAGGTGGCCAAGGACGTCTGGGGCGCCAAGGCCTGAGCCCCCAGGCTGCCGACCCCGTGCGGGGAGTGCGGCCGGTGCCGGCGCTCCCCGCCCCTCCTCCGCGATCTGGAGCGCCATGAGCCAGCCGGCCGCACGCCCCGCCCGCGAACCCGGCACGATTACCGTGCAGGTGGACTTCATCTCCTGGGTCAACCAGTTCGTCGGCGGCGCCGGCACCGGCACGACCGAGTTCAGCGAGCGGGTGCGCCCTGGCGATACGGTGCGCACGGTGCTGATGCAGCTCTCCGAGCGCTTCCCCACGCTCAAGTCCACCCTCTGGGACGAGAACGACCGGCGCCAGCTCGGCCCGCACATCGAGATCATCGTCAATGACGCCATCCTCGGCGTCGAGCACGAGCTGGACTCCACCCTGCAGGACGGCGACCGCATCACCCTGGCCGGCCAGTACATCGGCGGGTAGCGCAGGACTTCAGGCCGCGTTACTGCGACCGGGGAGATGAGCCCCCGGCAACTGGCTTCGTTTGGAAATCTCGTCTGGTCGTGGACAGGGCAGCGGCCCCCCGGCTGCCTGACGGCCCGCGTCCACTTCCCCGTTTCGGCCCCTCCCTGCCGGGCGGTCCTCTGCGCCATTGCGGAAAATCCCGCCTTCCCCACAACCGGCTTCGTTTGGAAATTTCGCCTGGAGCGCGCAAACCCGCCCCGAAAGCGGCTTGGCGACTCACCACTCTAGCACAGATCGGCCCTGAGCGCACCGGAAATGATCGGGCGCTTTCGGGGATATTGCGGAAGAACACGACGATCCGATCGCCCGGAGTCGGCTGGCGAGCGCGAGCGGACCCGCAAAACCGGTGCAGAGAGCCTCGCTCCCTGCCGTGAGCCCCGCTCGCGGGGCGAACCAACAGCGCAGGTGTGGGGGCAATGCCCCCATATGGCAGTGACGGTTCCGGCCAATTGCGATCTTGCTGGGGTGTGGGGGCAAGGCCCCCACATTATAGCGCCGCGGGGCGAAGCCCCCATCTCCTTGCGGCGGTTGCTGTTGGGACGGTGGGGGCGGAGCCCCATAGGTGTTAACCTATTCAATCAGCCTGCTGGTGGATCGCATTGCGGCGCAAGACCTCATCACCCCAACCCTCTTCTCCGCAAACAGAGAAGAGGGAACTGGAATCCGCCAGCAGAGCGGTTTTGCACCCCTCTCCGTTTGCGGAGAGGGGTGGCTCGCGGCAGCGAGCCGGGGTGAGGTTCCG
>JBGOUY010000240.1:0-6772 GCA_041477795.1 bacterium
CCCTCGCGCTCCTCCGCAAGGGAGCAAGCCCCCTTGACCCCATTTGTAGCGGGTGCAGGGGCCGCTGGCCCCTGCCGGTGAGAGGAGGTGCGGAGGAGGGAGGCAGCGACTCCCTCCTCCGCTCAGTCCCAAAATCAAGCGGTGTCGGACCACTAGTAGTACACCGTGCGCGTCAGGTGATAGCGCGGCAGGCCGGTCTTGTCCTGGCCGGCGGCCCAGAGCAGGTAGTCCACGTCGGCGGCCAGCAGGGCGGGCAGTCCGGCGGCGAGCTGGCGGTTGAGGGCGCGCGCGATCCACTCCACCGCCCAGATCGTGGCCGCGCGCAGCTCCACCTCCTCGGCGCCGCCGGGCGCCAGCTCCTCGCCGCGGTCGATGCGCGCGGCCAGTGCCGCGTCCAGCACCAGCACGCCCTCCTTGCGCAGCACCTGCGGCACCTTGTAGTCGGCGAAGGCGGTGAGCTGCGCCAGGCCCTCCAGGCGCCCCAGCGGGTCGTCGCGCAACTGGCGCGTCAGGTCGGCCACGCAGATCTGCGCGCGCTTGTAGAAGCGCACGGGCTGGCCCTGCCAGGCCGCCTCGTCCCGGAAGGAGGCGAACTCCGCCACGATCAGCCGCACCAGGCGCACCGCATCGCCCTGGGCGGCCTGCACGACGTGCGCGAACTCTCCGCCCCAGCGCGCCAGCAGCCCGGCCCCCGCCTCGCGCAGGTGCGCCAGGCGCGCGGGCAGCAGGGGCGGCGGCTTGCCCTCGCCGCGCAGCAGGCGCGCCAGGGTGCCGGCGTCCAGCGCGGCCAGCCAGGCGGCGTCCCACACGGGCAGCGCATCCTCCACGATCGCGCGGCGCAGGGCGGCGGCCAGGGCCCAGTAGCCGTCGTGCACCTGCCCGCCCCAGGTCACGCGCCAGCGCGGCTCGCTGTCCCAGAAGCTGAAGTTGAGCGCCTCCAGCGCCAGCAGGGTGTTGAGGCGCCGCCGCGGGGGCAGGAACGTGCAGTGCAGCGCGTCCTCGGCCAGCCGGGGCGCGGGGCGGCCGCCGCGCGCCTGCGCGAAGCGCTCCACCGCCGCGGGGTCGATCCGCACGTGCCGGGCGCCCTGAGCCACCGGGGCCGTGCTGGAGAGGACGCCCAGCGCATCGGGCGCGGGAGGATCGAAGGTGAACGGATCGGTCATTGTGCCGCACGCGTGGCTGCGCTACTAGGCAAGCGATGGGTCCGGGCGGCCATCGCTCCGCCAGGACGGTGTCTGCCACGACTTAGCGGAAATGCGGCGCGAGGGGAATCCCGCGGCGCACCGCGTTGCGTTCCCCTCGACCTTGCGAGCCTCCATGCACCCCGCCCTCACCCCCGCCGCCCTGCGTGCCGCCGTCCCGGCGCTGGACGGCACCCTCACCGTGCGCGGCCTGGCAGGCCCCGTCACGATCCACCGCGACGCCCACGGCATCCCGCACGCCCGCGCCGGCAGCGAGGCGGACGCGCACTTCGCGCAGGGCTTCGTGCACGCGCAGGACCGGCTCTGGCACATGGAGGTCGACCGGCGGCGCGCCTACGGGCGCTGGGCCGAGGCGCTCGGGCCGGCCGGGCTGGCCGAGGACCGCGCGATGCGGCGCTTCCGCATCGGCCCCTGCCTGCCGCGCATCCACGCGGGCCTCCAGCCGGAGACCCGCGCCATGCTGGAGGCCTACGCGCTGGGCGTCAACGCCTTCCTGGCGAGCGGCGCCCCGCTGCCGGCGGAGTTCGCGCTGACCGGCCTGAAAGCGCAGCCCTGGCTGCCGCTGGATTGCCTGGCGGTGTTCATGGTGCGGCACATCCTGATGGGCGTGTGGGAGAGCAAGCTCTGGCGCGCGCGCATGCTCCACGCCATGGGGCCGGAGAAGGTGGCGGCCTTCCACCCGGGCTATGCCGCCGGCCAGCTCGTCATCGTGCCGCCCGACGGGCGCTACCAGGGCGCGCCCCTGCGGGCCTACGAGACGCTCAAGGAGGGCCTCGCGCACCTGACCTACCTGCGCCACGGCACGCAGGACGGCAGCAACAACTGGGTCGTGGGCGGCGCACGCACGGCCTCGGGCAAGCCGCTCCTGGCGGGCGACCCCCACCGCGCCCTGGACGTGCCCAACGTGTACTACCAGAACCACATCGCCTGCGACGCCTTCGACGCGATCGGCTTCTCCTTCCCGGGCGTGCCGGGCTTCCCGCACTTCGCGCACACGGCGCGCGTGGCCTGGGCCATCACCCACGCCAGCGCGGACTACCAGGACCTCTTCATCGAGCGCTTCGACCCGCAGCACCCGGAGCGCTACGAGCACCAGGGGCAGTGGCTCGCGGCCCGCCGCGACTCCGAGACGATCCAGGTGCGCGGCGCGGCGCCGGAGACGCTCGAGACCTGGGAGACCGTGCACGGCCCCATCGTGGCGGGCGAGCCGCGCGAGGGCACGGCGCTGGCCTTCCGCTACACCGCGCAGCAGGCGCCCAACGGCACGCTGGATGCCGTGCGCGCCATGCTGCTCGCCCGGAATGCGGACGCGCTCGAGGCCGCCGTGCGGCCCTGGGTGGATCCGGTCAACAACATGGTCTACTGCGACGTGGACGGGGCCTTCGGCTATCGCACGCGGGGCGTGCTGCCCGTGCGCCACGCGGCCAATGCCTGGCTGCCCGTGCCCGGCTGGACGGGCGCGCACGAATGGCGGGGCGCCGTGCCCTACGAGGCCATGCCCGCCGTGCGCAACCCGGCGCGCGGCTACGTCTTCACGGCCAACCACCGCATCGTGGACGAGCACTATCCGCACTACATCGGGCACGACTTCGCGCCGGGCTTCCGCGCCGAGCGCATCCACACGCACCTGCGCGGCCTGACCGCCGCCACGGTGGAGGACATGGCGGCGATCCAGGCCGACGTGGCCTCCGTGCCGGCGGAGGGCTTCCGCGCCCTCTACGGCCGCGTGCGCACCGCGGACGCCACCGGCGCGGCGGCGCTGGCGCTGCTGCGCGCCTGGGACGGGCAGGTGCGCGCGGACTCCCCCGCGCCGACGATCTTCGCCACCTGGCGCAAGCACCTGCTGCTGGGCCTGTTCTCGCCGCAGCTCGATCCGCCGCTGCTGCGGGACATCCTGGCGGCGGTGGACCGCGGGGCCAACGGCCTGCTCACGCGCACGCAGGCGCGCCTGCACCGGTTCATCGCGGACAACGACACGGCCGTGCTGCCGCCCGGCGAGACGTGGGACGGGCTGATGGCCGGCGCCTTCGCCGCCGCGGTGCGCGAGCTGGCCGGGCGCCTCGGCCCCGATCCCGCCGCGTGGGCCTGGTCGCGCGAGCACCGCACCGCCGCCGCGCACCCCCTCGCGGCCCAGCACCCCGAGGCCGCTGCGGCGCTCAATCCGCCCTCCATCGCCATGGCCGGCGACGGCGACACGGTGCAGGCCGCCGGCTACTACGTCGCGCAGGACCTGCGCGCGCGCTTCCTCTCCGTCGCGCGCTACATCTTCGACCCCGCGGACTGGGACCATTCGCGCTGGATCGTGCCGGGCGGGGTCTCGGGCCATCCCGGCAGCCCGCACTACCAGGACCAGCTCCCGCTCTACGAGCGCCACGCCTACCTGCCCATGACCTACCGCTGGGAGACGATCGCCCGCGAGGCGAAGCACACGCAGACCCTCCGGCCGGCGTAGGGCGGTCCGCCCCTCCGGCTCCCCCGCCAGGGCTGCGGGCTGGCGTGGGGAACCGGCAGGTGCAGGGGCGTAGGTGTAGGGGCATCGCATGCGATGCCCTCAAGACGCGCCGGTTTGCCACGGGGGGACGAAACGGAAACGGCAGGGAGCGGGGCTCCCTGCCGTGTGCGATGGACCTACTTGCTGCTGTCTGGCGCGGGCCCTTGCGGCCCTTGCGGGCCATAGCCCCAGCCCGGGCCGGAGCCGCCCATCATCCCGCGGCCGTGCATCCAGCCGGGGCCACTGCCTTGCGGACCGCTGCCCTGCGGACCGTAGCCTTGCGGGCCGCTGCCCTGCGGGCCGTAGCCCGGGCCCATCATGCCGGGGCCGAAGCCGCGGCCGGCACCCATCATGCCGGGGCCGTAGCCGGGGCCCATCATGCCGGGGCCCATCATGCCGGGGCCGAAGCTGCCCGCCGCCCCTTGCCCGCTCCACATCACCGCGTGCATGTCATTGCGCAGCAGCGTGTAGGCCAGGCCGCTGCCGTACGACTGCAACTGGGACACGATCGCCGCATCGTCGCTGGCGAACGTGAGGGCCACGCCGCCTTCCGCCGTGGCCGCGCTCACCGTGCTGCCCTCGACCGGGGATTGCGGCGCCTGCTCTGCCAGGAACTCGGCCTGGATCGCCTGCGCCAGCGCCGGATCGGCCGACAAGACCGTGACCGTCACGCCAGTGGGAGTCGTCTGCGGGGTGAAGAGGGCGAAGTGCATGATGTTGCGCATTTGCCACATGTGGGCCTGCGCGTCTTGCGTGCCGGACTGCGCCCAGACGCCCGGCAGCAGCGCCAGCGTCAGCAGCAAGCCGACTGCCAGCGCGCTCAGTGCGAAGCGTTTCGTCGTGTTCATGGCGTGATGCCTCTGTGTTGCGAGTGATCCCCCACGGTTTGCCTTGCCTTGCAGCGGGTATTACACCGGCGCGCGGCGATTCTTTCAGCGGATGGTGTGGGAGCGCGTGCAGAGGAAATGCAGGGGGCGGACGGCGGGTCGGGGGCGCCCGCTCAGCGCGGGCCGGGGCCGCCGGGAGCCATCCCGCCCGTGCCCATCATGGGACCGCCGCGGCCCATGCCAGGGCCCATCATGGGGCCGCCGGCGCCCATGCCAGGTCCCATCATGCGGCCGCCGGGTCCAGCGGGGCCCATGCCGGGTCCCATCATGGGGCCAGCGGGGCCCATGCCCGGAGCCATCATGGGGCCACCGCGCATGTGCTGGCGCATCATCTGGTGGTGCCGGAAGTAGCCGCCCACGGCGGCCGGGTTGCAGAGCTGGGCCAGCTCGGTGCGCGGCACGGCGCCCGCTGTTGCGTCTTCGCGCGCCTCGAGCAGGCGCAGCGTATCGCCCACCTGCGCGCGGAAGCCGGGCGGCAGCGTCACCGTCGCCTCGTCTCCCAGCGGCGTCTGCAGGCGCGCCCGCTCGCCCTCCAGCGCCAGCACGCGGCCCATCAGGAAGCGCGGGGCCGGGCGGCGGTAGACGGCGCGCTCGCCATAGAACCAGCTCAGCGCCGGGCCGCCCACGTCCTCTTTCAGCACGGCCTCCTGCAGGCTCTCGTTGAGGCCGGAGCTGGCCAGGGCCAGCCCGCCCGCCCCGGTGAGGCCGTAGCTGATCAGCACGGCCCACGCCACCGAGACGCGCGCCAGCCGCGTGTGGCGGATGCCCCAGGCCGCGCCCGCGCCCAGCAGCAGCGCGCTGGCCAGCAGGTCCCACGGCAGCCGCTCGACGAAGGCGCTCAGCAGCCGCCCGCCGAAGTGCAGCAGCTCCAGCGCCCCGCTGCTGCGCAGCTCGTAGGCCGCGCCGTTGAGCACGAGCACCGCCGCCACCAGCGCGGCCAGCGCCGCGGTCCGGCCCAGCCAGAGCCCGCCGCGCACGCGCCAGGCCGGCCACACGCGCAGCCCGCGCCGCTCGATCTCGGCGCAGACCTGCGCGGCGAAGTCCGGCCCCAGCGGCGGCACCTCCGGCCGTGCGGCGCGCAGGCGTTGCTCGAAGCGATCCATCGGGTTCTCCCCATCGGCCCGGGACGCACCGCCGTGCGGCGGCACGGACCCCGGCACTGGTCTCTACACCGGCGGCGGCGTTTTCTTTCGCGGCGGGCGGATTTGATGCGGCCCTTCACCGCCAGGATTCCGGCTGGCCGGAGGAGGGAGGCGGCCGAGCCAGTCCCCTTCGTTTGCGGAACTTTGGCGCACGTCAATGGGTCAGGCGGATTGCGGATGGCTTGCGGCGCGGGGCCTCTCCCCGCCCTGCATCCTGCGGGGGAGCCGCAACGGCGCCTCCCCCTGACCCCCTCCGAAGGAGGGGGAACCACAGCGCTGCGGCACAAATCCGGTGCGCCCGCACAGGAGCCAACCGGAGCCCCCTCCTTGGGAGGGGGCCGTCACGCCGCAGGCGTGACGGGGGAGGCCCCGTCGGCGCCGGACCTCTCCTCGCATTCTGCGGAAACGGGCTAACCAGCAGCACTGCGGAGAGCGGCGTGGCCCGTGGGGGCGGAGCGACGGCGTGGCGCCTACCCCGGCCAGACGAGGTTGTTGAAGATCCACATGGTCTCGCCCTCGTATTCCACCTTGACCCAGTTGTCCTGTTTGCCGATCTGCTTGAAGGACGTGTACTTCTCCACGCTGAACCACTTGTCGGAGCGCGAGGAGGGCTTGCGGCGGACGTTGGCCTTGGGGGCGGAGATGGTGACGCAGTCCATCTTGTCGGTCACCAGGGACGCCAGCACCCAGTGCAGGTCGCCATCCACGTCCCTGACCTTGATCCAGTCGCCCTCGCTGCTCACCTGGATCAGCGGCATGAAGCGGTTGACCTCCCAGGTGATGCGGAAGTCCGTGCCGGGCCCGGCGCGCAGGTTGGCGCGCGAGGCCTTCACGCAGAGCTGCTGGGCCACGGCGGGCGGTGCGCCGGCCAGGCCGAGCGCCAGGCCGGCGCCGAGGGCGGCGGTGAGGGCCAGACGAAGGGTTGCCTTCATGGCGGAGTGCCGGGCGGGTGAGGGGTGTGGGAGCGATCGCGTGCCGGTCCTTCCCACCATAATGAATGGGGCCGGGATGTCAACGCGGGGCGGGCTGGGGCGGGCGGGTGCGTGGGGC
>JBGOUY010000200.1:0-8353 GCA_041477795.1 bacterium
ATCCGCGACGGAGTCGTAATCAGGGAATACCTGGATGATCGGCCTTTCCCGAGCAAGCTCTTTCTCGGCGATCCTGGCGGGTGGCCGCTTCATGTCGTGGCAGCCTGGGATTCGAACGCGCAGGAGTGGCGGGTTGTGACCGCGTATCGGCCAGACCCCGATCTTTGGGAATCGGATTTTCGGACAAGGAGGCGACCATGATCTGCCTGATGTGCAAGACCGGCGAGACAAAGCCGGGCATGGTGACTCACTCGTTTCAGAAGGGAGCGACGATTGTGATCGTGAAAGACATCCCTGCCCAGGTTTGCGGCCAGTGTGGCGAGCCGTACTTTGACGGCGATGTCGCCAAAGTGATCGAGAATCTGGTTAACGACGCTGTCCGCAAAGGGGCGGAAGTGGAAATCCTTCGTTATGCGGCCTGAGGCGCCGCGCATCCTGGAAGAGGTGACATGGGCAAGGCACTGGAAGGCATTCGCGTCCTGGACATGAGCCACGTGCAGGCCGGTCCGTCCTGCACCCAGCTGATGGGGTACCTGGGGGCCGACGTGATCAAGGTGGAGCTGCCGGGCCGGGGCGACATCACCCGCCAGCAACTGCGCGACCTGCCGGACGTGGACAGCCTGTACTTCACGATGCTGAACTGCAACAAGCGCAGCATCACGCTCAACATGAAGTCCGAGAAGGGCAAGGAGATCCTCGCCGGGCTGATCAAGGTCAGCGACGTGCTGGTGGAGAACTTCGGCCCGGGCGTGCTGGATCGCCAGGGCTTCCCCTGGGAGCGCATCCGCGAGATCAATCCGCGCATCGTGTATGCCTCCATCAAGGGCTTCGGCGAGGGGCCCTACGTGGACTTCAAGGCCTACGAGACCATCGCCCAGGCGATGGGCGGCTCCATGAGCACCACGGGTTTGCCGGATGGCCCGCCTCTGGCCACCGGGGCGCAGATCGGCGATTCGGGCACCGGCATCCACACCCTGGCCGGCATCCTGGCCGCGCTGCTCCAGCGCCACCAGACCGGCCGCGGCCAGCGCGTCGTGGTGGCCATGCAGGACGCGGTGCTCAACCTGTGCCGCGTCAAGCTGCGCGACCAGCAGCGCCTGACGCACGGCCCGCTCAGCGAGTATCCGCAGACCGAGTTCGACGAGTTCGTGCCGCGCTCGGCCAATGCCTCGGGCGGCGGGCAGCCCGGCGCCGCGCTGCGCTGCGCCCCGGGCGGGCAGAACGACTACGTCTACGTGATCATCCAGCCCCAGCTCTGGGCACCGCTCATGAAGCTGGTGGGGCGGCCCGAGCTGATCGAGCATCCTCGCTTCGCCACCCCGGCGGCGCGGCTGGACAAGCTGGACGAGTGCTTCGCCCTCATCGAGGCCTGGACGATGCAGCACACCAAGTGGGAAGTGTTGGAAAAGCTCAACGCGCTGGACGTGCCCTGCGGCCCGATCATGAGCACCAAGGAGCTGATCGAGGACCCCGCCTTACGCAAGCGCGGCATCGTGGTGGACGTGCCGCACCCGCAGCGGGGATCGTTCACGAACATCGGTTGTCCCATGAACCTGTCGGACTCCCCCGTGGAGGTGCAGGCCTCGCCGCTGCTGGGCGAGCACACGGCGGAGATTCTGGGCGAGCTTATGGGGTACAACAAGGAACAGGTCGAACAGTTGCGCAGCGAGGGCGTCGTCTAGGCGCTCGCGGCGCGACGCAAGAGGAGGGCTCCGGCGCCGCGCGGGGTGTTGCCCGGCCGGCCGCCGCACCGCCCCCGCCCCTGCCGCCATTCCCCGACGCGATCCAGAGGAACCATGCGAATCGTCGTTCACGGACAGCAGGCCTTTGGCAAGGCCGTGCTGGAAGCGCTGCTGGCCCGCGGCGAGGAAATCGTCGCCGTCTACTGCGGCCCGGAGAAGGAAGGCCAGCGTCAGGACCCGCTCAAGGAGCTGGCGCTCTCGCACAAGCTGCCTGTGCACCAGCCCAAGTCCTTCCGCAAGCAGGAGGTGTGGGAGCAGTTCGCGGCGCTCAAGCCCGAATTGTGCGTGATGGCCTACGTGACGCTGTTCGTGCCGGAGGAGGTGCTGAACATTCCCACGTCCGGCACGATCCAGTACCACCCCTCGCTGCTGCCGCGGCACCGCGGCCCCAGCTCCATCAACTGGCCGCTCATCTGGGGCGAAACCAAGACCGGGCTCACCATCTTCTGGCCGGACAACGGCCTGGATACCGGGCCCCTGCTGCTGCAGAAGGAAGTGCCGATCAAGCCGGACGACACGCTGGGGACGCTCTACTTCGACCACCTCTTCCCCATGGGCGTCGCGGCCATGCTGGAGGCGGTGGATCTGGTCAAGGCCGGCAAGGCGCCCAAGGTGAAGCAGGACGATGCGCAGGCCACCTACGAAGGCTGGTGCAAGGCGGAGAACGTGCAGATCGACTGGAGCAAGTCCGCGGACGAGGTGTACAACCTGATCCGCGGCGCCAACCCGCAGCCGGGCGCCTGGACCCGCCACGACGGCAAGACGGTGCAGGTCTTCGAGAGCCGCAAGGTGAGCGGCAAGGGCAAGCCGGGCCAGGTCATCGCCGTCTCGGGCGAGACGATTACCGTGGCGGTGCAGGGCGGCGCGATCGAGGTGCAACGCGTGCGCCCGCAGGGTGCGCCCAAGACCGCCGCGGCGGAATTCGCCAAGGGCTCCGGCATCCAGGTCGGCACGAAGCTGGGGGGGTGAGGACAGGGCGAGTCGGGAGCGGCCGAGGACGGATACGTAACGCTTACGCGATTTGCGCTTCAGGTCCGTGGAGGATGTGTAGGGGCATAGCATGCTATGCCCCTACCTGCGGGGGTCGAAGGCGGCGGAGCCGACCTTGGCACGCTACCGGCAAGAAAAGTCTTGAGGGACCGCTGGCAGATGAATGCGCCTGAATATGCGGTGGTGATCGAGCGGGCTGGCCGAAGCTTCGGGGCTTACGTGCCCGATCTGCCCGGCTGCGCGGTGACCGGCAGGTCGCGCCGTGAAGTGCGAGCGAGCATCCGCAAGGCGATTGCGATGTACCTGGAGGATAGGGTCGCCGACGGCGAGCCTGTGCCCGCCCCGACGGCCCGCATCATGTGGGTGCCGCGGCCGAAGCTGTCCGGACGCAAGGCGGCCCGGCGCTCGCGGGCGTGATCGCGCCGCTCAGGGCCGGAGCAGGCGTACCGCCGCGCGAACACGAATGGGACGGCCTGGGAGCGACCCTGCAGGAAGTCACCGCTGCGACCGACACCGCAGCGCGACACACCATTGGATGTCCAGACGGTTCATACCATCCACACACCGATCAACGCAGTTTGAACTGGGAGGCAAGCCTTGCTCAGCGACATTGAGATCGCCCAACAGGCGAAGTCCGAGCCGATTGTGGCCATCGCGGCCAAGCTGGGGATTCCACAGGAGCACCTGGTGCCCTACGGCAGCAACAAGGCCAAGGTGTCCCTGAAGTTCTACAACCAGGTGAAGGACCAGCCGCGCGGCAAGCTGATCCTGGTGACGGGCATCAACCCCACGCCCGCCGGCGAGGGCAAGTCCACCGTGACGGTGGGCCTGGGCGACGGCCTGCGCAAGCTGGGCAAGAAGTCGGTGGTGTGCCTGCGTGAGCCATCGCTGGGCCCGTGCTTCGGCGTGAAGGGCGGGGCGGCCGGCGGCGGCTACTCGCAGGTGATCCCGATGGAGGACATCAACCTCCACTTCACCGGGGACTTCCACGCCGTGACCACCGCACACAACCTGCTTGCCGCCATGATCGACAACCACCTGCAGCAGGGCAATGAGCTGGGCCTGGACGTGCGCCGCATCGTCTGGCGCCGCCTGATGGACATGAACGACCGCGCCCTGCGCAACGTGATCGTCGGCCTGGGCGGCATCGGCGATGGCATCCCGCGCGAGACGGGCTTCGACATCACCCCGGCCTCCGAGGTGATGGCGGTGTTGTGCCTGGCGGAAGACCTGGGCGATCTGAAGGAGCGTATGGGCAACATGCTCATCGCCCAGCACAAGGGCGGCGAGATGGTGCGCGCGCGGGACGTCAAGGCCCACGGCGCGATGACCGTGCTCATGCGCGATGCGCTGGCGCCCAACCTGGTGCAGACGCTGGAGGGCACGCCGGCCTTCGTGCACGGCGGCCCCTTCGGCAATATCGCCCACGGCTGCAACTCGGTGGTGGCCACCAAGCTGGCGCTGGCCCTGAGCGAGTACACCGTCACCGAGGCCGGCTTCGGCGCGGACCTGGGGGCGGAGAAATTCTTCGACATCAAGTGCCGCAAGGCCGGCCTGAAGCCCTCGGCGGCCGTCATCGTCTGCACCATCCGCGCGCTCAAGATGCACGGCGGCGTGGCCAAGACGGAGCTGGGCAAGGAGAACGTGAAGGCGCTGGAGGCCGGCGCGGCCAACGTGCGCCAGCACGTGGAGAACGTGCGCAAGTTCGGCGTGCCGGTGGTGGTGGCGCTCAACCACTTCACCGCCGACACCGAGGCCGAGGTCAAGACCCTGCACACGCTGGCCAAGCAGTGGGGCGTGCCCCTGGTGGTCAGCGAGGGCTGGGCCAAGGGCGGCGAGGGCACCAAAGCCCTGGCCGAGACGGTCATCAAGACCATCGACGCCAACCCCTCACAGTTCAAGTTCCTCTACCCGGACGACATGCCGCTCTGGGAGAAGATGCGCACCATCGCCCGCGAGATCTACCGCGCGGACGACATCGAGGCGCCGCCCAACATCCGCAAGCGCTTCGAGACGTTCCAGGAGAAGGGCTACGGGAACCTGCCCATCTGCGTGGCCAAGACGCAGTACTCCTTCAGCAGCGACGCCAGTGCGCTCGGCACGCCGCGCAAATTCACGGTGCCCATCCGCGACATCCGGCTCTCCGCGGGCGCGGGCTTCTGCGTCGTGCTGACGGGCGACATCATGACCATGCCCGGCCTGCCCAAGTCCCCCGCGGCCGAGAAGATCGATATCGATCAGCACGGCAACGTGGTCGGGCTGTTCTAGCCGCAAGCCCATCCCCTTGTCCCCTTCCCCGCCAGATGGGAAGGGGTTGGAATCCGCCAGCACGCTGGCTCTAAGCCCCTCTCCGCCGTGAGCCCCGCTCGCGGGGCGAACCAATAGCTCCGGGGGAGGGGCAGCCCCGCAGGCTGCGGGGCGGGGTGCGGTTGCCGCCTAGGCCGGCCGCGCGGGGGCACAGTCGATTTGCGACACCGGTTGACAGTCCCCACGGCTGCGCATTATACCTGCCGTTGCGGCGCGCGCGCTCGGCAGCGTCGCCGCGCCTCCGCGAATTTCCTTCGGGCCCGCCCGTGAAGAACCTCCTGCTCCTGCGCCACGCCAGTCCACAGGCCAAGGGCACGGACGGAACGGATTTCACCCGGCCCCTGACGGCGCTGGGCGAGCAGGAGGCGCGCCTGCAGGGGGCGTTCCTGCGCGAGGCCGGCATCGTGCCGGACCTGGTGGCCAGCTCCACGGCCCAGCGCGCCCTGACCACGGCCCGGCTGCTGCTGGAGTCCATGGGCACGGGCCCGCCCGTGACGGCGGACGAGTCCCTCTACAACGCCCCGGGGGAAGTGCTGCTGGATTACGTGCAACGCCTGCCCGAGCGGGCGGCGGTCGTGCTGCTGGTGGCGCACATGCCCGGCGTGGCGGAGCTGCTGGGGCTGCTGGCGAGCGACCCGGCGGACATCTCCGTGCCCTTCGGCCCCTGCACCCTGGTGGGCATCTCGCTGGAGTCTGCGGCGCGCTGGGCGGAGGTGGTGCCGGGCAGCGGCGTCGTGGAATGGCTGCTGCCGCCCCTCTTCGCCAGGTAGGCCGCGCAGCGGGGAGCGCGGGGCCCCGGGCCGGGCACGCGCCGGCGCGCGGGCCGCCGGAGCGGCGCCTACGTCTTCTTCACCGCGGCGGCGATCTTGCCGCCCAGCGCCTTGATGGCGTCCAGGTTGCCCGGATTGAGGGGCCAGTCCATCCCGGCCCCGTCGTTCTCGCTGCGCGGAATGAGGTGAAAGTGCAGGTGCGGCACGCTCTGCGCGGCCCACTTGCCGGTGGCCTGCAGCAGATTCAGCGAATCCAGCCCGAGCGCCTGCTTGAGTCCCAGCGCCACCCGCCGCACGCTGCGGATGGCGGCCTCCAGCACGGCGTCGTCCGCATCCCAGAGGCCCACGCAGTGCCGCTTGGGCACCACCAGCAGGTGGCCGGGCGTGAGCGGATTGATGTCCATGAAAGTCACCGTGTCGCGGTCCTCGTGCACCTTGACGGATGGGATCTTGCCCGCGACGATCTTGCAAAAAACGCAATCCATGGGTCCCCTCGAGTGACGGCAGTGGTGCGCCCGCGCCGGCTGTTCAAGTCTCGGCGGGATTGCGGCATATTGCAAGGCAGGTGCGCCGGCCCGGCCCGCGGCTGCGGCCGTTGAGCGTGCGGGGTGCGGGACCGCATCCGTCGGCGAACCCCGCTGGGCGCAAGGAGCCCCCATGTCCATTTGGATGACCGACCTGCCGCCGCTGAGCTACCGCGACCTGCCTGGCTTCCTGGCCGGGGCCGCGGTCTGGGTCGACCGGGTGCTGCCGCACTACCTGCCCGAGCGCGAGCCGCGCGCCTACCTGTACGACCTGGCGCGGGACTACCCGGCGCGGGGCGGCAAGCGCTTCCGCCCCGCCCTGCTGCTGCTCTGCACGGCGCTGGCCGGCGGCGATCCGCAGCGCGCCCTGCCTTCCGCGGTGGCGCTGGAGCTGTTCCAGAACTTCGCGCTGGTGCACGACGACATCGAGGACGGTTCCCTGCTGCGGCGCGGCAAGCCGACCCTGCACCGCCAGCACGGCGTGCCCCTCGCCCTCAACGCGGGCGACCTGCTCTTCGCGCTGGTGCACGAGGCGCTGCTGGACAACGAGGTGCTGCTGGGCGCCGCGGCCGCGCTGCGGGTGCACCGGCTCTTCGCGGAGGTCTTCCGCCAGACCTTCGAGGGCCAGGCCATGGACATCGGCTGGATCCAGCACGACCACCTGCCGGACCGCGCGGAGTTCGAGGCGATGATCCGCCGCAAGACCGGCTGGTACTCCGGGCGCGGCCCGTGCCAGGTCGGCGCGCTCATCGCCGATGCCTCCGCGGAGATCACCGAGGCGCTGGGCACCTTCGGCGAGGCGCTCGGCATCGGCTTCCAGCTCCGCGACGACCTGCTCAACCTGACGGCCGACTCCGCCGGCACGGCGCCCGGCCTGCTCTCGGGCGGCTACGGCAAGGAGCGCGGGGGCGACATCGTGGAGGGCAAGCGCACGCTGATCGTCATCGAGGCCCTGGAGCGCCTGCGGGGCCGCGCGCGCGAGCGCTTCGCGGCGCTCCTGGTGCGCAAGCCGGAGGCGACCGCTGCGGCGGACGTGGAGTGGGCCATCGCCCAGGCGGAGGCCTGCGGCGCCATCGCCGCCGTGCGCGCCCGCTGCGCGGAGCTGGGCGCCCAGGCCCGCACGGCGCTGGCTGCCCTGACCGCGTCGCCCCAGCGCGCGCTGCTGGAGGCGCTCACCGATTACCTGGTGCTGGAGCGCGAGGGGTGAAGGGCACTCACTGGCCGCTGGGCTTCACCTGGTCAATGAACTGGTTCGCGGTGGGAACGACCTTTCCGTGCACCTGCTCGATGATGAGTTGGCAAATGTCGAAGCCCGAGAACAGCTGTAAGGGCGTTCGCCCTAGATTTATGATTTCAAGTGTGAGGGGTCCTCGAAACCGTGGGTGAATCGTGGGTGCCGTGAAGTGAATGAGGATGCCGCAGCGCGCGATAGAACTCCGACCCTCTATGCGCGCGCTCAACGCAGGCTTTCCCTTGATGATCGGCAGGTGAACTCGCTCCCGGGTGCTGGCCAAAACGAAAGTTTGCGGCAGTAGTTTATATCCATTTTCCTTGATGAGATCGTGCCAATCCGAATTGGCCCCCAGAAACTCCTTGATCGATCCTGGATTGCTGAAATCAATAGTAGCCAGCACCGCCTTCGGCACGCCGACAGAATCTCCAAGGTGCAAATCAATGGAGGTCGTATTGAACGGAGGCTTGCTCGGATCCTCATTCCCTGTGAGATCTCCAATTTCAAGCCTCCCAGACTTTATGGCCCGCAATATCTCGACATTGCTCAGAATCATGCGGACCGTAACTCGTTGATCGGGTACTCGAGGAAACGCCGCCCCTGCTCAAGCGTATCGGCGGGCAACGAAATCAGGTTGGCGCGCGCATCCTGGATCAGGACGCGCAACCAACCTTTGCCTGGCACATTGTCAATCACCTGGACGTCGGACTTGTCCGCGAACAAAGAGAACGTGGTGCCGCGCACCTCGATTTCCACTGCATACTCGCTCCCGAGCATGCCAGGATAAAC
>JBGOUY010000181.1:0-8991 GCA_041477795.1 bacterium
CTTCGCCGCGAATCTAGACCCGCTCAATGATCCGCTCTCCGAACAGCCCCTGCGGCCGGAACAGCAGAAACAGGAGCGCCAGCATGTAGGCGAACCAATTATCGATGGCTCCCCCGAAGATCGGGCCCCAGTATATTTCCGCGATCTTTTCACCGACGCCGATGATCAGGCCGCCGACGATGGCCCCGGGCACGGAAGTGAATCCTCCCAGGATCAGCACCGGCAGCGCCTTGAGCGCGATCAAGGAGAGGGAAAACTGCACGCCGCTCTTTGCCCCCCACATGATCCCTGCCGCCAAAGCCACGATGCCGGCGACGAACCAGACGATCACCCAGATGGTCGCGAGAGGAATTCCGACAGACAGCGCCGCCTGATGGTCGTCCGCCACGGCGCGCAGGGCGCGGCCGATGGTCGTCTTCTGGAAGAACACCGCCAGGATCGCCACCAGGATCGCCGCGATGACGGCGGCGTACAGGTCGAACTGGTTGAGCAGCACGCCGTGGACGGTGAAGGACTTGTCCGGGATGCCCACGTTGAGCTCCTTCACGTTGCTGCCCCAGGCGATCTGCCCGCTGCCCTCCAGCACGAAGTTCAGCCCGATGGTGGCCATGAACAGGATGATCGGCTCCTGGTTCACCAGCGGCCGCAGCATCAGCCGCTCTACCACTATCGCCAGCACCACCATCACCACCAGCGAGACTCCGATGGCCAGCCACACCGGCAAGCCGTGTTCGATCAGCCCCACCAGGGTCAGCGCGGCGAAGAGCACCATGGAGCCCTGGGCGAAGTTGAATACGCCGGAGGCCTTGAAGATCAACACGAAGCCCAGCGCCACCAGGGAGTACATCACCCCGGTCAGCAGCCCGCCGATCACCACCTCGGCGAAGAACGGCCAGGAGCTGGCAATATCCAGGAAGGGCTTGACGAATACGCCGCTCAGCAACTCCATCGTCCCTCCCGGCTCGGCGCGGGTGCGCGGGGGCTGCGCTCAGCCATGGCTGATTCCCAGATAGGCGTCGATCACGTCCGGGTTGCTGCGCACTTCATCCGGCGTGCCTTCGGCGATCTTGCGGCCATAGTCCAGCACGACGACGCGGTCGCTGATGTCCATCACGACGCCCATGTCGTGCTCGATGAGCACCATCGTGGTGCCGAATTCGTCGTTCACGTCGAGGATGAAGCGGCACATGTCCTCTTTCTCCTCCACGTTCATGCCGGCCATGGGCTCGTCCAGCAGCAGCAGCTCCGGCTCGGTGGCCAGCGCGCGGCACAGCTCCACGCGCTTCTGCAGGCCATAGGGCAGCCGGCCCACCGGAATCTTGCGGATGGCCTGGATCTCCAGGAAGTCGATCAGCTGCTCGACGAACTGGCGGTGCTCGATCTCTTCGCGCCGCGCCGGGCCCCAGTGCAGCGCCTGCAGCAGCAGGTTCTTGTGCATCTTGAGGTTGCGCCCGGTCATGATGTTGTCCAGCGTCGTCATGCCGCGGAACAGCGCGATGTTCTGGAAGGTGCGCGCGATGCCCGCGGCGGCGGCTTCATGGGGCCGCATGCGCGAGTGCGTCACGCCGCGGTAGGTGATGCGGCCCTTCTGCGGCCAGTAGAACCCGTTGATGACGTTCAGCATCGAGCTCTTGCCGGCGCCGTTGGGGCCGATGATGGCGAGAATCTCCCCCTTGCGGACGGAGAAGGACACGTCCGAGAGCGCATTCAGCCCGCCGAAACTGAGGCTGACTCCTTCGATGCGGAGGAGGGTTTCGGACAAGTCCCGGCGTCTGCCTGGCTCGGCAGCGGGCCGCGCCACGCCTTCGTTGCGCTGCATCGGCTCCACGGGTGAACGATCTCCCGGCAATCAGGCGTGGCCGTTGCGCGGCGCGGTGCGGATGGCGATGTCCGCGCGCACAATGGCCTGGCGGCCGTCCTCGAAGGTCACCTTGGCCTCCGTCTGGACGTGCTGCGTGTCCGAATACAGGGCGTCGATGAGGGCCTTGTACTTCTCGGCGACGAAGCGGCGGCGCACCTTGCGGGTGCGGGTGATCTCCTCGTCGTCCGGGTCCAGCTCCTTGTGCAAGATCAGCCAGCGATGGATCTGTGTTCCCTTCAGCCGCTCCTCCTCGGCCAGCGAGGCGTTCACGCGCCGCACCTCCGCATCGATCAGCTCCAGCACCTCGGGCTTCTGCGAAAGGTCGGTGTAGCTGGAATAGGCCAAGTGGCGGCGCTCGGCCCAGTTGCCCACCGAATTGGGATCGATGTTGATCAGGCAGGCCACAAATTCGCGATCCTGCCCGAAGGCCACGGCCTCCTTGATATACGGCGAGAACTTGAGCTTGTTCTCGATGTACTTGGGGGCGAACAGGGTGCCGTCGTGGAGCTTGCTGACGTCCTTGGCCCGGTCGATGATGCGCAGGTGCCCGTCGTGATCGATGAAGCCCGCGTCGCCGGTCTTGACCCAGCCATCCACGATGGATTCGCGCGTGGCTTCCTCGTTGCGAAAGTAGCCCTTGAAGGCCCCCGGGCTGCGGAACAGCACCTCGCCGTCGGCGGCGATGCGGATCTCCACGCCCGGCACAGGCACGCCGCAGGTATCCGAGCGCACCTCGTCGTTGCGCTGCATGGCCAGGAAGACGCTGGCCTCGGTCATGCCGTAGAGCTGCTTGAGGTTGACGCCGAGCGAACGGAAGAAGTCGAAGATTTCCGGCCCGATGGCCTCCCCGGCCGTGTAGGCAATGCGCACCTTGGACAAGCCCAGGTTGTCCTTCAGCGGGCCGAACACGAACAGGTCCCCCAGGCGGTATTTCAGCCGGTCCAGCGGTGACGGCTTCTGCCCCGCCGCGCGCTTCTTGTGCAAGGCAGTGGCGACCCCGATGGCCCAGTGGAAGAGCTTGCGCTTGATCCAGCTCGCATCGTCCATGCGGATCATCACCGTGGTGAGGAGGTTCTCCCAGATGCGCGGCGGGGCGAAGAAGTAGGTCGGACCCACCTCCCGCAGGTCCTGCATCACGGTGGCGCTGCTCTCCGGGCAGTGCACCGTGTAGCCCCCCACCAGGGCCATGCCGAAGGAGAGGAAGAAGTCGCCTATCCACGCCATCGGCAGGTAGGCCAGGATCGTCTCGTCCGGGCCCAGGTGCTCGAACTCACTCACGCTGAGGGACGTCGAGATGAAGTTGTGATGGGTGAGCATCACGCCCTTCGGCCGCCCGGTGGTGCCCGAGGTGTAGCAGATGACGGCCAGGTCGTCGGGCCGGTTCTTGGCGATCTCCTGCTCCAGGTAGCCCGGGTTTTCCCGCCCGAAGGCGCGCCCGCGCTCCTGCACCGTCGCGAAGCTCACCAGGTAATCGGTTTGGTAGTTGCGCAGCCCGCGCGGGTCCTTGTAGATCACGTGCTCCAGCTTGGGACAGTTGGGCTTGATGCCCAGGAACTTGTCCACCTGCTCCTGATCTTCCACCAGGGCGAAGCGCGCCTCGGCATGGCCGACGATGAACTCCATCTCGCGCTCGATGGAGTCCTGGTACAGCGGCACCGGCACGCCGCCCAGGCACTGCGCGGCGAGCATGCCCCAGTAGAGCTGCGGGCGATTGTCCCCCACGATGCAGATGCGGTCCCCGCGTTGGAAGCCCAGCGCCGCCAAGCCCAGGGCGAAGTCGCGCACCTGCTCCTGCACCTGGCCCCACGTGTAGGACTGCCAGATGCCGTAATCCTTCTCACGGATGGCCACGCCCTGCTCGCCCATGCGCTTCACGGACTCCAGGAAGACCGCCGGAAACGTCTCGCCACTCCCGTCGCTGCGGATTGCGGAAACCATGTTGGTTCGATCCCCCGATCGAGGTGGGCGCCGGGCGGAAGGTTCCCTCCGCCGTTGGCTCAGCTAAGCCTATTCAGGTACGTTGAGTCCCGATATTAGTCAAGTTGATTCAAGCATTAATAGCGCGCAGCGGATGCCCCAGTGTCTCAATTCGTTTCCTGCGAATTCTCGCTTCTGGTGAAATTTCGTCAGTTGGCGCCGTCCCCCTGGGTGGGGGCCGCGGCGAGACGAATCAGCCGGATCAGGTACTCCGGTCCCGGCCGGGCCGGGTTGCGCGGCTCCACGGGCCAGGGTCCCTCCTGCTGCCAAAGCGCCTGGGGGAAAAGGGCGTCCAGCCGTTCGGGCGGCAGATCGAAGGGCGGTCCCTCCGCGAACGGCACGCGCATCAGCACCGCCAGCAGTTGCCCGCCGGGCTTCAGCGCCCGCTGCGCCAGCGCCGCATAGTCCTGCTGCCGCTGCGGCGGGAGCGCGCACAGGCACGTCTGCTCCAGCAAGACGTCGAAGGCCCCCTCGTCCTGGCGTGGGAGCGCGAACAGGTCCCCCTCGCGGATGTCCAGCGCCAGCCCCCGCTCCTGGGCCTGCCGCCGCAGGTGCGCGATGGGCTCCGGCGCGATGTCCACCGCGGTGACGGCATAACCGCGCTCGGCCAGGTAGAGCGCCTCATAGCCCCGCCCGCAGCCCGGAATGAACACGCGCCCCGCGGGCGGGAACCAGCGCTCCACGAGCGTGCGCACCGGGTCGCTCACTTTTCCCAGATCCCAGGGCGTACGTCCGGTGCGGTAGCGGCTGCGCCAGAATTCGATGTCGCTGGGATCGCTGGAGTTCATGGGAAACGGCTCCGGGCTGGGGGCGGCGGGTCCGTGCGGGGCCCCGGTGGAGGCGGGCATGAATGCAAGTTGCCCGCGCGGCCAGCTATGCTACCATTTCTCCGGCCGGGCGCCAGAGAGGGCGCCGCATTCCTTCCCGAACCGGGATGCGCCGGCTGCGTTCCAGCCCGAAAGCGGCGCAGACAACCCGCACCCGATCGGCACTCCCTCCCGGCAGCCGCGCAGAGGATCGCTTTCCCCCACATGAAAGCCCGCCTGCTGGTGATGGTGCTGGGCCTGCTGACCCTGCTGACGGGTCTGGCGCAGCTCGTGCCCGCCGCGGTCAGCTTCGGCTACGGCGAGGCGGACTGGCAAGCCCTGCTCCTCTCCGGCACGCTGGTCAGCCTCCTCGGCGCCGGGATGTTCTTTGGCTTCAGCTCCCAGGACGAAGTCACCGAGCGCGACGGGTTCCTCATCGTCACCAGCGGCTGGATCACCGTGTCCACCGTCGGCGCGCTGCCATTCGTGCTGACGCACACCACGGCTTCGTTCACCGACGCCCTGTTCGAGTCCGTATCCGGCTTCACCACCACGGGGGCCAGCATCCTCGTCGACTACGACAAGCTCTCCCACGGCATCCTGATGTGGCGCAGCCTGACGCACTGGATGGGCGGCATGGGCATCCTGGTGTTCGTGCTGGTGATCCTGCCGTCCCTGGGCGTGGGCGGCATGCAGCTCTACAAGCGCGAGTCCTCGGGGATCTACCAGGAGAAGCTGACGCCGCGCCTGCGCGATACGGCCATGGCGCTGTGGTCGGTCTACTTCCTGCTCACGCTGGCCGAGACCCTGCTGCTGTGGGCGCTGGGCATGACGCTGTTCGAGGCGATCAACCACTCCATGGCCACGATCGCCACCGGGGGCTTCGGCACCCGGGCCGACTCCATTGAAGGCTTCCACAGCCCGGCCATCGAGTGGGCGATCATCGCGTTCATGTACCTGAGCGCCCTCAACATGTCGCTGCACTACCGCGTGCTGCAGTCGCGGGGGCGCGTCTGGCCGTACCTGGCCAGCGAGGAATGGCGCCTCTACACCGGGGCCCTGATCGTCATCTCGCTCGGGCTGGCAGGCTACCTCGTCTTCAAGCTCAACTACGCGCCGTTCAATGCGCTCACCAAGTCCACCTTCCAGGTGGTCTCCATCGCCTCGACGACGGGCTTTGCTTCGGCCGACTATGTGCCCTGGGGGCCGGGCCCGCAGCTAATCATGCTGTTCCTCATGATCGCCGGCGGTTGCGCGGGCAGCACGGCGGGCGGGCTGAAAATCGTGCGCGTGCTGCTGCTGTTCAAGTCCATCCGCATGGAGCTGCTCAACCTGGTCCATCCGCGCCTGTCGATGCTCAACAAGCTGGATGGTCGGCGCGTGGAGCCCTCCGTGCTCAAGACGATCTTCGTCTTCTTCTTCCTCTACATGATGACCCTGGGCGCCGCGTCGCTGGTGCTGACGCTGACGGGCAACTCGATCCCCACCGCCCTGGGCGCCGTGGCCTCCACCATGGGCGGCGTGGGCCCGGGGCTGGATGCGGTGGGGCCGGCGCAGACCTACGCGCCGCTGGCGGCCCTGGACAAGTGGGTGCTGATCGGTACGATGCTGCTGGGGCGGCTGGAGCTGATGACGCTCTACGTGTTCACGCTGCCCGAGATGTGGCGGCGCTGAGCGTCCCCGCCGCACCCCAACCCCGCGCAAGGAGTGCCATGGCCGAGCGAGCCCTGATCGTCATCGACGTGCAGAACGACTACTTCCCCGGCGGGGCCTGGGCCCTGCCCGCTGCGCCGCAGGCCCTGCCCAACATCCAGCGCCTGATCGAGCGGGCGCGCGAGCGCCAGGAGCCGGTCGTGTTCATCCAGCACGTGACGCCGGCCGCCTCCCCCGTCTTCGCCAAGGGCTCCCGCGGCGGGGCGCTGCACCCGGCGCTGGACGTGCGCCCGGACGATGCCCGCTTCGAAAAAGCGCATCCGTCCGCCTTCCAGGGCACCGGCCTGCAGGACTTCCTGCAGCGCGCCGGCATCCGCGCCGTGGACGTGTGCGGCTTCATGACCCAGATGTGCTGCGACACCACGACGCGCGAGGCCTACGCGCGCGGCTACACGGTGCGCCTGTTCAAGGATGCCTGCGCCGCCCGGGAGCTGGTCGTGGACGGGGAGACCGTGCCCCACGACGTGGTGCACAAGGTCAGCCTGGGCGCCCTCGCGCGCTTCGCCAAGATCCTCGCCAGCGCCGATTCCGTGTAATTCCATTTCCAATTCGCTGCTTGGAGAATCCCTATGGTGGGGCACAGCATGCTGTGCCCCACTACAGATGATTTCTGCACCTTTGCTGTGGAAACCGGATAACCCAGCCGTTCCGCGGCGTGGCTGCCGCGCTCCGGCATGCCGCAGACCGGGCCCGGCGCCAGGCCCCCTCGGGGGGCTGCCCCGCCCCCGCCCGCCTTGGCGGGGCGGTGGCGCTGGGATAATCTGCAGCATTGCGGCGTATAATCGTCCGACAATCCGGGAGGCAGGCGGTGCGCCCGCCGCGGCAGTGGACGCGGCCTCGCGCAGCGGCCTGCTCCCCTCGCGTTTCCCCCCCGACGTCACGACAAGGAGACAGGCATGGGCACGGCATTCAAAGGCACGCCGGCGAAGCTGAAGGGCAAGTTGCCGGCAGTCGGCGCCAAGCTGGCCGACTTCACCCTGGTCAAGAACGATCTTTCCGCAGTGACCCGGAAGGATTTCAGCGGCAAGACCAAGATCATCCTCACGGTGCCTTCGCTGGATACGGGCGTGTGCGCCACGGAGACCAAGCGCTTCAACCAGGAGGCGTCCGCCCTTCCCGGCGTGGCGGTGCTGGTGGTGAGCCGCGACCTGCCCTTCGCACAGAAGCGCTTCTGCACGGCGGAGGGAGTGGACAAGGTGACGACGCTCTCGGACCTGCGCGACAGCAGCTTCGGCGAGCGCTACGGCGTGGCGCTGGCGGACACCCCGCTGGCCGGCCTGCTGGCGCGCGCGGTGATCGTCGCCGGGCCGGACGACACGGTGAAGTACGTGGAGCTGGTGCCGGAAATCACCACGGAACCCAACTATGCCGCGGCGCTGGCTGCCGCGAAGAAGTAGCGCGCGCGAAAAGCGCCGCGGGTCGCGGCCGCCGCACGGCGGAGGCGACCGCGGCTCAGGCGGCCGCTTCTCAGGCAGCCGTGCGGGGCTCCTTCAGCGCGGCCTTGTAGGCCGGGCGCTCGATGCAGCGCGTCAGCCAGTCGGCCACCTTGGGAAATGGCTTGAGATCCACCTTCGCGCGCGAGGCGTAGCTGGTCACGCTCGCCACGTTGAGGTCCGCCACGGAGAAGGCGGAGCCGAGCAGATAGGGGCGATTCCCCAGCGCCCCGTCCAGCACACCGAGCGGCATGCGCGCATTCTCCTCCGCCTCGCGCGCCACGTTCGCGTCGCGCTCTGCCTCGGGGTAGATCACACGGTGGCGCAGGGCTGTGAGCAGCGGCGTTTCCATCTCGGTCATCGCCCAGATGCTCCACTGGTAGCAGCGGCCACGATCCTCCACCGAGGCCGGCCAGAGGCCCTTGCCGTACTTGTCCGCCAGGTACAGGTTGATGGCGAGGGATTCCCACAGGATCAGCCCGTCGTCCTTGAGCGCCGGGACGTGGCCGTTTGGGTTGACCTTCAAGTGCTCGGGCGTGCGCGCATCGGCTGGCGCGACGAGCTTGCGCTGGTAGGGGATGCCCAGTTCCTCCAGCATCCAGAGGCAGCGCAGGGCCCGGGAGCGGGTGATGCCGTACAGCGTGATCATGGGTCGCTCGCGAAGAAGGGGATGGCGGCGGACGGCGGTTCCGCTGGCGTCGTACCACAGCGCGGCGGGCAACGGTAGCCGGGGCGGGCGCCTGCGTCAGGAGGCTGCGCGCGCATCGGCCAGCACGCGCTGGTGCGCGGGACGCGCCGTGCAGCGCGTGAGCCAGTCCGCCAGGGCCGGCAAGGGCTCCAGCGTCACCTGCGCCCGCCGGGCCCAGTTCGCCACCGAGGCCACGTTCAGGTCCGCGACGCAGAAGTCCGCGCCCAGCAGGTAGGCGCGGCCGCCCGGCGCACCCTCCAATGCCCCCTCCAGCACGGCCAGCGGCCCCTGCAGGCGCGCCTCAGCTTCGCGCGCCGCGTCCGGGTTGCGCTGCGCCTCCGGCAGGCCCGCGCGGTGCAGCAGCGCCGTGAGCAGCGCCGGCTCCAACTCCGTCATCGCCCACAGGCTCCACTGATAGCAGCGCCCGCGATCCGCGACGCTGGCTGGCCAGAGCGCCGGGCCCGCCTGCCGGCCGTAGCGTTCCGCCAGGTACAGGTTGATCGCCAGGGACTC
>JBGOUY010000017.1:0-29374 GCA_041477795.1 bacterium
CGCGTGGGCGGCGCCGCCTACGGCTCGGTGTACATGGGGCCGATCGGCAAGATCCTGACGCCGCAGATGGCGGGGCTGGCTGCAGGGGGGCACCTGGCCGGCGCCTCCACCCTGTGCGGGGCCTGTTACGAGGTCTGTCCGGTCAAGATTCCCTTCCCCAACCTGCTGCTGCGGCTGCGGCAGGAAGGCGTGCAGCCCACGGCGGCGGGCCGCATCTGGCTCTCCGGCGCAGGCAGCCGGCGCGGGATGGGCGAGGCGATGGTGTGGAAGGGCTGGCGCGTGGTACACGACCGCCCCGCGCTCTACCGGCTGGTGACGCGCCTGCTGGGGGCACTGGGCGGGGGCCTGCCGCGCCTGGGCCCCGCGCGAGCCTGGAGCGCCGCGCGCGAGCTGCCCCGCCCCGCCCCGCGCAGCCTGCACGCGCTGCTGAAGGATCGCCCGGGGGCCTTAGCCCGCCGGCGCGCTGGGGGGCGTCCCTGCGGAACGAGCGCATCGTGAGATGAGAGCGGCATGAGCCAACGCGGTTACATCGTCAACACCCTGGTGCGCAACGGCAGCCATGCGCTGCACGCCGAGCGCGGGCCCATCAAGTTCTCGCCCAAGCCCCGCGTGAACGAGGTGCTCAACGACATCGGGACCTATCCGCACCTGTTCGTGCTGGGCATCCAGATGGATCGCGGCATCGAATCCGCGCTGGCCTGGGAGGTGCCCTTCCGCGTGCGCGAGGAGCTGGGCCTGAAGAGCTTCGACTTCGCCGAGTTCTGCAAGCCCACCATCGAGGAACTGGTGCAGGTGTTCATCGGCACGGGGCTGCACCGCTACCCGGCCAAGATGGCGCGCATCTTCCACAATACCCTCGGCCACATCGAACAGGCCTACGATGGCGAGGCCCAGCGCATCTGGAACGACAAGCCCTCCAGCGCCACGCTGATCAAGCGCTTCCTGCAGTTCGACGGGATGGCGCTGCGCATGGCCGCCAAGGCCGCGAACAGCCTGTACCGGGACTTCAAGGTGGGACTGTCGGACGCGACGAGCCTGGACGTGTCGCCGGAATACTTCGTGCGGCGGGTGTTCCTGCGCACGGGGTTCATCAGCCGGCAATCGTCCGACGAGGAGCTGATCTACCTCGCCCGCGAGCTGCACCTGAAGTATCCGGGCGTATTCGACAAGCCCTGCCTGGATATCGTGCGCACGGTGTGCTGGCCGGAGAAGCCCAATTGCCGCGAGTGCCGGCTCAACCGTGGCTGCCTGAAGATCATCTGAACCGCGGCTGCCCACCATGTCCAGTGCCCGGGAGCGCATCCTCACGCGGCTGCGCCAAGCGCGCGCCGTCCAGCCGCTGCACGTCAATGCGTCGCGGGAGAGCGCGGCGGAGTGGCTGGCGCGCCAGCCGGCGCTGGGGGATCTGGCCGAACGCTTCATGGCCGAGCAGCATGCCACCGGGGGCGAGGTGCGGCGCGCGGCAGGCTGGTCGGCCTTGCCCGATCTGGTGCTGCCCTGGCTGGCCGAGGCGCACGTGGTCAGCGTCGTCGCGGGCCGCGAGCCGCGCCTGGAGCCGCTCTGTGCGCGCCTGGCGGGGGACAGCCGCTTCGCCCTGCGGCGCTACGACCGGCCCGTGGAGCAGCAGCGCGCCGAGCTGTTCTCCAGCGACTGCGGCGTGACCACCTGCCGCGCCGCCATCGCGGAGACGGGATCGCTGGTGATCGTGCCCACGCCCGAGGAGCCGCGCCTGCTCTCCCTGGCGCCCGAGGTGCACCTGGCCGTGGTGGAAACCGCGCGCCTCGTGCCGACCCTGACCGACTTCATCGCCGCCGGGAGCTACCAGGAGGACGTGCCGAGCAACCTGGTGCTGGTGAGCGGCGCCTCGCGCACGGCCGATATCGAGCTGGTGCTGGCCATGGGCGTGCACGGCCCCAAGCGGCTCCTCGTGGCCCTGGTGGATTGAGGCGGCATGCAGGTCTTCTATTGCGACAGCGAGCAGGGCTACCGCCCGCGCAGCAGCTTCATCTACGGGCGCTTCATCCCCAATCCCGAGGTGCCCGAGCGCACCCAGGCCCTGCTGGCGGCCCTGCGCGGCCGGCCCGGCTTCGAGCTGCGCGAGCCGCCCCCCACGCGCGAGGAATGGCTGGAGCAGGCGCACACGCGCGACTACCTGCAGGCGTTGGCCGCCGTCTGCGAGCAGCTCAAGCCGGACGAGGAGTTCTTCGCCTTCAACCTGCAGCGCCTGCCGCTGCTGCTGCGCTCGCCTTTTCCCAAGCTGCGCGTGGGCTACTACGCCCTGGACGGCAGCACGCCGCTGCGCACCGAGTCCTACCGCACGGCCTTCGCGGAGGCCGCGGCGGCCATGGCCGGCGCGCGGGCCCTGCTGGCGGGCGCGCCCGTGGCGTACGCGCTGCTGCGTCCGCCGGGCCATCACGCGGGCCGCGAGACCTACGGCGGCTATTGCCTGGTCAACAACGCGGCCGTCGCGGCCCACGCCCTGCTGGCGCGGGGCAAGGTGGCCATCCTGGACGTGGACTATCACCACGGCAACGGCACGCAGGACATCTTCTGGTCCCGCGACGACGTGCTCTATGTCTCCCTGCACTGCCGCCCGGAAGAAGCCTATCCCTATGTCGCAGGCGCCACGGACGAGATCGGCGCCGGTCGCGGGCGCGGCTTCAACGTCAACCTGCCCCTGCCCGGCGGCACGGACTGGGCCGCCTATGCCCCGGCGCTGGAAACGGCGCTGGAGACCGTGGCGCGCTTCCGGCCGGAGACGCTTGTGCTGAGCCTGGGGTTCGATACGCTGGCCACGGACCCCATCGGCAGCTTCCGCCTGCAGGTGGCGGACTTCGAGCCGATGGGCCGCCGCATCGCACAGCTCGCCCTGCCGACGCTGGTGGTGCAGGAGGGCGGCTACGACCTGGCGCGCATCGGCGCCTGCGCGCGGGCCTTCTTCGCCGGGCTGGGCGTGAGCGGCGGCGCGAGGTAAGGCGGACCAGGGCCTGGGGCAGCGTGGCCCTCCGAACCCGCCGGGATCCAGGCGGGGCCGCCCGAGCGCGCGGCGGCTCCGCAACGGCGCCGACCGGAGGCGCACGGGCGCACGCACCACAGCACATCGCGAAAGGAGTCGTCATGGGCAGCATGCTGGGGCAGGTGTGGGTGCTGATCTGGAAGGACCTGCTGATCGACCTGCGCCGCAAAGAGAACATCGTCTCCATGTTCTTCTTTGCGCTGCTGACCTTGCTCATCTTCAACTTCGCCGTGGGCGAGGATTCGGGGCTGCGCTACCGCATCAACCCGCGCGTGCTGAGCGCGCTGGGCAGCCAGGGCCTCACGCCGGCGCAGGTGGCGGCCCTGACGCCGCTGGTGGGCCGCACCTTCAGCGAGCGCGCGGCGCTGCTGGCGGCGCTGGATGCCTTGCCGGGCGGGCCGCCCACGCCCGCGGTGCGCATCGCCGTGCTGGAGCAGAGCGCGCGGGGCTTCCTGCAGGAGAGCGCCGCGGGCCTGCTCTGGGTGACCCTGCTGCTGGCCGGCGTGCTCGGGCTCTCCAAGTCCTTCACCCAGGAGCGCGAGCAGGGCTGCATGGACGGGCTGCTGCTGACGCCGGTCAGCCGCGGGGTGATCTACCTGGGCAAGATGCTCAGCAACACCCTCTTCCTCACGCTGATCCTGGCGCTGCTGCTGCCCCTCTTCAGCCTGTTCATGGGCGTCGGATTGCGCGGGGCGTGGGCGCCGCTGGTGGCGGTGCTGCTGGGCGGCACGCTGGGCTTCACGGCGCTGGGGACGCTGCTGGGGGGCATCACGGCCAGCCTGAAGGGACGCGAGGTGCTGCTGCCGATCCTGCTCTTCCCGCTCATCGTGCCCATCGTGGTGGTGGTGGTGCACCTGTCGGGCACGCTGCTGGAGGGCCAGCCCCTGCTGGAGGAGCGCGCCTGGCTGCAGCTCCTGCTCGCCTTCGATGCCGTGTTCCTGATCGTCTCCTACCTGGTCTTCGAGTACGTGATGGAGAGCTGAGGCCCGCCCGCGGGCAGGCCCCGCGCCCGCGCCATCCTCCCGGGACGATTCCCAACGCGGCGTGAGCGCGTTAGACTGGTCAAGAAGCCGCGCACAGCCGCGGCTGGCGCGCGCCACATACTGGCAGACCTGACAACGCGGCGGCAGCGAGCGGCACGCAGAGACGGGGCATGGGTCGCAGCCGGCGCCGCAGGCAGGCGCGGGCGGCCGCGGCACGAATCGGGAACAGGGGAGAGCACCGGCATGGCAACAGCCAAGCGAACGCCAGGGGCGCGCAGCGCGGCCGCCCGCACGGGCAGCCGCAGGGGTGCGGGCAGCAACGGAGGCGGCGGCACGGGTGCCGAGCCCAGCGCACGCGCGAGGGGGGCCAACGGCGCCGGGCCCCTGCACGGGCTGCGCGTGCTGGACCTGACCGAGCACATGGCCGGGCCCTTCTGCACGATGATCCTGGCGGACATGGGTGCCGAGGTCATCAAGCTGGAGCGCCCCGGCACGGGCGATTCCTCGCGCGACATGGGCGACGGCAGCGAGCGCAACCCCTACTTCCGCTACATCAACCGCAACAAGAAGGGCATCACGCTGGACTACAAGCAGCCCGCGGGCCGCGAGATCTTCCTCAAGCTGATCGAGCGCATGGACGTCCTGGTGGAAAACTACCGCCCCACCGTGATGCAGCGCGCGAGACTCGGCTACGAGGCGCTGCGCGAGGTGAACCCGCGCCTGGTCTACGCGCAGCTCTCAGGCTACGGCTACGACGGCCCCTACGCGGAAAAGGGCGGATTCGACCTGATCGCCCAGGGCATGGGCGGCATCATGCACGTCACCGGCGAGCCGGATGGCCCGCCCACCTCCGTGGGCCTGCCCATCTGCGACCTGGGCACGGGCATGTGGGGCGTGCAGGGCATCCTGGCCGCCCTCTACGAGCGGGAGCGCACCGGCAAGGGCCAGCTCGTGCAGTGTTCCTTGCTCGAGACGGCGATCGGCTTCAGCTCCTGGACCAGCGCGGGCTGGCTGGTGGACCGCAAGGAGCCGACCCGGCAGGGCTCACGGCACCGGCAGAACGCGCCCTACCAACGCATGGCGACGCAGGACGGCTACTTCATGGTCGGCGCCGGCAACCAGGCCATCTGGGAACGGTGTGCCAAGGCCATGGGCCATCCGGAATGGAGCACCGATCCGCGCTTCCGGGACACGCCCGCCCGCCTGGCCCACCGCGCCGAGCTGGAGGCGGAGATGGAGGCCGTGCTGGCCACGGCACCCACGGCGCACTGGGTGCAGGTGCTGGACGACGCCGGCGTGCCCTGCGGCCCGGTCTACTCCTATGCGCAGCTCTTCAGCGACCCGCAGGTTCAGCACCGCCAGATGATCGTGCACGCCGCGGATGCGGAGCTGGGCCAGGTGCCGCACATCCGCACGCCCGTCCGCATGCCCAGCGGCGTCACGGTGCGCTTCACCGCGCCCAAGCTGGGCCAGCACAACGCGGCGGTGCTGGGCGAGCTGGGCTATGGCCCGGAGCAGCTCGCGGAGCTGCGCGCCAAACACGTGCTCTAGACGACGCTCCCGGCCGAACCCATGCACGACCGCACGACTGCGCGATGACCCAGCGATGACCCAGCCCGCCCGCACCCCACCCCTCGCCACGCCGCTGCCGGCTCCCATGACGCTGCCGGCGCTGCAAGCGTATGTGGCGGAGATGGTGACCGCGCGCGGCTTCACCCGCGATCCCAACGAGATCTTCATCCTGCTCACCGAGGAGGTGGGCGAGCTGGCCACGGAGCTCAAGCATTTCATCTACTATCCCGAGCGCTTCCAGCGCGGGGCGCTGGCGCTGGAGCTGGCGGACGTGTTGCTCTACCTGCTGGACTTGGCCAACCGCTTCGGCCTGGAGCTGGCCGGTCAATGGCCGGCACACGAGGCGGCCAATGACGAGCGCTTCGCCGCGCGCCGGGGCGGGGCGCCGCCGGACGCGCACGTGGCGCCGGACTTTCCGCTCAACCGCCTGGTCGCCTACGTAGAGGCCAAGCGCCGCGAGCGCAGCTTCGAGGACACGCCCGAGCGCCTGGCGATGCTCCTTTCCGAGGAACTGGGCGAGATCGCCACGGAGCTGCGCAAGGGCTGGAAGGGCCGCGCCGACGTGCGGCACCTGGGAGACGAGCTGATCGACGCGCTGACCTACGTCCTGCGCCTGACGCACACGTTCCGGATCGACCTGGAGACGGCCGTGCGGGACAAGGAGGCGCAGAACGCCACGCGCGTCTGGCACTATTGATCGAGCACGGCATTGATCGAGCACAGCGGCCGCCGTGCCACCGGTTCAGGGGAGAAGGTCGGGCCGCCCGCCCGCGGGCCCTTTGCTCACGTACTCGAGGCATTCTGCAAGGAGATACCGCATGAAATCGCCCATTCGCGTCGCCATCACGGGAGCCGCCGGCCAGCTGGCCTACAGCCTGATCTTCCGCGTCGCTTCCGGCGAGGTCTTCGGCGCCGACCAGCCGCTGCACCTGCACCTGCTGGAAATCCCGCCGGCCATGAAGGCCCTGAACGGCGTGGCCATGGAACTGAACGACTGCTCCTACCCGCTCCTGCGCGGCATGACGCTGACGGACAAGTCCGAGGAGGCCTTCAACGGCATCAGCTGGGGCCTGCTGGTGGGCAGCAAGCCGCGCGGGCCGGGCATGGAACGCAAGGACCTGCTCACCGAGAACGGCAAGATCTTCGTGGGCCAGGGCAAGGCCCTGGCGCGCGCCGCCGCGGACCTGCGCGTGCTGGTGGTGGGCAACCCGGCCAATACCAACTGCCTGATCGCCTTGAAGAACGCCCGCTCGATCCCGGCCGAGCGCTTCCACGCCATGACGCGCCTGGATCACAACCGGGCGCGCGCGCAGCTCGCCGGCAAGGCCGGCGTGGGCATCGACAAGGTCACGAACGTGACGATCTGGGGCAACCACAGCGCCACCCAGTTCCCCGACTTCCTCAATGCCAAGATCGGCGGCAAGCCGGTGGCGGACGTGATCACGGAGCGGGCCTGGCTGGAGGGCGACTTCATCTCCACCGTGCAGCAGCGCGGCAAGGCCATCATCGACGCGCGCGGGCTTTCCTCGGCCGCCTCGGCGGCCAACGCGGCGATCGATCACGTGAAGTCCATGCTCGCCGCCACGCCCAAGGGCGATTGGATCTCCTCGGCCGTGCTCTCCAACGGCAAGAGCTATGGCATCCCGGAAGGGATCGTCAGCTCCTTCCCGGTGCGGAGCAACGGCAAGGGCGGCTGGGAGATCGTGCAGGGGCTGGAGATCAGCGAGTTCGCCCGGCGCAAGATCGACGCGTCGGTGAAGGAGCTGCAAGAGGAGCGCGCCGTCATCGCCGACCTGCTGAACTAGCGCCGGCGCGCGAGCCCACGCCACCCGCTTCGGCCGGCAGGCCGACGCGCATCCATGCAGGCTGGGGGTGTCCTTCCTGGGACGATTGGCGAACCGGGTTCTGGCGGGGTTCGCAAACGGGCGGGTAGAGGGGTGGCCTAGTGTCCGTGGGCCTTTCCGTTGGCCCGGCCATTGCCGTTGACGGCCGCGCGGCTATGGGCATTGACTCGAGCGCCGAGCTTGGCGACCGTGCCGATGGTACGCGCGGCGCCAAGGGTACGGGCCGTGCCGTTGGCGCGGGCAGTCCCGTTGACACGCCGCGTCACGCGCTTGGCCAGCTTCTTGCCGGCGATGATGCCCTCGGCGTCGGTCTCGGAGATCTGCTTGGCCACCGCGATCTCGCTGACCAGCATGCGCTCGACTTGCAGGAGGATCTTGCGTTCGGTGAAGGAGAGGCCCTTCTTGCCTTCCAGCGAGTGCAGATAACAGAAGATCTTGGCTATTTCCAGGGGGTCGCCCGACTTGAGCTGCTCAAGGGTCTTCTTGCGCCAACGGTGCCACTGCTGCGGCTTTGCGGTGGGTGGGGCGCAGGAGAGATACTCCAGCACCTGCTCAACCTCCGAGGGGGTCATCACCCGGCGCAACCCGTTCTCCGACGCCCGCTTGACGGGCACCAGGATTTCCATCTGCTTGAGCGGAAACTCCAGCCGGTAGAAGCTCAGGTCCGCCCCGTTGACTTCCTTGTGGGTGACACCGGCGATGGTGCCGAGCCCGAACTGAGGATACATGACTTTTTCGCCAGGCTCGAATAGCTGAGCACTGCTGTCCATAAATCCTCCCCTCAGGATGATTCAGCGTGAAGCCAACTTCCCTCTCCCAATAGAAAAATATTCCGATTTGACCAGTCGTGCCCCCGCAGCGTCGGCCAGGCAGGGCTGGGCGGGTTGCGGAGCGACGGAATACGAAGCAGTAGATCGAGTCGGCACCACTATAATGCGATCGCTGATGAAAACACAAGGCCCCTTCTGGCTTGACTCTCCGGCCAAGGTGACGCTGCACCTGCGGATTTTACGGCGTCTGAGCGCTGGCTATCATGAAATCCGCATCGCCCAGGCCCCCATCGCGCTGTACGACCGGCTGCACTTCCGCATGGGGGGGGCGGTTGGGATCTCCCTGCGCGTGTCATCGCCCGATCCGCTGGGCCCGCTTGCGGACAACCTCGTGCGGCGCGCGGCGCTGGCCTTCCAGGACGGCTGGGCGGCGCTGCGGGCGCAGGGCGGGCCGGCCGGGGCGGAGGGGGCCGAGGGGGCCCTCCGCGCGGCGATCCGCCTGGACAAGCGCATCCCCGCCGGCGCCGGCCTGGGCGGCGGCAGCGGCAATGCCGCGGCGACCCTGGTGGCCCTCAACCGCTGGCACGGCCACCCCCTCGGGCCCGCGCGCATGGAGGCCCTGGCCGCCGGCCTGGGCGCGGACGTGCCGTTCTTCCTGGAGCCCCGCCCCGGCTGGGCGGAGGGCATCGGGGAACGCCTGTCTCCCCTGCCCGCCCTGCCGGCGCTGGAGCTGCTCGTGATCAAGCCGGCGCTGTCGATTTCCACCCGCGCCGCCTACGCCGCCGCCCGTGCCGAGGCGGACGGCGGCCCGCGCCCGGCGGCCGAGCCGGACTGGCGCAGCGCGGAATCCATCGCCGCCGGGCTCTTCAACGCCTTCGAGGCGGCCCTCCTGCCGCACCACCCGGAGCTGCCCGCCTGCAAGGCGGCCCTGCGCGCTGCCGGGGCGCTGGGCAGCCTGCTCAGCGGGAGCGGATCGGCCGTGTTCGGAATCTTCCCGGATGCCCCCGCCCGCGCCGCCGCCGCCGCCCGGCTCGCCGCCACCGCCGCCCAGCACGGCTGGCGCCTCTTCCCCTGCCGCACCCTGCAGCAGCACCGCTACGACTTCGTGTTCTGAGGCTGCGGCCCGTCCTGAAATGCGGGGACGTGCCCAGGCGGCTCCGCGCTTATCCACCCAATGTTCGTGGAGGGGCATAGCATGCTATGCCGCTACGCCGTTGACCCAAGGGACCCGCAAGTTCCAAGGGGGCGGAACCCCCTTGGAACAGTGGTCAAAGGGCGGTCGGAGGGCGACCAGCCAGGCTCAGAAGCCGCCGGCGGTGCACTCGCGGCGGGGGTCGGCGGCGCCTTCGAGGATGCCGCGCTCGGCGTCGTGGCGCACGACGCACACGCCGCCGCCGCGCCAGGAGAAGTCCTGCCACGCCTCCACGCGGTTGCCGAGGCGGCCCAGGGCCGCCAGCACGTCGTCGCCCAGGCGCGACTCCATGCGCAGCAGGCCGGGGTTGTAGGCGTGGGGGGCGAAGGAGCCCGGGAAGTTGTAGGTGGCAAAGCGCGGGGCCTCCACGGCCTCCTGAGGATCCATGCCGAAGTCCACCAGATTCACGAGCACCTGGGCCATGGCCTGGATCTGCACGTCGCCGCCGGGCGTGCCGAAGGCCAGCAGCGGGCGGCCGTGACGCAGCACCAGGGCCGGGGCGGGCGTCAGGCGCGGCCGCTTGCCGGGCTCCAGCGAGGAGGCGTGCCGCTCGTCCACCCACGACTGCGAGCCGCGCCCGGAAAGCAAGATGCCGAGCTGCGGCACGATGGGCGATTGCGGCGGGGCGTCGCTGGGCGTGGCGGAGAAGAGGTTGCCCCAGCGGTCGATCACGGCCACGTGGCTGGTGTCCCAGCGGTCGCCCGTCTCGCCCGGGCCCGCTCCGGAGGCCGACAGGCGCTCGGCGCCGCGTCCGCCGCCGCTGGCGGCAGCGGCGGCACGGGCCGCGGGAGCAGCGCCATTGTGGCGCCAGGGGTCGCCGGCCGGAGGCAGCTCGCCCCAGGCCCGCCGCGGGTCGATCGCCTGCCGGCGCTCGGCGGCGTAGGCTTTGGAGAGCAGCCCGGCCAGCGGCACGCGCACGAAGTCCGGATCGCCGATGAAGGCTTCGCGGTCGGCAAAGACCAGCTTGAAGGCCTCCACCAGCGTGTGCACGTAGGCCGTGCTGTTGTGGCCCAGCCCCGGCAGGTCGTAGGTCTCCAGCAGGTTGAGCGCCTGCAGCAGGGCCGGGCCCTGGCACCAGGCCCCGCAGCCGTACACCTGCAGCCCGCGGTAGTCCACGTGCGGGGCCTCCTCCACGGGCGAGCGGTAGCTGGCCAGGTCCTCCCGGCGCAGCAGCCCGTCGTGCTGGCGCTGGAAGTCCAGCATGGCCTCGGCCAGCTCGCCCCGGTAGAAGCAGTCGCGCGCCGCCTGCAGGGCGGCAGCGCGCCCGGCGAAGCGCCGCGCCCGCTCCGCGCGCAGCATGCGTTCCATCGTGTCCGCCAGGGCCGGCTGGCGGAAGATCTCGCCCACCTGCGGCGGCCGGCCGCCGGGCAGGTATACCGCGGCCGTGCCGGGCCAGCGCCGGTAGGCGGCCTCGTCCTCGGCGATGGAGTGGGCCATGAAGGCGTGCATGGGGAAGCCGTCGCGGGCCAGCGCGATGGCGTCCCGCGTGACGTCCTCGAAGGTGAGCGTGCCGAAGCGGTGCAGCGCCGTGATCCAGGCGTCCGGCGCGGCGGGCACGACGGTGCGCAGCACGCCGGCGGGAATCTCGCCGTTGCAGCGCTCGCGGAACAGGGCCACGGAGGCCAGCCGCGGCCAGCGCCCCAGCCCGGCGACGGTGCGCGGCTGGCGCGTGCCCGCCAGGTGCACCACGATGGGCGCCACTCCGCCGAAGTTCACCAGGTCCGACTGCAGCACGCCCAGGCAGATGCCCGCGGCCACGCCCGCGTCCACCGCGTTGCCGCCGCGCTCCAGGATGCGCAGTGCCGCCTGCGTGGCCAGGTGGTGCCCGGAGGCCACCATCGCCTGCGTGCCGCGCACGGTGGGCCGCAGCGAGGGGCGGTAGCGTTCGGACCCTGCAGGATTGCCGGTGCTGGCCATGGGGGACTCGTGCCAAGTGGGGAGGTGCGTCTGCCGTCCCCGCGACGCTAGCAGGCGCCGCGGCCGGGCGCCAACGGACCCTGCGGAGGCGTCGCGCCCGGGCCGGGCGCTAGCGGGAGCTGTCCATCTCGGCGACCATCATGCGCAGCAGGTCCACCAGCACCTCGTAGCGCTGGGCGCGGATGAGGTCCATGGGCGCCTGTCCGCCCAACTGCGAGTTGGGCTCCCGCAGCCACTTGTCCACTTTGGCGCGATCGCCGTGGTGGTAGAGGTAGACGACTTCCAGAAGCTTTTCCAGATTGCTGGGGTCGCCTTCGCCCGGCGGTCCGGCCATTGAGGGTCTCCTGTGCGGGAATGGGAGCGGGAGTGCCAGCCCATCCTACGCATCCCGGGCCTGGAAACCAAGCCGCGAGCGCGCGGAACGCGGGAGCAGCCCGGGGCGCTAGTCGGGCGTGCCGGGCTGGCTGGCGGGCGGAGAGAGGTGCTTCTTGACCAGCACGCTGAGGTGGGAGCGGAAGTACTCCAGCATGCGCGCCGGCTTGTTGACGCGCGACATGCGCTCCCAGCGCTCGAAGTCGCCCTGGGCGCCCAGCTCGGGCCATTTGCGGAGCTGGCGCCGCTCCAGGTCGTAGCCCAGCAGGCGCGCGGCCTCGTAGCCCAGCCAGTGGCACCAGCCGCGTGTGAAGGTGTGGAACGGCGTGCGCCCGCTCAGGTCCGCCAGGCCGTGGCGCTGCGCCAGGTCCGCCGCGGCGAGCTGCAGCACCGCGTAGGTGACGAAGGTGGGCTTGGTCATGCGCCGCAGCAGGTGAAACTCCCCGTCGTGGTGGAAGAGCGGGTAGCAGTAGCGCAGGAAGTCGTCGATGAACAGCTCGTCGGGCAGGTCCGCATCGGTCTGCAGGCGGCGCAGGGCCACGCGGTCGCTCCACTGCCAGCGCGGGCGCTCGGGCGCCAGGACGCCGAAGGGGCCCAGGAAGGCGCGCAGCGGCTCGATGATGGCATTGAGGTCGCTCTCCTCGGCGATGAGCCGGCCGCGGCAGAACTCGCACTCCAGGCCCAGGCCGGGCACCTCCTGCAGCTGCTTGCCGGGAAAGCGGCAGATGAAGCAGCGCTCGGCGTCCAGGAAGCAGGGCTTGCAGACCGTCTGGTCGTGGTCGTTGTAGAAGGGCTGATCGTCCGGAATGACGTCGTGGCAGAGGTAGCAGATCATGCTTCGCCTCCGCTCGAACGCGCGGGACGCGCCGCCGTGTCTGCGGCGGCAACGTCGCCGGGGTCGTCGCCCTGCGCGCGCCGGCGCTCCAGCCAGGCGAGGGCATCGTCCAGGCTGGCGATCTCGCCATCGAGCTGGCGCTCGAACGCCAGGCGCACCCAGCGCCCGACGGCCGGGCCGGGCGCCAGACCGCGCTCCAGCAGGTGGCGCCCCAGCAGGATCGGCTCGGGCGCCCGCTCCCACACGCCGAGCGCGCGCGCCTGGGCCTCCAGCCAGCCAGCGGCCTCGCAGGGCGCCTCGCCGTGGCGCGCCTGGAAGTGCGCCGTGGCCGCGCGCAGGAGGAACGGGATGGGCTGGCGCAGGGCCATGCGGCGGATCTCGCCCGGCTGCACGCCCGCGCGCCGCTCGAACAGCCGCTGCGGGGTCTCCAGCTCGAGCAGCAGCGCCCGCACGGCGGCGACGAACGCGTGCTCGTTGGTGAGCCGCGCCAGGAAGGCCTCCGTCGCGGCCAGGCGGGCCGGGACGCCCTCCTCGGGCGCGCCGGCCGTGGAGGCGCCGAGCTGGTGGCAGAGCGCAGCGGTCATCAGCAGGCGGTCCGGCTCCGCGTCCCCACTGCGCAGGAGCGCCGCGCGATCCAGCATGGCCAGCGTCAGCGCCCAGGGCGTGGCGCCGCCAGCGTCCGCGGCGGGCGCCGCGTGCACCGCGCCCAGCTCGGGCAGCACGCGCAGCACGCCCAGTTCGGGCGCATAGGCCAGGCCATGCGCCGGACTCGGCGCCTGGAGCAGCAGCTTGCGAAACTCCTCCCAGATGCGCTCGCGCGGCAGCTCGGCCAGGTCCTGGGCGCGGCACATGGCCAGCGTCTCCTCCACGATGCGCAGGCCGAAGCGCCCGGCGAACTGCATCGCGCGCAGCACGCGCAGGGGGTCCTCCCCGAACGCCGGTCCCACGTGCCGCAGGATGCCTTGCTGCAGGTCGCGCTCGCCGGAGAAGGGGTCCAGCAGCGTCCCCTCCAGGAAGGCGTAGCCCATGGCGTTAATGGTGAAGTCGCGCCGGGCGGCCGCCTCCTCGAAGCGCATGTGCGGGTCCGGCTCCACCAGGAAGCCGCGGTGGCCCTTGCCGATGTTGCTCTCGCGGCGCGGCACGCTCACGTCGTATTCCGCACCTTCGGTCTTGAGCTTGAGGACGCCGAAGTGCCGCCCGACCGAGTGCACCGGGCCGACCCGGCCCAGGATGGCGCGCAGCCGCCCCATGGGCAGGCCGAACACCTCGATGTCGTAATCCTGGCGGTGCTCGATGCCCAGCAGCACGTCGCGCACCCAGCCGCCCACCAGCACGGGCCGGCCCCCGGCCGATCGGACCAGCTCGCCCACCCGGTACACCTCGGGCAGGATCTCGAAGCGGTGGTTGCCGGCGTGCGGCATGGCTCCCTCGTTGGCCCGGGTGCAATGAGCGGTGCTGACCGCGCCGCCGCTCGCGCTAGCCCGCCTCCGCGCGCGCCACGATGCGGAAGCGCACCCGCGCGGGGTCCTGCACGGCGATGGCGCCCAGCACGGCGCTATAGGGCTCGACGCCGAAGTCGGATTGCAGCAGCGTGAACTCCCCCGTGGCCCGCACCTCGTCGCCGGCCAGCTCCACGTGGGCGGGAATGGAGAGCACCTTCTCGGTCTTCTTGATGCGCACGCGCACCGTGAGCATCACGTCGGGCAGTTGCCCGCTCACCGACTCCAGCGTGGCGACGATGCGCGGGTACTGCACGCCGTCAAGCTGGGCCGGGGCGAGCATGTTGGCCTGGATCTCCTTGCGGTCGTCCAGGCTCAGCTTGCCGGCCAGGCCGAGCTCCTGGCGCACCGCCAGGGGATCAACCTGCAGCGAGGGCACCGGGAAGGTGAGCTGCAGGGCCGTGTGCGCCAGGTCCGCCGGGTCCGCCGTTACGCGCCCCGCGAAGCCTTCGGCGACGATGACGTGGTCATGCGCGAGCAGAGCGAACAGGCCTTGGCGGTAGAGCAGCACCATCACGCTGCTGGTGTGCACGTCGATGGTGTAGGTGCGCGGCGCCGCCTGCGCCGGTGCCGGCGCTCCGCCCAGCGCGACTGCCAGCAAACAGACCCGCAGCCAGGCCAGCGGCAGGGCCGCCCGCGCGCCCCAGTTGCGGCCGGGCCTGCGTCCGCGCAGCAGCTGCGGCCGGCGGCTGGAGCGGCCCGCGGAGCGACCGGTGGCGCGGGTGGCAGCCTGCGGGCTCACGGTACGACCCTCCATCGAGCCCTCGCGGAAATGGGCGGGGGCCGCAGACGCCGTGCCGGCAGGTGCTGACGCCAGTGCCCCGATTGCACAATGATTTCAATCATAACCACTTGGCGCGAAATGTGAAACCGGAAACCGGAAACCGGAAACCGGCGGCCCGCGGCGGCGCAACTGCCGGCCACGGCGGGCGTTATATCGGCACGGTGGGCTGCGTCAGCGCCGGTTTGCGGGCTGCGCCCCGGCCCGCCGCCAACCCGCCCCGGGCGGGGCGCTGGAGCGCCCCGCTGGCAGCGCCTGCCACAGGCCTCGGCGGCCCGATTGTGGGGGAATTGTGGAAATTGTGGAGCAAGCCTATTGCCAAAAACGACACCGAAGGCCAGACTAATAAGCGCTTCGCGTTCGCGCGATCGCATCTCAGCCAGGAGGACGCTCCATGAAGAAGGCTATTTCGACGCTCAATACCGAGCAGGCATCTGCGCTGATCAAGAGCACCTGGGGCTTCGCCCAGGAGCGGGATCGCCAGATGCTGACGTTTCTTTTGCATACGGGCCTCAAGATCAACGAGTTCGTGAACCTGAACATCGCGGACGTGTTCACGGGCAAGCGGGTCAAGATGAACCTGATCATCCCCGGCACGCGGGGCAAGCCCGCGCGCAAGGTGCCCATGGACCGTGAGGCCCGCGAGACCGTGGCCGTGATCCTGGATTACAACCGCAGCCAGGGCTACAGCCTGGAGGCCAACGACCCGCTCGTGGTGAGCCGGCAGCGCAACAAGAAGGACGGCAGCTACCGCATCACCGCGCGCCAGGTGCAGCGCATCGTCAAGACGCTGCGCGAAGACGCCGCGCTGGGCTTCAAGACCACGCCGCAAACCCTGCGCCACACGTACGCGCGCACGGTGCTGGGCCGCGGGGGCGATTTGCGCACCCTGCAGCGCCTGCTGGGCCACCGCTCCATCAAGACGACGCGGGATCTCTACGGTCTGAGCGGTCTGCCGAGCGCCTAGCGCACCCGGCCGCCGCGGTGCGCCGCCGGGGCCGCCACGGCCAGCCCGATCCCGCAGCCTGCGCCGGGAATGAATTGTCGCTGTCACGGCGAGTTGGATGCGCTGACCGGGCTCGCGTGGATTGCGGTTGAAGGGTCGCCTCGCCCGGCATCGCGGGAGGCGACGCTGCGCAGGCCCTGCAGACGGGGGCTGCCGGGCCATGCTGGGCGGCTTCGTCCCCCCGATCGTCTCGCTGCGCCGTGCCGGATCGACGGACCAGACACTCCAGCCAAAGCGTCGCGCCCCACCTCGAGCTGGCCGATCTGTCGGCACAACCCGGCCACCTCCGCGTCCCTGTCCTTTTCGGCACGGTCTCGGCCCTTGCTGAACAGCTCGCCGGCGCGTTCCACCGACTCCTTCCGCTAGGCTCCGATCAACGTCGGCCGCACTTCGAACCTGGCCGCCCGCTCGGCCTGGGTCTGTTCGCCCCGCACCGCCGCCAAAGCCGCCGGCGCCTTGCACTCGGCGCTGTACTGCTTGCGCTTCCTGCCGCGCTCGGCACATTGGCTGTGCCAAGAGCGCTTTTTTTGGCATACTCCGGCTCACCGAGGGCAGGATGCCTTCCACGCGCCTTCGCGCTGCGGAGGGTACGACCGCCAACGGCAGGACGAAACGCGGTGAACGTGGCTGCCGGCCGAACGACACCTCCTGGAATCCGCTCCGATGCATGCCTCCAGCGGTAATGGCAGATGACGTCTCTGTGCGGTATTTGCACCAGCGGGGCCGTGGACTATCAGTTCACGCTGCTCGGAACGCGCCTGATGCAGTGTGAATCCTGCGGATTCGTCTTTCGAGAGGCACTGCCGGCTTCCGCGTCGGCCGCGACGCAACCTTCCCGCGTGTCGGTCTCCCTATGGCCCTCCGAGCAGGAGGTGGCCGAGCAGACGGGCGCCGTCAAGCGGCGCACGGCCGGGCGCTATCTCGACGCGATTGAAGCCACGCTGGGTGGCCAAGGCAAGGGCCCCCTGCGCCTGCTCGTGGTTGCGGGCAGCGATGACTGGATCGGCGAGGAAGCGCTGCTGCGCGGGCACGAGGTCGTGAGCCTGCCGCTGGAGCAAGGCGGCGGACCCGGCGCGGGCATCGCGGCCGCGGGCATCGCGGCCGCGGGCCTGGCGGAGCCTCCAAACCTGGGCGGTGCCGCGACGGGTCAGGCGCGACCGGTCGATGCCTGCCTCCTGATCGATAGCCTGAGCGTTTCCCGCGCGCCGGTGGCCCTGTTGGAGCGGGTCTGCGCGCTGCTGCCTGCCGGCGCCCTGCTGTTTGCCACGGTGCCCAGCCTGAATAGCGCGACGGCGCGTCTGATGGGCGCAAATTGGATCGGATTCCGGCACAATCGCTGGTCCTACTTCACCGACGCCACGCTGGAAAGCCTGCTGGTGCGCTGTGGTTTTTCCTCGGTGCGCGTTCAGCCTGACCGCAAAGTGCTGTCCTTTGACTATGTGCTGCGGCACTTCACCTACTATCCCGTGCCGTGGGTCACGCCCCTGCTGCGGCTGATCTACGCGCTCACACCCGGGCCCCTGCGCCGGCTCATGATTCCCAGCTACGCGGGCGGCATCGCCGCCACCGCCCGCCGGGACCCCCGCCCGCCGGCCTCGCTTCGCCGCCAGAGTCTCTCCGTCATCATGCCCGTCTACAACGAGCGCGCCACATTCGCGCAGGTGATGGAGCCGCTGCTGGCGAAGGAGATCGCCGGGCTGGACATCGAGATCGTGCTGGTGGAAAGCAACTCGACGGACGGGACGCGGAGCGAAGTGCTGCGATTCAAGGATCATCCGCGCGTCACGACGATCCTGGAAGAGCGGCCGCGGGGCAAGGGCCACGCGGTGCGGGCGGGACTGGCCAAAGCGACGGGCGACTTCATCCTGATCCAGGACGCGGACCTGGAATACGATCTGGACGATTATGAGACGCTGCTTGAGCCGCTGCGCACTTACCGCCGCGCGCTGGTGGTGGGTTCGCGGCATTCCGGCAGCGCGTGGAAGATGCGCCGCTTCGGCGACGCACTCCTGACCAGCACTTCGATGAACCTGGGGCATATCTTCTTCACGGGTCTCTTCAACCTGCTCTACCGCCAGCGACTCAAAGATCCCTTCACCATGTACAAGGTGTTCCGCCGGGACTGCATCGCAGGGATGCGGCTGGAGTGCAACCGCTTCGACTTCGACTGCGAATTGATCGCGAAGCTGGTGCGCCGTGGATACAAGCCGCTGGAAATTCCCGTGAACTACCAGTCGCGATCGTATGCGCAGGGCAAGAAAATCTCGTTCTTCTTCGATCCGTGGACGTATATCTACGCCTTCCTCAAGTACCGCTTTGCGCCGCTATTCGATTCCGATCTTAAGCACACTGCGTAGCCCGACACGACTCGTCACGCTGGAGCCCTGATCCTCGCAAGTGGGTATGGCGCGCCGCTGTGGATTGGAGCGACCGTCATGCTAGCATCAATCCTGGCGCTGGCCTGGATTCGGGTGGAAACCAGGGCATAAGAGCCCCGCAGGGTGCTGACGCAGGTGGCGGAGCTGCCTGGGCGCGCCGCAAGCGGCTATTCCGCCGCGTCCCCGCGTAACCCAGCAGGCGCGACGCTCTAGCGCACACAAGGCAACAGACCCGGCGTGCCAAGGAGACGCGTGCGACACTATCGGCCCAGTGAGTATGCGGACAAGCTTGCCGTCGTGACGGGAGGCAGTTCGGGGATCGGCTTCGCTCTCGCAGAGCGCCTCTTGCAGGCAGGCGCGCGGGTCGTCATCGTCGCCGACGACGGCGTCAAGCTGACGCAAGCGGCGGACCGGCTCCGGGCGATATCCGGGGCCACGGACGCCATTGTCTGCGATATCGCCGATACGTCGTCCGTCCGCGCCATGGCGGCGCAGGTGCTGCAAGCGCATGGCTGTCCCGATATCGTGATCAACTGTGCGGGATTCGCCACTTACCGCACCTTCGAGGAGGCTACCCTCGAGGAAATCGAGCGGGTCGCCGACGTGAACTTCATCGGCGCGCTGCGCTGCACCAAGGTGTTCCTGGATGGCATGATCCGGCGCGGCAGCGGTCACATCGTCAATATCTGCTCTATCGCCGGCGTGGTGCCAATGACCCCCAATGGCACCTACAGTGCCGCCAAGCAGGGTATGCGCGCCTGGTCCGAGGTGCTCCAGCAGGAAGTCGCCCGCTTCGGCATCGGCGTAACGGTCGTCTATGCCGGCCGCGTGGCGACGAGCTTCTTCGATCACGAGACGTTCCGGCAGCGCACGCCTCCGGCCGAATCGCGCCTGCTCGTGCCATTGCCGGTGATGGTGGAGAGCATTCTGGACGCCGTCGCGCGGAAGCAATTGCATGTGTTCGTGCCGAATTACTGGCGCTTGCTCGCGTGGGGGCTCGCGGCCTTTCCGCTGCTGCTGCAGCCCGTGTACCGGCGGATCGTGCGCCGGCGCATCGAATTGTATTACGCGGACCGGGCACTCCAGGAGCGCGGAAGCGACTCATGATCGCAAAGCCGATTCATTGTCCCGTAACCGGCGAGCCGGCACGCTTCTACCGGAAAAAAGGGAACGCTTCCTATTACATCGCGCCCGCCGCTGGCGTCATCTTCCAGGCAGAGGCTCCCGGTCGCGCTGCCATGGCCACCTTCGCGGAGGCGGAGTACCAATCGGGCCTGTATCGCGAATACGCCGAGGCCCGCGACATCAAGCTGCGCACCAACCGCTGGCGCCTGTCTGTCATCGCGGGCCATGTGCATGGCGGGCGGTTACTCGACCTGGGCTGCTCGGCCGGATTCTTTCTGGAGGTGGCGCAGGCCGCCGGCTTCGACGTCACAGGCATAGAATGGTCTCCTGCCGCTCGTGCCAAGGCCCAGCCAGCCGTGCGCGACCGGATCCTCGTGGGCGACATCGAGCAGACGCTCCTGCAGCCGGAACTGGGCAAGTTCGATGTGGTCACAGCCTTTGATGTGATCGAGCACGTGCCGGACCCCGCTGCTCTCGTCGCGCTCATCCGCAAGGTGCTCAAGCCGGGCGGACTGCTGGTGCTGACCACACCGGACACGGGCCATTGGTTGCGCTACGCGATGGGCGGCAGTTGGCCCATGCTCCAGCCCTCCCAGCACCTGGTGCTGTTTTCCCGACGCGCAATGGACCGGCTGCTCGGGGCCGCAGGCCTCGAGCCGGATCTGTTGCGCAGCGCGCGTAAGGTATTCACGTTGCGCTATCTCTTCGGCCAGCTGCGGGCGCTCACGCCGGCGATCTGGAAGACGTACAGGGTGCTCGCGCGGTTCGTACCCGGGCGCTTGCTGGATGCGGAGTTCACGGCCAACATCGGCGAGTTTCTCGTGATCGCGCGGAGCAAGGGCGACTGAGCTCCGGCACTGCCCGATGCGATGGCCGGTTCACCAAGCGCAGCGAGCGCCACCCGGCGCACGCCAGAGCGCGGTTGGCAACTCAAGCAGCAGGCACGCACACGATCATGGCAACCGACGAGATCTACTATCGCCATGCTGGGGCCTTGCCTTTCGCCAAGCGCATTTCCTTTCACGCGCGCGTGCGCATCTATCGTCTGTTCCTGGCGCTGCTGCGGCCCGGCGCTGACGACCGCATCCTCGACGTGGGTGTCTCGGCGGAAATGAGCGCGGAGGCGAACATCCTCGAGCGTTTCTTCCCGCATCCGGAGCATATCGTCTGCGCGAGCATCGACCCGGATGGCGCCACGATCTTGCGCCACTACCCGCAAGTGCAATTCGTTCCGATCCGGCCCAACGCCCCCCTGCCCTTCGCGAACGGTGAGTTCGCCATCGCCTATAGCAATGCCGTCATCGAGCATGTGGGCAATGCGGAGCAGCAGCTGCTGTTCCTCAGGGAGCTGGCGCGCGTCGCCCGGCGCGTGTTCGTGGTCAGCCCGAACCGCCTGTTCCCCGTCGAGCTGCACACGGGTCTGCCCCTGCTGCACTACCTCCCGAAACCGTGGTTCCGCTCTCTGCTGCGCCGCACGCCGCTGAAGTATTGGGCGGATGAAAGCAACCTCAACCTGCTCTCGCCTGCCGAAGCCCGTCGGCTGGGCTCTGCGCTGGGGGACTTCTCCCTGCACTATTCCGGCATCCCGTTGGGTCCTCTCAGCTCGAATTGGGTGTTGTGCAGGGCATAGAACGCTCTCGCAGCGCCGGCTAAACGCCCTCCGCGATTGAACGCGGCGTCGCTCGCGTACCCGTGCCGCCGAGGTGTGCGCCAGGTCCGACGTGATCGGGCACGCTCCTGCGGCTTTGCGGCGCGGCTGGCTGAGACCCATTCGCCTTCAAAGCTTGACTAAAGGCCGCGTGCCTGAGGAGTCCCGCATAGCGGGACGTCTCGCCTGTCCCGAGCGCAGTCGAGGGGAAGGCCGCGGCCGGCGCCCCGCGGCTCCGAGACGCGCTTCGCGCTCCTCAGGGACGCGGGGAATTGTTCCATCTTTGAATGCGAATCGGTATGAGACCCGCGTCAACGCGGCCTCTCCACCACCGCATGGGGGGCGCATCGGTTGGCGGCGCCCGCTCCCTGCGGAAGCACAGCGCTTGGACGGAATCCCTAGAGCGCAAATCCCGCCGAGACCGCGTCATTGCGGAACATCTGCACGGTCTCCAGCGAGTACTGATCGAGATCCTTGTTCAGCAGCTCCAGCTTCTTCAGGATGTCGTGCGTCACGGTGATGACGTGGCAGCCGATGGAATCGGCGTGGAAGATGTTCAGCAGTTCGCGCGGACTGGCCCAAATCAACTCGACATTGGGCGTAATCGAGCACAGCTCCACCGCTGCCGCCATATGGGGCACGGGGTCCCGCCCCGTATCGGCGATGCGCCCCGCGAAGACCGAGATGTATGCGGGCGGCCCGTCCACAAGGGCCTGGGCGGCGTCCCGCACCTGCTTGAGCGTCATGAGCGCCGTGACGTTGACCTTGACGCCCGCTTGCGCCAGGGCATGCACCGTCTCCAGCGAAGAGGCGCCGCGGGAGTTCGTGATCGGCAGCTTCACATAGACATTCTTCCCCCAGGTCGTGATCTTTCGCGCCTGGCGGTGCATCTCGGGAAACTCGTCGGAGAAGACCTCGAAGGAGATGGGTCGGTCCGGAATGGCCTTCAGCACGTCCCGCGCGAAGCCCTCGTAGTCGCCGATGCCGGCCTTGCGCATCAGCGTCGGATTGGTCGTGAAGCCCTTGATGTGCGGGCGGCGGTACAGGTCGAGCATGCCCGCTTTCTCAGCTCCGTCAGCGAAGATTTTCACATTGAGGGCGTTCAAGGCGGTCATGTTTCCCTATGCGCGTGAGGATGCATCTTTCAGGATCCACTGCACGGCAGGCTCGAAACGGTCCGTCACGAAATCGGCCGGCGCGGAGGGTCCCCGCTCGGCATACGGCGCGCGCAACCACACCGTGCGGCATCCCGCCGCCTGCCCGGCCTCGATGTCGCGCCACCTGTCTCCTAGCATGTAGCTCAAAGGCAGGTCTACCTGATGCTCCCGCGCCGCATCCAGCAGCAGTCCGGGCTTCGGTTTGCGGCAGGCGCAAGCGTCCCCGTCGTCGTGCCAGCACGTGCGGATCTCGTCCAACTCCAGTTCGGCCAGGAGGCGGGTGTTCAGCGCTTCGCCCGTCGCTCGCGGCAGCAGACCGCGCGCGATGTCGGGCTGATTGGTGGCCCCGATCAAGAGGAAGCCCGCCCGCCGCAGCAGGCGCAGGCCTGCTTTCACGCCAGGAAGAATCTCCAGTTCGGCCACGCTGCGCGGAGGGTAGGGCTTGCCGGCGCGGATGGTGACGCGATTCAGGACGCCGTCGCGATCGAGAAATACGGCGCGGCGGAGCCCGGTGTCCGGCGGGCTGCCTAGCGCACCGATTCCCATTTGGTCTGGCTCTGCTTGAGGGCTGGGTGAGAGACGAGCAGGTGCCACACCACCGCCTGAAACGCCTCGGTGTGGGGCGTGACCCGCTCCGGATCGACCGTCGGGACGACCACGCAGGCATCGGCGACAGTGCGCGTGTATCCCCCGTCGCGGCCCACCACGCCGCAGATCGTCGCACCTGTCTGTTTGGCCAGTCGCAGCGCGTACACGAGGTTCGGGCTCACGTTCTTCTCGAGATTGCCGCCCCCGACGGAGAACACGAGCACGGCATCCTTTGCGCCCAGCCGGCTCACCTTGAGCCATTCCACGAACACCGTGGCCCAGCCCTCGTCATTGGTGCGCGCCGTCAGCTCCGAGACGTTGTCCGTGGGCGCATACGCCTCGATTCCGACGATCTTGCGGAAGTCGTTTACCGCATGGGAGGCATTGCCCGCGCTCCCCCCGACGCCCAGGATGAACAGGCGGCCGCCCCGCTGGCGGAGAGCCGCCAGGCACTGGGCGAGCTTCTCGATCTCCGCGGGGTCCAGTTTTCCCGCGATCTGAGCCGTTTCCGCGAGAAAAGTCTGGCTGAAGGTCATCTCGTGTCTCCTGACAGGCGCTGTTTCGCCTACGCGGTTCGATGGGGGTGCTTGTGCTTCAAATAGTCGCGGAATTCCTCCAGTCCGGCGAAGGACCCGACCTCATGGAAGCGTTCGAGCACTTCGAATGCCGCCAGGCGTCCGTCCTGCACCAGCCGCTCATACAATTCGGCGAGGTCGAAGGTCTCTGCCCGCATCTCGTCGAAGAGCGCCGGCGTCAGAATCCCGAGTCCATAGTCGATGTGCTGCATGGCGGGCGTCAAGTGGCGTTTGCTGTACGCGACGATCCGCCCGTCCCGGAACTCCACATTGCTCGTGTCCCATCGGCCCGCGTTGCCGAACACCGTCATCAGGGCGGGCTTGGCCGCATGGCGGAAGGCCGCTTCGACGGCGGCGAAGTCGCAGGGGAGGTAGGAATCGCCGTACATCACGAAGAAAGGTCCGCCCAGCAAAGGCAGGGCCCGCCGCAAGGCGCCCCCCGTGCCCAGCAGACGATCCCCATCGAAGGAGTAGTGCACGGCCAATCCGAAGCGCTCACCGTCGCCGACCCAATCCCGCACCATCTCCCCGAGGTATCCCAGGCACAGCACGACGCGGGTGACGCCGCGCGAGCGAAGCAGTCGCAACTGGTGGGCGGCAAATGGCTCGCCGTCGATGTCCACGAGCGACTTGGGGATCTTCTCCGTGATGGGGCGGAGCCGGGTGGCCAGACCGCCAGCCAGGATGGCGACAGGCAGCATACGGTGGGCATCCTCGCGACGCAGGTGCGGTGGTGTCGATTCGCCGACGCGCAGCAGCGGCTAGGATTGGGTCACGATGCGCGTGCCTTCGAAGTCGAAGCGAAAGCGCACTTCGGTCAACCCCACCGATTCCATCGCCTGACGCAGCCTTTTCGTGTCCTCGGCATAGAACATGAGGAAGCCTCCGCCACCCGCGCCGACAAGCTTGCCGCCCAGGGCGCCGTTCTTCATGGCCAGCTCGTACCACTCGTTGATGTGGGGATTGCTGATGGTCTTCGAGCGTTGCTTCTTGCGCTCCCAATGCTCGTTCATGAGCTTGGCAAACCCTTGCAGATCGCCGGCCTCCAGGAGCTTCTGGCTCTCCAACCCCATCTGCTTCACCAGGTGCAGATTCTGCGTTATCTCGAGGTCGTTCTGCCGCGACTTGGTGTCCTGCTCCTTCAGGATGGAAGAGGCCGAACGGGAGAAGCCGGTGAAAAACAGCAACAGGCCATCCTCTATCTCGTAGAGCGTGGACCGGCTCAAGTTGAGCGGGCTGCTTTCCACGAATCCGTCCTTGCGGAACCTGAAGCAGGTGACGCCGCCGAAGGCCGCGATGTACTGATCCTGCTTGCCGATCGGCTCTTGCAGCAGGTCGATCTCGATCTGACACGCCTGCTCGGCCAGATCCCGCGGATGGATCATTGATTTCTGATGCGCGTGCAGCACCTTGAGCAGCGCCGTCGTGAAGCTGCCGGAGGAGCCGAGGCCGGTGCCCGCCGGGATGTCCGCGAGACTGCTGATCTCGGTGCGCTGAATCGGAACCCGCAGCAGCTTGAGGGCTTCCCGGATGATGGGATGTTGGATGTCCTCGACTCGGGAGACCCGCTCCAGCTTGGAGTACTTGATGATGCACTCGTCGACGAAGGTCTCGTGGAGCGTGATGTACACGTACTTGTCGATGGCGCCGGCGATGAGGAAGCCCTCGTGATCGCGATAGTAGGAGGCCAGGTCCGTGCCTCCGCCGCCGAGGGAGATGCGCAGCGGGCTGCGGGCGATGATCATCGTCCCTGCTCCCTGTAGATGCGCCCCACCACGTCCAGCGCGGCACGAGCGTCGTTCAGACCCGCCGCGGGCTCACGATTCAGGCGAATGTCGTCGAGAAATTCCCGGAACTCGACCTCCCACGAGGTGTCTGGACCGCGGAACTCCCAGATCGTCGTCTCGGGCGGGCCCAGGTTGGGCGACATCTTGTAGAAGGCGAGCCGCTCGTCGCCGTAGCTGCCGCCCAGGCCCGTCACCTCCAGCTTCGCGGTGCGGCCGTAGAGCCCGAAGGAGAACGTGTTGCGCCATTCCGTCCAGCTCGCATGGAGAAACGCGACCTGCCGCTGCGCCGTCTCCAGGAGCATGAAGCCGTTGTCCTCCACAGGCATGTTCCAGAAGTACGTGGGCGTGCTGCCTCTGGCGCTTGTGAAGTCTCCGAGAAAGAGCCGCGCCAGATCGATCAGGTGCATGCCCTGATCGATCATCTCGCCGCCTCCGGCGATGGCCTTGGCCGCGCGCCATTCCTTCTCGTATCCCGGCCGGCCGCCGTGTCCGTAGCTCGCCCGCACGAACATCAGCTCTCCCGCCTCCCCCGCCGCAACGATCTGCCGCATCCGCAGGAAGGAAGGATGGTAGCGATGATTGAAGCCCACACGCACGCGCACGCCGGCCTTTCTCGCCGCGGCAATCACCGGATCCAGCTCTTCGGCGCTGCGGGCCGCGGGCTTCTCCACCAGCACGTGCTTGCCCGTCTGGATTGCGCCCAGGGTGACGATCGGAAGCTGATCGTGGGGCGTGGCGACCACGACGATCTGCACGGCGGGCAATGCCACCAGCTTGCGCCAATCGGCCATGGCGGCGGCGGAATGGCGGGCCGCCAGGGCTTGCGCCCGATCGTAGGACACGTCCGCGCATGCGACGAGCGTCGCGCCGGCGAGGGCGGCTGCCCGCTTCTGGCCGATCAGGCCGCATCCGACGATGCCGACATTCATTCCATTCACTCCCAGTCCTTCCCGCGGTCCTTGGGGACGATTCGGCGCAGCGTGTAAATGTCCGACTCCGCCAGTTCCGGCGCGAGGCTGTCCAGGCGCGCCCAAGGGTCCCACACGGCGCTGAGGAGCCGGCCGGTCACGCCATTGGAGCCATGCGCCGCGAGATAGACCGCAAGCTCGACGCCCTTCTCCAGGGGCGTTCCGCCCTGGGCCTTGATCTTCACCATCTGCTCGTGAAAGGCGCGCCCCACCTTTTCCGGGCCGGCCTCCAGCACCTCGTCCAGCAGGCGCGTATTGAGGGCTCCGGGTGCGATGGCGTTGACGGTGATCCCGAATTCCCGCACTTCGCTGGCCAGCGACTCCCCAAAGCGCACCAGCCCCGCCTTCGACGCCGCATAGGCGCTGATCCTGGGCATCGGATTCGTCGCGCCGCCGCCGGACATCAGGATGATGACGCCCTTGCGCCGGGCTTTCATGCCGGGAAGCACGGCGCGGCAGCACAATACGTTGCCCAGCAGATTGATCTCGATCGCCCGAGCCCATTCGGCCCAATCCACTTCCTCGATCGCGCCCTTGGGCCCGTAGATGCCGGCATTGGCCAACAGCACGTCCACGCCGCCCCAACTCTGCTCGAGGTGCCGCACGAGCCCCACGATGTCCGCCTCGCGGGCGATGTCCGCGCTCCGGGCCAGCACGCGCGTCCTTCCGGCCGCCAGCGCCGTCAGTTCCCGTTCGGCCTTCTGCAGGGCTTCCACGCTGCGGGCGCAGATGGCCACGTCCGCGCCCTCCTGCACATAGGCCCGTGCGGCAGCGAGCCCGAACCCCTGGCTGGCTCCCGTAATCAGGGCGCGCAGTCCCTTCAACCTCATGCCGGGCTCCCGACGGTGAGGTAGCGGATCCCCGCTCCTTGTGGCGGGCGTTTCAGCACGCGGCCCGGATCGAGCACGATCGGTTGCGCCATGGCGCGCACCAGGGCGGCGCCATCCAGGTCGGCAAACTCGGGCCAGGGGGTGGCGAGGTACAACGCATGGGCGCCTGCCGCGGCTTCGGCGGGAGAGCCACAGAGTGTCAGCACGCCTTGCAGGTCCGTGGGCAGGGTGCGAACCGCGGGATCGTAAGCCGTGGCTCGCGCGCCTTGCTGATGCAGCCAGCGGCACAGCTCCACGGCCTCCGAGCGGCGCAGCGTGTCGGTGCCCGGCTTGTAGGTGAGGCCCAGCACGGCGATGTGCTTGTTGCTCAGGTCGCCCAGGAGTTCCGCCAGCCGGCGGCGCGGCCATTCCTTATGGCGGGCATTGCTCTCGTCCACGCCATGGAACAAAGGGCAGGGCAATGCGAAGCGCCGGCCCATGCCGGTCAGGTAGGCGATATCCCGGGCCAGCGTTCCGCCGAAGAACGCCGGACCGGCCTTCAGATACGCACGAGAGCCGATGCGCTGGTCGGACTTGAGGCCCAACTCCACCTCGCCGGCGTCCGCGCCGACCTGTTCGCACAGAGCCGCGATCTCGTTGATGAACGTGACGGAGGTGGCCAGGAATGCATTGATCGCGTGTTTGGTCATCTCCGCCGACTCCACCCGCATCCAGATCAGATTCGGGCACAGGGGCGAGAGCAGCTCGTCCAGCAGCGCCCGGTCCGCGGGCCGGCGGACGCCCACGACGATCCGCTCCGGTCGGGTGAAGACCTCAATGGCGCGGCCGAGCCGCAGGTTCTCCGGCACGCTCACGAACCCCGCGTCGAATCCCGGCCGGTCCGCCGCCAACAGGTCCTCGAGCCTGCGAACCGAACCGACGGGAAGCTGGGCCGAGACGAGCACCCGCGTGCCGGGCCGCAGGTGTGCGAACAGGGCACGCACCTCGCGCACGACAAAGTCGATATCGGCGCGGTCTTCCTCGTCGACGGGCGTATCGTAGCAGACCCAAAGCACTTCGGCGGACGACACGCAGCCGGGATCGGCGGAGAAGCTGAGGCGCGCCGCCTTGATGCCCTGGGCCGTCAATGCGGGAAGACCCGGTTCCGCCACCGGCGGATGGCCCGCGGCCAGGCGCTTCACGGTCTCGGGGTCCCGGTCATAGCCCACGACCGTATGGCCCTGCGCCGCCAGGCAGGCCGCCGTCACGCTACCCAGATGCCACAGGCCGGCCACGGCGATGTTCACGTCCGCTGCTCCAGCATATCGGGATGATCCAACAGGTACTGCACCGTGCGGACGATGCCCTCGCGAATGGTGAGCCTGGGCTTCCATCCCAGTTCGCGCACGCGGGCGCAATCCAGGAAGATGATGGGATTGTCACCCACCCAACCCCGGTCACCACCCGTATATACCAGCTTCGGCACGAGCCCGAGGTGTCCCGTGATCCAGGCGATTGAGTCGTTCACCTCGCAGGTTTCGTCCGTGCCCAGATTGAAGACGTTGACGCGGCCCGGCGCCTTCTCGATCGCGGCGAGCATCGCGTCGAGACAGTCCTGCACATAGAGGTAGCTCTTGCGCTGATGCCCGTCGCCCAGCACGTGCAATTCCCGCGGGTTGGCCCGCAGCTGCCGGCAGAAATCGAAGACGTGGCCGTGGGAATAGCGTTCGCCCAGGATCGATACGAAGCGGAAGATCCATCCGGTAAAGCCGTAGCCTTCGCAATACGCTTCGATCAATCCTTCCCCGGCGAGCTTCGACGCGCCATACAGCGAAGTTTGAACCGGAAAGGGGGCGTCTTCGGGAGTCGGAATGACCGCAGCCTCGCCGTAGACCGACCCGGTGGAGGAGAACGCGATGTGGCGGATGCCGTTGGCGCGCATGGCCTCGAGCACGCGGAACGTCGCGATCGTGTTCTGCTCCAGGTCGCGGCTGGGATGGTTCAGGCCGAAGCGCACGTCGGCGTTGGCGGCCAGGTGAAAGACGAATCGGCTGCCCGCTATGGCGCGGCCCAGAGCGTCCGCATCGAGCAGATCACCGCGCACCAGCGTGAAGCGCGGCGAAGTGCGGGCGCCCTCCACGAACGTCTCGAATCCGGTCGAGAAGTTGTCGTACCCGACGACCTCATGACCGCCGGCGAGCAGGCGGTCCACCAGGTTGCTGCCGATGAATCCCGCGGCGCCGGTCACGAAGATCCTGGGAAAGGCGGAGAGGATCATGAGCGGTGGCGCGGACTCGACCTAGGGCGAAAGGATATCTGCCGACATCCCCCAGAGGGACAGCCGATGCCGGTTCGATCGGCTCCCCTCGCAACCCATAGCACGACCTCTCTGACGCTGCCCAAGAAAGTCCCGCCGGACTTCCGCGCGCACATGAAGTAGCGCGGCGGCAGGCGGCGGCGGGCGACGGCGCGGCGGAAGCGGGCCGCGCGGCCCTCAGCCGGCCGCGACCCGCTTCAGGTCGGCCTGCACCATGCTCTCCACCATCTGCTCC
>JBGOUY010000133.1:0-11133 GCA_041477795.1 bacterium
GCCGCGCACGTCGGCCATCTGCCGCTCGCGGGCGCGCAGCAGGTCCATGCCGGCGAACTCGAGCCGCTCGGCGTTGCGCCGGGCGCGGCTGGGGAGCAGGCCCATGATGGCCAGCGCGGCGAGGGTCTTGCCGCAGCCGCTTTCGCCCACGATGCACACTGTTTCGCCCCGGCGCACCGAGAAGCTAATGCCGCGCACGGGGTGCAGCAGCCCGCTGGCCAGGGGGATTTCCACCTCCAGGCGCTCCACGGCCAGCACGGTGTCGGACGCGTTCAATTGCGGTGCTCCGGCGCGGTCACGTCGCGCACGCCATCGCCCAGCAGGTTGATCGCCAGCACGAGCAGGAACAGGGCCAGGCCCGGGAAGGTGATCAGCCAGGGATCGAAGAACATGAAGGACTTGCCCTCGGCCACCATCAGGCCCCAGGAGGGCAGCGGCGGCTGCACGCCCAGGCCCAGGAAGCTCAAGGCCGCCTCCAGCAGGATCGCGTGCGCCATCTCCAGCGTGGCCACGACGATGAGCGGGTTGAGGATGTTGGGGAGGATCTCGCTGAACAGGATGCGCGCGGTGGAGCAGCCGGCCACCTGCGCCGCGGCCACGTAGTCCATCGAGCGCGCCTGCTGTGTGGCGCTGCGCAGCACGACGGCGAAGCGGTCCCACAGCAGCAGGCCCAGCACGAGGATCACCACGGTCAGCGAGCCGCCCACCAGCGCCACCACCGCCAGCGCCACCAGCACCACGGGCAGGCTCAGGCGCAGGGTGATGACGAAGGTGATGGCCAGGTCCACCCGGCCGCCGAAGTAGCCCGCCGTGATGCCCAGCAGCGAGCCGATGACCCCGCTGATGAGCATGGCCGAAAAGCCGATCAGCAGCGAGATGCGCGAGCCGTAGATGAGCCGGCTGAGGAAGTCGCGGCCCAGGTTGTCCGTGCCCAGCAGGTGCGCGGCGTTGTGCTTGGCGTGCCAGAAGGGCTCGATCATGCGCCGCGCCAGGTCCTGGTGGTACGGGTCGTGCGGCGCGAGGAGGGGCGCCAGCAGCGCCAGCGCCACGATCAGCCCCAGCACCGTCGCGCCGAAGGTGACGCCGTGGTGGCCGAAGGCCCGGCGCAGCAGGAGCTGGCCGGGCGTCGGCTCCAGCGCGGGCCCCAGCGGGGCGGCTTTGTCGGCGAGCATGGCGGCTCCGGTGCGGCGCGGGCGCGGCTACGCCCAGTCTGAAAGAACGGCTGTCGACGCCGCACCCTTCGAGACGTCCTGCTGCGCAGGACTCCTCAGGGCTGCGGCTGAGTCTATGGCATTGAAGCAATAGGACTCCGCGTTGCTGAGGAGCGAGCGCAGCGAGCGTCTCGAAGCGCGCGGAGTCCGGCGGTGCCAAGAATTCATTCGAGTCCCCAACTCCCAGACAGAGCCTAGGCCACCCGGATGCGCGGATCCAGGAAGGCGTTGAGCAGGTCGGCCAGCAGCGTCAGCAGGATGAAGAACAGCGACAGCACCAGCACCACCGCCTGCACCACGGCGATGTCCGAGCGCGTGATGGATTCCCACGCCAGGAAGCCCAGGCCGTGCAGGGCGAAGATGGTCTCGATGACGATGGAGCCGCCCAGCATGAAGCCGAACTGCACGGCGGCCAGGGAGACCACGGGGATGATGGCGTTGCGCAGGGCGTGCTTGAAGAGCACCGTGCCCGTGCGCAGGCCCTTGGCGCGCGCGGTGCGGATGTAGTCCGAGGCCAGCACGTCCAGCATGCCCGTGCGTGTGAGGCGCATGATGGCCGGCGTGGCGTAGTAGCCCAGCGCGATGGAGGGCATCACGAAGTGCTTCCAGGTGGAGCTGCCGGTGATGGGCAGCCAGCGCAGCATCACGCCGAAGAGGATGATCATCATGAGGGCGAACCAGAACGTCGGCAGCGCCTGGCCCAGCACGGACAGCGTGAGCGCGACGCGGTCCAGCCAGGTGTTCGGGCGCAGCGCCGCCAGCACGCCCAGCGGGATGGAGAGCGCCAGGGCGAACCCGAGGGCGCAGCCACCCAGGATCATCGTGACGGCCATGCGGTCGCGCACGATCCCGGAGACCGAGGACTTGAAGTAGAAGGACTGGCCGAAGTCCCCGGTCAGCGCGGCGCCGGCCCACTCGGCGTACTGCACGATGAGCGGACGATCCAGGCCGTACTGCTTGCGCACGTGCTCGATGTCCGCCGAGGTGGCGCTGGGCCCGGCGATGGCCGTCGCCACGTCCCCCGAGGTGCGCAGCAGCATGAACGTGACGATGGACACCGCCACGGCCACCCCCACCGCCAGCAGCAGCCGCTTCACCGCATAGGCCAGCATGGCGTGCTCCCCTTGGTGTGCCGCCCGGGCGGCCCTGCTCCGCCTCCGCGCCGATGGACCCGAAGTAGGGGCATGGCATGCCATGCCCCTACCATGCCCCTGCGCTGCCCAGATGCCGCCTCTGCACGGCCCTCCGCCGGCGCCTGCTTCCAGCGCGAGTAGGGGCATGGCATGCCATGCCCCTACGACACACCGCCCAGGCGCCGGCCTCCGCCGGCGCCTACTTCCAGCGGGAGTTCACGAAGTGCGGAATCTCGTCCGTGGTCGGCGTGAACTCCAGCTCCTTGTTGAAGGCGTAGAAGGTGGAATAGGTGAACAGGGGCAGCCAGTAGGCCTGCTCCTCGATGCGCGCCAGGGCCTTCTGGTAGTTCTGCTTGCGCACGTTCTCGTCGATGGAGGTATCGGCGGTCTCCAGCCAGGCCTTCACCTGCGGGTCACGGTTGGCATCGTCGTCGTTGAAGCGGAAGAAGTTGCCCGTGATGGCGGAGGTATCCGCGACCGAGTTGGAGCCCCAGGTCATGAAGAACAGGTCCACCGCGCCGCTGCGCACCTGGTCCCGCAGGGCCGAGTACACGAGGAAGCGCAGGTTGGCCGTGATGCCCACGTCGCGCAGGTAGCCGATGATCGCCTCGGCATAGGGCCGCTCGCGGTAGGCGTACAGGTCGATCGTGAGGCCGTTGCCGTAGCCGGCTTCCTTGAGCAGGGCGCGCGACTTGGCCGGGTCGAAGTCGAAGCGCGGCACGCCCTGGTCCGTGCAGCCGAACTGCTCGGGGAAGCAGGCGGAGTGCACCACGAGCGAGCCGCCGCCGACCAGGTTATCGGCCATGGCCTTGCGGTCCACGGCGTGGGCGATGGCGCGCCGCACGCGGATGTCCTTGAGCGGGGTCGCGCGCTCGCCCATCGTGCGCATGCCGATGTAGCCGATGCGCATCGTGTTGCCCGAAGCGACAGCGAGGTTGGGCATCGCGGCCAGCTTCTCCGCCTGGTCCTTCTCCACGCGCCAGACCCAGTCCAGCCCGCCCGTGAGCAGCTCAGCGGTCTGGGTCTCCTTGTCGGGCAGGGTGCGGAACTCCAGCTTGCCGATGCTGGGCTGGCCCTTGGGGCTGTCCTTGAAGTAATGCTCGTTCTTCTCCCAGCGCACCGTCTTGCCCGGCTCGACGAAGGTCACCTTGTAGGGCCCGGTGCCCACCGGCTTGAGGCCCATGCCCTGCGGCCCCACCTTGGCGTAGTACTCGTTGGGGTAGATCGGGATCGGCCCGGCCAGGTACTCGAACGCGGCGGGGAAGGGCGCCTTCAGGTTGATGCGCACCTTGTAGGGCCCCAGCTTCTCCGCGTTCTTGATCCAGTCCACGTTGGTGGTGGTGACGACCTTGTTGGCCGGGTTGGAGACGAAGTTGAGCGTGAACACCACGTCGTCGGCGTCGAACTTCTCGCCGTTATGGAACGTGATGCCCTGGCGCAGCTCCGCTTCGATGGTGGTGTCGTTGACCCAGCGCACGCTCTTGGCCAGCAGCGGCTTGTACTCGCCGGTCTTCTGGTCGCGGTGGAGGAGCTGGTCCCAGGTGAGGCGGGCGAAGACGATGCCTTCGCGGGCGCTGTTGAAGTAGGCATCGGCGTTTTCGACCTCGAGATTGGAGGCCCAGCGCAGCGTATCGTCGTTCTTGCCGGCCCAGACGGGGGCGGCGGCCAGCGCCAGCACCAGCAGACCCAGCGCCAGCGCGGCGCTCAGTTTCGCGTTCATAGGAGTTCGGACTCGCTGAGGGAAGAGACACGCCGGCCCGGCGAGCGGGCTGAGTCGCGGACGCGAGCCGCCCCCACGTCCGCTGTGGTGCGCCGCCGCCTGCCCGGCCTGCCGGGGCGGTGGCGGCGCCGGGCGCACCGGCTCCATCCAGCCTCCTCTTAGTGAGGGCACCGCGCGATGTCAAGGCCGCCGCGGGCGCGCCGGCCGCCCGGCGCGCGGATGCCGCCAACGGGGATAGCGGGAATCCGGCTGCCGGTGCAGAGGCGCAGCGAGGCCGGGGGCAGGGCCGCCCCCGGCCGGTGCATCAATGGGAGGGCAGCGCGCGCTGCCAGTCGTCCTCGTCACCGTCCTCCAGCGCGGGATGCGGCCCGTGCTCATCGGCGAGGGCGGGGTGCTTGCCACCATTGCCACCCCGCTCGCCCACCAGCGTCTGCAGATCGGCGATGATCTGCATAAGCTGGCGCGACGGGGAGGAGAGCTCCTGGCTGGCGGACGCGGTCTGCTCGGCGCTGGCGGCGTTGCTCTGGGTGAGCTGGTCCATCTGGGCCACGGCGCCGTTGACCTGCTCCACCGCATCGGCCTGCTCGCGGCTGGCCCGGGCCACTTCCTTGACGAGGTCCTCCACCTGCTGCACGGACTCGACGATCCGCTGCAACACGTTGGCCACCTCGCCGGCGGTCTTGACGCCCACGTCGGCCTTGGCCTTGGACTCGTCGATGATGACGTTGGTGTCCTTGGCCGCGGCGGCGCTGCGCTGGGCGAGGTTGCGCACCTCCTCGGCCACCACCGCGAAGCCCCTCCCGGCGTCACCGGCCCGCGCGGCCTCCACGGCGGCGTTGAGGGCGAGCAGATTGGTCTGGAAGGCGATCTCGTCGATGGTGCGGATGATGCGCGCGGTCTGGTCGGAGGAGGCCTTGATGGCCGTGATGGCCTGGTGCATGCGCTGCATGGCCTCGCCGCCCTGGGACGCCAGCGTGCGGGCCTCGGCCGCGGAGACGTTGGCCTGCTGGCTGTGCTCCGCGTTCTGGCGCGTCATGCCGGCCACCTCCTCCAGCGAGGAGGACGTCTCCTCGAGGCTCGCCGCCTGCTGCGAAGCGCCCGAGGCGAGGCTCTGGCTGGACTGCGCGACCTCCGAAGAGGCGGAGGCGGTGACGCTGGCCACCTCGGAGAGCTGCAGCACGGCGCGGTTGACCGGGCGCGTGATGGAGCGCGCCGTCAGCATCCCCAGCAGCGCCAGCGCCCCGGTCATCGCCGCGGCGATGAGGAGGAAGGCGAGCTGCACGCGATCGGCAAGCTGCCGCATGCCGCCCACGTCCGCGCGCACCGCGTCGATCTTGCCGTTCATGACCCCCGCCATCTCTTTGATGTGGGTCTCCTGCAGCGCGGTGAGCTTGGCGACGTCCGCGCGCATGGCCGCGAAGGTGTCGGCCGCCGAGCCGTAGCCGATGCGCAGCGCGAAGGTGTGCTTCTCCGGATCGTTGGCGTACTCCACCACCTTGCGCGTCTTTTCCTCCCACGCCGCGTAATCGGTCTTCAGCTTGGCGTAGACCGTCTGCGAGTCCGCATCGAAGGCTTCGCTGGCGCGGGCCAGTTGCTTGCGGGCCTCGTCGATGTTCGCCAGGCTCGCGGTGTCGGCCGCCTTGTGCTCCTCGGGCGTGCTGGCCACCAGGGCCTCGTTCTGGGCGATCACGGCCTCGTGCACGTCCCGGTCGGCCTCCAGCATGGCCTTGATGCTGGCCTGCAGCCCATTGAGCTTGGTCACGTCCTGGTTCACCAGCGGCAGCATTTGCCCCTGGATCAGCCGCTCGGCCGTCCCGTACATCGTCTGCAGGGTCCACCAGCTCATCCCGATGAACAGGATGAAGGCGACGATGGGCAGCGCCGTGAGCAGGAGAAACTTCCTTTTGATGCTCATAAGCAATACTTCAACTGAAAAGGAAAAGGGGCGCAACGGCCCCGGGACCGCCCGGGTCCCTCGCCTGGGCGGTGTGCGGGCAGGTGCCGCGGCCTACAGCTTGTCGACGATGACGCCCCAGGTGACCGCGCCGATGACCTTGCCCCCCTTGCCCAGGATGGGCAGCGAGACCTGCTGCAGGTTCTGGTTGGCCGACTTGTCGAACGAGACCTTGCCGACGTCCACGCCGCCTTTGCCTTCCGCGAACGAGTTCTGCCACTTCGCCTCATCCCCCTGCCAGTAGTCGCTGGTCAGCCCGCTCATGCAGACGTTGGCGCCCAGGTTGTCCATCACGAAGGACTCGTTGAGCCCCTGGTGCGCCTCCACGATCTTGCTCAGCTCCTTGGCGCACGCGTTGGTCTGCAGTTCGGTCTGGATGGGCATCTTCTCTTCGGCCGCCATCCACTTCTTGTCGATCACCTGGATCTGCTCCAGGGTGAACTTCTTCGCGTTCTGGGCCTCCACGGCCTTCACGAATGCGGCGTGCGTGGAAAGGGGCAGCAGCACCTTGATGGCGAAGGCCTTGACCTTGGCCGACATGGCCTTGCTGTCCTGGATGTCCTTGAGCAGCTTGGCTTCCATCGTCTGCGTGCCCTTGTCCGTGGCCGCGCCGGCGGCAAAGGGCAACGTGATCACGGCGAGAATCAGCAGGTACGAAAAGAGTCGCTTCATAGTGGAACCGTCCGTCTCGGTGGTTGTTCTGAATTGGTGGTGCGAGATGCGCCCCCCGTCGGGCGGCCGGTTCATGCTGCCATGATCCCGGATACCCTCTCCTTGCACTAACGCTGGTCCATACCTAAGGTCACAAGGAAAGTCGACCGGATTCAGGCGCTTACCGGGCAAGAGCGCGGGAACTGTGCGGTGGGGACGCACCGATTCGCGCGGGCGCGCCATACCCGTGCGCTGGCGTATCGGCCTGCCGCGGGCGGGGCTTGTGGCGCGCACCGTAAGCCACTATCGTCGGCAAACGGGCGCGGGCGCCTGAGGTGGGCACGGGGCCCTGCACGAGCACGCCTGGCCCGCCCCCGATCTTCCTCAAGCGCGGCGCATGGCGGACTTCCAGGGCAGCTACCGGCTCCATTACGAGTGGGGCGACGGCTTCGCGCCGCGTCGCCCGACGGTCGTGCTGCTGCACGACGGGCTGGGCGCCATCGGCTCCTGGCGGGAGCTGCCGGGGCGGCTGGCCGGGCTGCTGCAGGTCAATACGCTGGCCTACGACCGCTGGGGCTATGGGCGCTCGCAGGAGCGGCCGGGGTTCGGGGATCGCTTCATGGAAGCCGAGGTGCCCGTGCTGCGCGCGCTGCTGGAGCACCTGGGCATCGAGCGGCCCGGGCTGGTGGGCCACAGCGACGGCGGCAGCATCGCCCTGCTCTTCGCCGCCGCGCACCCTGAGCGCGTGCGCGCGGTCGTCACCGAGGCGGCCCACACCTTCGTGGAGCCGGAGACGCAGGCAGGCATCCGCGCCCTGCTGGCGCTGCAGGCGGCGGGCCGCACGCCCGACTGGCTGCGCAAGCTGCACGGCCCGCGCGCCGACGACGTGCTGCGCGCCTGGAGCGCGCACTGGCTGAGCGAGGTGCACGCGCGCTGGGACATCCGGGCGAAGCTGCCGCGCGTGCGCTGTCCCGTGCTGGCCGTGCAGGGGGATTCGGACGAATTCGGCACCCAGGCCCAGGTGGACTCCATCCTGGCCGCCGTGCCGGGGGCGCGGAGCTGGATCGCGCCGCGCTGCGGGCACACGCCGCACAGCCAGGCCGAGGACGCCTTCGTGGAGCGCGTGGTGGCATTCCTGCGGCCGCACTTGAGACCGGAAAGAGCCCTCTGAGGGGAGCGCCGCGCGGGGGTGGGCGCCTCGAGAGGGCGCCGTGCGATCCGCCGCTAGCCCAGCTTGGCCTCGCGGAGGGCCTTCACCTCCTCCACGCTGAGGCCAAGGTCGCGGGCGAGGGCTTCCAGATCCGGCACATCCTGCGGGCCGGCGGCCGGGGCGGGCGCTTCCTCGATGGGGACGGACTGCACGAGCGATTCGATCTCGCGCAAGTCCGCGTCAACGGTGGGTCTGGCGGTCTTGGAATCGGCTGGCATAGGCTCCTCTGTCCGTGGAACGTGGGCGCCCGCGCCGCCCGACGCGCTGCCCACCCGGATCAACTATAGCAGCGCCGCGCTCCGCGGCAAGCGCCACGGTCAGCCACCGAATTGCGCGCGCAGCACCTTCTTGTCGAATTTGCCCACGCTGGTGCGCGGAATCTGCCCGATGAAGCGCACGTCCGCCTCGGTGGGGAGCTGCCACCTGGCGAAGCTCTGCGCCAGGTGCGCAATGACCTCCCCCGCGCCGAGCTGCTGGCCGTTGCCGGTGCGCACGACGAAGGCCACCGGGCGTTCGTCCCACCTGGCGTCCGGCCGGGCCACCACCGCCGCTTCTGCCACGCCGGGGCAGGCCATGATGGCGTTCTCCATCGCCACGCTGGAGATCCACTCCCCGCCGCTCTTGATGAGGTCCTTCGTGCGGTCGGTGATCTGCAGCAGGCCGTGCTCGTCGATGGTCGCCACGTCTCCGGTGCGGAACCAGCCGTCGGGCGTGAAGCGATCGGCGGCAGCGGGGTTCTTGTAGTAGGCGCTGATGATCGCCGCGCCGCGCACGACCAGCTCCCCGCTGCTCTCGCCGTCCCAGGGCAGCTCCTCGCCCGCGTCGTTCAGCAGCTTCATTTCCACGCAGGCCGCGGGGCGGCCGACACGCGCCAGGGCGGCCCAGCGCCGCTCCTCGTTCCAGTCTTCCATTTTGCTCAAGCCGCGGTTGAGCGTGCCCAGCGGGGACATCTCCGTCATGCCCCAGGCGTGGATGATCTCCACGCCCAGCTCGCGCTGGTAGGCCTGGATCATCGCCAGCGGGGCGGAGGAGCCGCCCACCACCATGCGCTGCACCTTGCCCAGCCCCCCGCCGTGCTCGCGCAGGTAGAGCAGCATGCCCTGCCATACCGTCGGCACGCCCATCGCGACGGTCACGCCCTCCTCGCGGATGAGCGACAGCAGGGCCTCCGGGGTCACATTCTGCCCCGCGTAGACCAGCTTGGCGCCCACCATCGGCGCGATGAACGGCGCGCTCCAGGCATTGGCGTGGAACATGGGCACCACGGGCAGCATCGTGTCGCGCTCGCTCAGCCCGAACATGTCTACCTGTCCCGCCATCAGCGTGTGAAGGAAGATGCCGCGGTGGGTGTACAGGGCGCCCTTGGGATTGCCGGTGGTGCCGGAGGTGTAGCAAAGCCCGCAGGCCGTGCGCTCGTCCAGCTCCGGGAAGTCCTCCGTCTCGTCGGCCTGCGCCAGCAACGTCTCGTAATCCGCCAGGGGCGCCAGGCGCGTCCCGGCCGCGCGGCCGCTCTCGCTCACCACCACGAAGCGCTTGACGGACTTGAGCTGCGGGGCGATCTGCTCCAGCGGCTTGAGCAGGGTCTCATCGGCGAAGATGATCGCATCCTCGGCGTGGTTGACGATGTAGGCGAGCTGCTCGGCGGAGAGGCGGATGTTCAGCGTGTGCGTGATCGCACCCAGGCAGGGGATGGCGTAATAAAGCTCCAGGTGGCGGTGATCGTTCCAGAGGAACGTGCCGACGCGGTCGCCCGGCCGCACGCCCAGCTTGCGCAGGGCGCTCATCAGGCGCAGGACGCGGCGGTAGAAGTCCGCGTAGGTATAGCGGTGGCGGCGCCCGGAGGGCAGCACGCTCACCACCTCCTTGTCCGGGAAGATGCGGCTGGAGCGGCGCAGGATCTTGTCGAGCGTCAGCGGATACTGCTGGATCAGCCCTTCCATGCTGCCTCCTGACGCGGGGGGTGCGGCGCGGCGGCCCGGCGGGTGCGCCCTGGCCCGGGCCCCTGGATGTTCCGGTTCCCGCGCGGGCCTCCCCTGGCGGTCCACGGCGGTCGTTCAATTCAAAGGGGAACCAGGCGGGAAAATCAAGTCCCCCAGGGCCGCCCCGCGCGGCGGCGCGCTACTGGGAGGCCTGCAGGCGCACCATGGCGCGCCGCAGCTTGGCCTCATGCTTGTCCAGCCGCGAGCGCGCATCGGACTGCTCGGACATGAGCGCGCTGAGCTGGTCGCGGGCGCGGCGCTCGGCGTTCTCCGCGCGGCGGCGGTCGATGTGCACGCCCACTTCCACCATCAGGGCCAGCACGGTGACGTGATGGCCCTGCACCTGCGCATAGCCATAGTGCACCGCGGCGCGGCGCGGCTGCCCGTTCTCCTCGTACTGCAGAATGCCGGTGTCCACCGTCGTCATGAGCGGCACGTGCTGGGGCAGGATTCCCAGCTCCCCGACGCTGCCGGGGATGGTCACCCAGGGCGTGGTGCAGGAGAGCACCCGCCGGTGCGGGGTGAGGACTTCCAACTGGAGCTGTTCGGCCATGGCGAGGCGGTGCGTCGGTGCGGCGCGTCCCTGCGAAAGGGGTGACGGAGCAGCAAACGTCTATCGATGCCACAGCCCGGCGGCCGGCGCAACCGGCGGGTGGGGTCCCTGCGCTCCAGGGTGGCCGGCCGGCGGCGGTACCGTCTCGGGCGGCCATTCGCCGCGCAGGATCGCCTCCAGCGCGTCGTAGTGCCGGGCCAGCGAGAAGCGCTCGGCCGCCACGCGCCGGCCGGCCTGCGCCAGCCGCGCGCGCAGCGCCGGGTCGTCGTGCAGGCGGCGCAGCGCGGCGTACAGGCTGTCCGCGTTGCGCGTCTCGAAGAGCAGGCCGCTCTCCCCGTCCGTGATGATCTCCGGCACGCCGCCGGCGTTGCTGCCGATCACGGCCACGCCCACGCTCATGGCCTCGATGAGCACCAGGCCGAAGGTCTCCTGGTAGGTGGCCAGCACGGAGACGTCGCAGAGCTGCATGAGCGCCTGGGGCTGCGGCACGTAGTCCAGCAGCCGCACGCGCTCGCCCAGGCTGCGCTCGGCGATGCGGGCGCGCAGGCGCGCCATGAAGTCCGGCAGCAGTTCCGGCCCCACCAGCAGCGCCTGGCAGGCGATGCCGTCGTCGCGCAGGCGGGCCAGCGCGTCCACCAGCAGGAGCTGGCCCTTGCCCTCGAACTTCTGGCCGAACAGGCCCACGGTGAAGACGCCCTCGCGCAGGCCGTGGCGGGCGCGCA
>JBGOUY010000050.1:0-18734 GCA_041477795.1 bacterium
GGGGCAGGGCCAGCCCATGATGACGCCCGCGGGCGCCGCGATCGAGACGATCGCCCTGGAGCTGACGGGGCAGCAGCGCTCCACCGCCGCGCCGTACTACACCGAAGGCGCCATCTACAACGAGGCCGGCATCCCCACCGTCATCTGCGGTCCGGGCGACATCGACCAGGCGCACCGGCCCAACGAGTTCGTCACGCGCGAGCAGCTCGAGAAGGGGGTGGCCTTCCTGGGCCGCCTGATCGAACGGGTATGCCTCTGAGCCCGGCGGCCGGGCCGCCGGCGCAGGTGCCGGCGCCAAGCTGGGTCTTCGGCTACGGCTCGCTGATCTGGCGCCCGGATTTTCCCTCCCTCGCACGGCGGCCGGCCGTGCTGACCGGCTATCACCGCGCGTTCTGCCGCTATTCCCTGCACCACCGGGGCACGCCCGAGCGGCCCGGGCTGGTGATCGGCCTGCGCGAAGGCGGGCGCTGCGTGGGCATGGCCTACGCGGTGGCGGCTGCGGACGAAGCGGCGGCGCTGGCCTACCTGGACGAGCGCGAAGGCGCGGGCTACCTGCGGCGCCGGCTGTCCGTCACGCTGCTGCGCACGAACGGGGCGGAGACCCCGGCGCCGCTGGAGGCGGCGCACGCGGACAACGGCGGGACCGTACCAGCCTGGGTTTACCTCCCCAACCCGGCGCATCCCTCCTTCTTCGGGGCGCAGGATCCGCAGCGGCTGGTGGAGCTGGTTGCCCAAGGCCGCGGCGCGAGCGGCACCGCGCTGGACTACCTGCGCGAGCTGGTCGCGCACCTGGCCGAGCTGGGCGTGAGTGAGCCGGAACTCGTCTCCGTGCTGCGGGCGGCCGAGCGGCTCGCCGCGCAGAGCAGTGTCTGAGCGGCGCGTGAGCGGAGCCCGCCGCCTCAGCGCCCGGCTTCCTGCGCCGGCAGGGCCACACGCCCTGCGACCCAGGCGACCCACGCGTGCCAGGCCAGCCCGCCCAGCCAGATCAGCGCGCCCGCCCGCACCAGCGCCGGCTCCGTCCAGAGCTGCCCCGCCACCAGCGCGGTGGTGCCGGCCAGCCAGATGGACTGGCGCGCCAGCGTGCCCCCGGGCGGCGTGGCCGCGTCCCGCTCCCGCTCCGCCAGCATTTCCGGCAGGGCCACGCCGGCCATGAACAGCAGCACGCCCACCTTGGCCAGCCACAGTGCATCCGCGGGGCCAGCGCCCCGTCCAAAGCGCAGCGCCGCATAGAAGAGCAGCACGCCGGTCGCCAGCCGCCCGGCCAGCGGCACCAGGATCACCCCGCGCAGCGGACCTGGGCCGGGCAGCCCCAGCCACACGAGCTGTGCCCCCAGCAGCGCCAGCCCCACCGGCAGCAGGCGCGGCGGCGGCGCCTCTCCCAGCGCCAGCAGCACCAGCAGCACGCCCCCGGCGCCCACGCCCGTAGTGGCGTACCAGCGCAGCAGCGCCACGGCCGAGCCCGGCGACGCCGCCCTGGCAGCGGGCGTCGCGGGCGCGCCCCCGGGGCTGTGCGATCGCGCCGCGGGCGGCAGCGCTGCGGGCAGCAGCAGCGTCGGGAGCACGAACAGGAAGCCCGCCGCCAGCAGATGGGCGAGGATCGTCTCCGGCGAGTAGAGGCCCCAGCGCGGCTGACGCGCTTCCAGCACCAGCAGCGCGCCCAGGGACCCCGCCACGACCAGGCCCAGCCCGGGCAGGTGGGCCGCCAGCCGGCGCGCGCTGCCGCGCGGGCGGCGCCGCGCCGCAAGCCAGCCGTGCACCAGCGCCAGCACGATCCCTGTGGGCAGCAGGTAGTGCCCGCCGATCAGTGCCAGCCGCGTGTCCTGCGCCAGGAAGCCCCAGGCCAGCAGCACCCCGCCGTCCACGTGCAGCATCCAGATGAACCAGAGCAACGGCGTCCAGGGCGCCCGCTCCCCGTAGAGCCGGCGCCACTGGCTGTGCTGCTGCGCATAGGCCAGGCTGACGAGGCTGCCCAGGGTCATCAGGTGCAGCGCCCCTGGCAGCAGCGGATGGCCCCAGCCGAAGATCACCAGCTTGGGCCGCGCCGCCGCCAGCAGCAGCGCCGCCGCCAGGGAAAGCCCGGCGGTGAGGTGCAGCACGCGCTCGATGAGGGGCATGGGCGGCAAATCCGTGGCGGTCGTCTCGCGGAGGAGGCCGGTTTCGGCCCGGTGCGGGGCCATGATAGGCTGGGTGGCGGGCGGGCCGCAATTGCCGCGCCCCGCATGCGCCCGTTGCGCGCCGGTACCGCACCGGCCGCTCACCTTAGCCATCCCCGGACCGCCCATGCCCGAGGTGCTGCAGGACATCACGAAGTTCCCGCCGCGGGCGCGCCTGACGGACAAGGTGCACCGCGTGCTGGGCATGAATCCCTCCGTCTTCACCGGCCCGGGCACCAACACCTACCTGGTGGGGATGGACGGCCCGGCGCCGGCGCTGATCGATACGGGCATCGGCCTGCCCGTGTGGGCCGAGCTGCTGCGGACGCACCTGAACGAGGCGGGCGCGGCGCCCCTGGCGCGCTGCCTGATGACCCACGGGCACGTGGACCACATCGGCGGCAGCGCAGACGTGGCGCGGCTGTTCCCCGCGCTGTCCTTCCACAAGCACCCCTGGCCGGGCAAGGACGCGCAGCGCACGCCGGCCCTGCGGCCCATCGCCGATGGCGAGGTGATCCGCGGGCCGGGCTACACGCTGCGGGCCGTCCACACGCCCGGCCACGCGCCGGACCACATCTGCTTCTACCTGGAGGAGGAGCGCGCCCTGTTCACGGGGGACGTGATCCTGGGCGTGGGCACCACGGTGATCCCGCGGGACGGGGGCGACCTGGGGCAATACCTGGCGACGCTGCGGCGCATCCAGAAGCTGGACCTGGCGCGCATCTATCCCGGCCACGGGCCCGTGATCGACACGCCGCAGGAGAAGATCGCCTTCTACCTGGAGCACCGCCTGGAGCGCGAGCGGCAGATCCTGGCCGAGCTGGCCGCCGGCGCGCGGGACGTGATGACGATCGTGCGCTCCATCTACCGCGAGTACCCGCAGAACCTGCACGCCGCCGCCGCGCAGAGCGTCTCGGCGCACCTGGACAAGCTGGAGCGCGAGGGCCGCGTGTGCCACGACGCCGCCGATCCGCCCCGCTACGAGCTGAGCGCCTGATGCCTCCGCTGCTGCACCGCCCGCGCATCGCCCAGCCGCCCCGCGCGCCCGCGCCGGCCCCCGCCGCCGGCGCGCCCGGTTCCAGCGCCCAGGGGGTGGCCTGGCAGCTCGCCGAGCTCTACGCCGGGCCGGACGATCCGCGCCTCGCGGCCGACCAGCAGGCCGCCCTGCGCGAGAGCGAGGCGTTCGCCGCCGCGTACCGTGGCCGCGTGGCCGCGCTGGACGCCGCCGGCCTGGCCGAGGCCGTGGCGCGCTGCGAGGCGCTGGCCGCCCGTGGTTCGCGGCCGCTGATCTATGCGCACCTGCTCTTCAGCAGCGACACGGCCACGCCCCGGCACGGGGCGCTCCTCCAGGCGGCGCGCGAGCGGCACACGGCCGCCGCCGAGCACCTGATCTTCTTCACGCTGGAATGGCAGCGCGTGCCGCAGCCGCGCGCCGCCGCCCTGCTGGCCGACCCGGCCCTGGCGCGGCACCGGCACTGGCTGGAGGTGGCCCGCGAGAGCACGCCCTACACCCTCGCCGAGCCCGAGGAGCGCATCCTCGCCATCAAGGCCAACACCGGCAGCGAGGCCTTCCAACGCCTCTTCGACGAGCTGGTCAACGGCCTGCGCTGCTCCCTGGCCGTGCCGGGCGCCGCGGCAGACGCGGGGCCAGGCGCAGCGCCGCGCGAGGTCTCGCTGGAGGAGGCGCTCTCCGGGCTCTACCGACCGCAGCGCGCGCACCGCCACGCCTGTGCCGAGGCCATCAGCGCGGCCCTGCGCACGCAGCAGCGCACGCTGACGCTCATCTTCAACACGCTGGTGCAGGACCACGCGGACGACGACCGCCTGCGCAAGCGGCCGCACATGATGCACGCGCGCAACCTCTCCAACGAGATCGAGCAGGCCGGCGTGGACGCCCTGCTGGACGCCTGCGACGCGGGCATGCCGCTGGTGGCGCGCTACTACCGCCTCAAGCGGCGCCTGCTGGGCTACGAACGGCTGTACGACTACGACCGCTACGCGCCCGTGGCGGCCGACCTGCCGGACTGCAGCTTCGCCGAGGCGCGCGCCCTGGTGCTGGAGGCCTACGCGGACTTCTCGCCGGAGATGGCCGCCATCGCGCGGCGCTTCTTCGACGGGCGCTGGATCGACGCGGAGCTGCGGCCGGGCAAGCGCGGCGGTGGCTTTTCCGCCGGCACGCTGCCGGAGCTGCACCCGTACATCCTCGTCAACTACACGGACAACCTGCGCGACGTGATGACGCTGGCCCACGAGCTGGGGCACGGCATCCACCAGTACCTTTCCCGCGCGCGCGGCTTCTTCCAGATGCACACGCCGCTCACCACGGCGGAGACGGCCTCGGTCTTCGGCGAGATGCTGACCTTCCGCAAGCTGCTGGCGCGCCACCGCGAGCCGCGCGTGCGGCTGGGCCTGCTCTGCAGCAAGCTGGAGGACAGCTTCGCCACGGTCTTCCGCCAGGCGGCCATGACGCGCTTCGAGCAGCGCCTGCACACGGCCCGCCGCGAACGGGGCGAGCTGGACGCGCAGGCCATCGGCGCGTTGTGGATGGAGGCCAATCGCCCCATGTTCGGCGACAGCGTGGAACTGAGCGCGGGCTATGCCGATGGGTGGAGCTACATCCCCCATTTCGTGCATTCGCCCTTCTACTGCTATGCTTACAGCTTCGGGGTGCTGCTGGTGCTGGCGCTGGTGCGCCAGTACGAGGAGCAGGGCGCGGCGTTCATTCCGCGCTACCTGGAGCTGCTCGCGGCCGGCGGCTCCCAGGCGCCCGCGGCGCTGCTGGCGCGCATGGGGCTCGATATCGGCGATCCGGCCTTCTGGCACAAGGGGCTGGCGCTGCTGGAGGAACTGCTGGCGCAGGCCGAGTCCCTCGCCGCCACCGTGGCCCCGGCCCCCTGATGCCTGCCGCGCAACCGTTCACCACGATGGAGCGATGATTCCGCGAACTTCTGCCCGCTTCGGCCCGCACGGCTCGCCGGCCCACGCCCTGGAGCCCGCCCCGCCCTGGCGCGTGGGCCGGGCGCGCTGGGACTTCGAGCGGCCGCTGGTGATGGGCGTGCTCAATGCCACGCCGGACTCCTTCTCCGACGGCGGGGAATACCTGGAGCCCGAGCGCGCCCTGCGCCGGGCGCACCAGATGCTGGAGGAGGGCGCGGACGTGCTGGACCTGGGCGGGGCGTCGTCCCACCCGCAGGCCCGCCCCGTGGCGCCGCAGGAAGAGCTGGACCGCATCGCCACGCTGGTGGAGCGCCTGGCGGCCGAGCTGCCCTTGCCGCTTTCCATCGATACGCAGGTGCCCGCCGTGGCCGAGGCGTGCCTGCGGCTGGGCGCCCACCTCATCAATGACGTGAGCGGGCTGGTGTCGCTGGAGATGGCGCGCGTGGCGGCCCAGCACGACGTGCCGCTGGTCATCACCTACAACAACTTCGCCGTGCCCAAGGAGGCGAGCGGGCTCTCGTTCATCTCCGACCTGCTGGCCTTCTTCGCCGAGCGCATCGACGAGGTGGAGGGCCTCGGCCTGCGGCGCGTCATCCTCGATCCCGGCTACGGCTTCGGCAAGAGCCTGGAGGAGAACCTGATCGTGCTGCGCTCGATTCCGCTGCTGCAGCGCTTCAACCGCCCGGTGCTGGTGTGCACCTCGCGCAAGGGGTCGCTGGGGCGGCTGGTGGGCGAGCCCGTGCCGCGCGAGCGCCTGGGCGCCTCCCTGGCCAGCAGCCTCTACGCCGTGACGCAGGGTGCGCACCTGGTGCGCGTCCACGACGTGAAGGCCTTCCGGCAGGCGCTGCTCACCTGGCGCGCCATCGAATCGTTCCAGGACGAGGCGCCGCGGCTGAAGCCGCACGGCTGAGCGCCTGCGCACCGCAGACCTGCCTGTCCCGCGCTGGTCGGGTTCTTGCTTGCTGCAAGGGGCAACCCCCCGCGCTCCGGGCCGCGTGGCAATCGCTGGCGCGTGCGACCATGATCCGTTCCGTCCGACCCAGGCTGCTGTCCCTGCTGACGCCGCTGCTTGCGGCGGCCCTGCTGGGCTGCACCCTCGGCGACCGGCTGCCGGCGCCCGCCCCCTATTCCAGCGTGCCGGAGGAGCGTTCCACCCTCAGGCGCCTGGCGCGGATCCAGCCGCCGCCCGCCCCCAACCCCAACGCGCCGCGGCTGGAGGAGCGCGAGAACTTCTACGCGGATGGCACGCTGCGCACGCGCTGGCTCGTGCGCGTGAGCCCGGGAACCCAGGAAGTGCGCCACGGCGGGCTGCTGCGCTACCACGCCAACGGCAGGATTTCCCTGCGCGGCTTCTACCGCGACGGGCACCCGACCGGCGTGTGGAGCTGGTTCGACGAGCAGGGCCACCTGCTGCGCAGCGCCGCGCCCCAGGGCGACTACGACGAGATCATCGCCGGGCGCGACCTGGAGAATCCCAACACGATCTATCACGACCCGCAAGGACGCAAGATCGCCGAGGGTCTGCGCAAGTACGACAAGCCCCACGGGGAATGGACCTACTACCAACCCGACGGATCGGTGAGCGCGCAGGGGCGCTTCGTGAACGGCCTGCCGGACGGGCGCTGGGTGTTCTACTTCCCCTCCGGCCTGGTGGAGCGGCAGGAGGACTACAAGCTGGGCGTGCCCGACGGCGCGGTGCTGCGCGGCTGGCCCAATGGCCAGGAGCAGCTCGAGGGGCGCGTGGATCAGGGCCTGCGCGTCGGCCGCTGGCGCACCTGGTACCGCGATGGGCAGATCGAAAGCGACGGCGCCTTCCGCGAGGATCGCCGCGAGGGCGAGTGGCGCTCCTGGGACGAGCAGGGACAGCTCGTGCGCCACACGCGCTACGCCGAGGGCAATGCGGTGCAGGAGCTGCCGCTGCCGAAACCGCGCGTGGGTCCGCCGCCGATCATCCCCGAGCCCCAGTTGCTCCCGTTCCGCCCGCGCATCTACGACGAGAGCGGCGAGGAAATCAAGCTCAAGTCACCGTAACGGGATCCGCAAGCGCTGCGCTACCACGCTCCCAATCGCGACTCCGCCCCGGTGCGGCCGCTCAGTGCGCGCCAACCCGGCGGCGCGCCTCGGCCAGCAACTCAGCGAAGCGCCGCTCCAGCCCGGCATGGGTGCCGGTCAGCCCGTCCACGACCGCCTCGGCCCAGTCCAGGTACTCGGTCTTCTGCTCGTCCGTCCAGTGCGGCGGCACGTGGATCACGTCGTCGACGTTGGCGATGAGGTCGCTCAGCTTGACCAGGCGCGCCTCGCGGCTGTGACCGGCGATGCCCTGCACGACGCGGGCGCGCCGTTCGCGGCGGGGGAGGGACTTGTCGTCGGTCACCTCGCGCACGATCCCCGCGATGTGCGGCCCGAAGGCCGTGGCCAGCTCGGCGTGGCTGGTCTCCGTGTCCTCCACGACGTCGTGCAGGACGGCCGCCATCAGCAGCCCCGTGTCCTCCGCGAAGCCCGCCGCGGCAAGCTGCTCCGCTACGGCGATGGGATGGTTGATGTAGGGCGCGGCCACGGCGCCCTTGCGGCGGTCGTCGCGGTGCTTCTCCGCGGCGAAGCGGATGGCGTGCAGCAGCTCGGACACGCCGGGCATGGGCGCACGCCGGGCCGGGGCCTGGCGCGCCGCGGCCCGCCCGGCGGAGCGGCCTCTCGCGGCACGGCTCATCGCGCCCCTCCGTGCGCAGGGTCGCCGGCTGGCACAGCAGCGGCGGGTGGATCGGGGGCCGGTTCCGGCGGCAGCGCCTCCGGGTGCAGCGCCAGGTAGCTGAACTTGATGAAACGCATCTGCAGCTCCATGCCGTCCAGCACGGCCACGGCCAGGCCCGGCCACCCGTCGCGGAAGCCCCCTTTCAGCAGGTAGCGCCGCAGGAAGCGCACGGTGGGCGTCCAGCCCAGGTAGCGCACGGCCATGCCCAGGCTGGGCTGCGTGCCGGCCCGCGCCATCAGCTCCGCGTTGAAGGTGGAGTAGAAGTCCAGCTTGCGGAAGGCGTCGGCCGGCGTGGGATTGGTGTAATGCTCCATCCCCTCGCGCAGCGTGCCCACCGGGCCGTCCACCTCCAGCTTCTCGTGCACGTGCTTGCAGGGAAACCACGCCTTGCCGCGCCGGAACAGGCGCAACTGCGCATCCGGGTATTGCCCGCCGTGGCGCAGCCAGCGGCCGAAGAAGTGGTTGCGGCGCGGCAGGCGGAAGGCCGCCTCGGGCGGGTCGGCGGCGATGCGCGCGCGGATCTCCCGGGCCAGCGCCTCGGTGATGACCTCGTCCGGATCCAGGTAGAAGACCCAGTCCGTGCGCGCCTGCTGGATGCCGAAGGCCTTGTTGACGTTGAGGTTCTTCAGGTTGGGGCGCCGGAACACGCGGTCGGTGTAGCGCCGCGCCACCTCCAGCGAGCCGTCCGCGCTCTCGCAGTCCACGTAGATCAGCTCGTCGGCCCAGCGCACGCTTTCCAGGCAGCGCGGGAGCTGGTGCGCCTCGTTGTGGCCGATCAGGGTGAAGGCGATGCGGGTCATGGTCCTCGCTGGAGCCGGGCGCGCTTCGGCGTGCCGACGGGCGGCGCGGCGCGGCTGCCGGCGGGCAGCGCGGCGGCGCCGTGCACGCTACAGATTACCCCGGAGCGGCTCCGTCCGCCACGGCCGGGCCGTCGCCAGGCAGCTTGAGACCCCAGCGGCGCAGGCCCTGCCACACGGCGGCCGGCTCCAGGCTGGCCACGCAGTTGTAGTACGGGCAGCGCCGCCCCTCGCAGACGATGCAGGCCTTGGGAAAGTGCGGCGCCAGCAGGTACTGATGGAAGTCTTCCGGCGCGCCGGGCACAGGCAGGGTGCGCCAGCGCTCGGGCGCCGACACGCGATCCTGCGGATAGAGCGCCACGTGCGGCACGCCGGCCAGCCCGGCCAGGTGCAGCGGCCCGGAGGAGGTGCCGGCGAAGAGCCGCGCGCCCGCGATCAGCGCCGCCAGTTGCGCCAGCGTGCGCCCGGTTTCCACGCGCACGCCCACCAGGGCCCCGAAGGCCGCGTCCAGCACGGCGCGGTCGGCCGGGTCGCCCACCGCCACGACGGCCAGCCCCGCCGCCACCAGCCGCCGCGCCAGCTCCACGAAGCGCTCCAGGGGCCAGGTCAGCGCGGTGCCGCTGCGCTTGTGGGCATGCAGCACGGCATAGGGGGTGGGCGGCGTGTGCGGCGCCGCGGCGGGCAGCACCAGGCGCGGCGCGACGTAGTCCGTGGGCAGGCCCAGGCACTCCAGATAGGCCAGGTTCAGCTCGAATTCCGGCGCGTGCGAGCCGCGCCGGGAGCGGCGGTAGTGCGCGTTGAAGCGCCAGAAGAACGCCCGCCGCAGGGGCCCCACGCGGATCGGAACGCCGGCCCGGTGCACCAGCCGCGCCGAGGCCGCCTCCGCGTAAGGCAGCAGGGCCACGTCGAAGCTCCCCGCCCGCACCTGCTCCAGCAACGCGGCCCGCCCCGCGCGCAGCTCGGCGCGCGGCCAGCGCCCGCGATGGCGCTTGAGCAGCACGCCCTCGTCCGCGATGGCCGCGTGGATATCCGGCAGCAGGGGCACCAGCTCGCGCAGGCCGGCGCTCAGCAGCACGGTCACCTCCGCGTCCGGCAGGTGGTGCCTGATGGCGGCCACCAGGGGCAGGGTCAGCACGAAGTCGCCCAGGCCGTCGTTGCGCACGACGAGCACGCGCGGGCGCTCCAGGTGCGCCAGGCGTTCGCGGACGACGGCGGGCCGCACGGCTCAGGCCCCCCGCGCCGAGCGGGCATCCGCGGCGCCGGCCGCCTGCACGCCGAAGCGCGCGCGGCACCAGCCCAGCAGGTCTTCCAGCACGTCGCGCCAGCGCGTCTCGTTGAACAGCTCGTGCCGCAGGTCGGGATAGTCGATGCGGGACTTGTCCGGCGTCTGCACGCGCGCGTAGAACGCCTCGATGGCCGGGCCGTACACGACGCGCTCGCGGCCGGCGCGCAGCAGCAGCAGGGGCCGCCCGCCCACGTCCGCCAGGTTGCGGACGGCGCGGGTGGCGCGGCGCATGGCCAGGAAGAAGCGCGCCGTGATGGAGCGGAAGCGCAGCGGATCGGCGGCATAGGCCGGCCACAGCGCGCTGTCGCCGGTGAGGCGCCAGGGGCGGCTGGGCAGCGGCACCCGCAGCCGCGGGCTGATGCAGCGCAGCAGCAACGCCAGCGGCGTGCCGAGCCAGGCCACGCGCGGCGGCAGCGCCAGGAAGGGCGAGCACAGCACCAGCCCCTGCACCGGCGCGGCAGGCAGCTCCTGCAAGGTCAGCAGCGTCACCAGCGCCCCGTTGCTGTGGGAAAGCAGCACGAGCGACTCGCCCGCGCGGCGCGGGGCCACGCCCTGCTCCAGCACCGTGCGCAGACCCGCGACGAGGTGCGCGTAGTCCGGCACGTCCGCCGAGGCGCCCGCGGAGCGGCCGTGGTGATAGTGATCGAACAGGTAGGCTGCGATACCCTGCGCCTGCAGCGCCACGGCGACGTGGTGCCACCAGCCGCTGTGCTCGGCGAAGCCGTGCGATACGACCATCTGCAGCCAGGGCCGCGCGACGGGATAGGCGTAGAAGGCGAGACGGCCGTGCGGCCCCGCGAGCCAGACGACGGAAGGCAGCGCGTCAATCGCTCCGGGGGAAGTGGAGGAGCTCATAGGGAGAGAATTCCGGTTCCTCCTTCGCCGCCGACTCGCTCGCGGCGGCCGCCTCCGGGACGTCCGCCCGCTCCAGCCGCAACTGGTCGTAGGGCACGCTCAGCGGCAGCGAGACCTGCCCCGCGCCCGGCTGGCCGCCCTTGGCCAGCAGGTGCACGGCCAGCACTTCGTCGTGGAGGGTGACGGCGATCTGCACGCCGGGCAGATCGGTGCGCAGCTCTCCCAGGTAGACGTCCGTGCTGCAGGCGTCCACCTGCTCGATCCCGTCCGAGCGGCCCACCAGGCGCAGGCTGGTGCCCGGGCAGGTCAGGCGCACCTGCTGTCCTTTGTGCACATTCAGCCACGCCGCGACACCCTGCCGATCCGCGAATTGCCCCATGTTCCCTGGCTCCGCAGCCCGCTCGTTTCCGGGTCCCCGGGCCAGGGATAACACGGGCGCCTTGACAATGCCACAGGGCGCTTCATATGCTCCCCGGGTCGGGTGCCTCTGCGGAGGTCAAAAGGGAATCCGGTGCGACTCCGGAGCTACCCCCGTAACTGTAAGCGCCCCCATTCCCGCCGAACTTGCCACTGGGGCTGACACCCCGGGAAGGCCGGCCGGAAGGCGCCAGCCAGGAAACCTGCCCGTCGTCGTGCTTCGCTGTCCTTCGGAGGGAAGGAGGAAGCGCCATTCGCCGTGTCAGCGGCGGGTGTCCGCCGGCGTGGGCCGGCGCCTCTTGCAGTCCCTCCCCAGGATTCGGCTGCTTCATCCGCCGGGCGTCCCGTGCCCGCGGCCGCGCCCCCTTGCCGGGCCGCGCGGCCCGCGGTCGCGGGTCGCCCGCCGGGCGAGGCGCCTTGCATCCCCTCGCGCGGGAGGCGCCCATGGGGGCCACAGCAGCACCGCGGCGGCCGGCCGCGTTGGCGCCGGCCATCTGGAGTCCCGCCGTCGCCAGGCGTCTGCCGGGCGTGCTGCTGGGCCTGCTCCTGGCAGCGCTGCTTGCCGGCTGCGGCGACCTGCAGCACCGCGATGCGGTGGGCACCACGCCGCGCTTCAGCGCGCCCCTCGCCGATGGCGACTACCTGTATTGCATCAGCAACGTGGGCCACACGCTGGTGGCCTATGACCTAGCCCAGCGCCAGCCCGTGCCGGGCTCGGCCCGCTACCTGGACCTGGATCCGGTCGGCCCCTGGTTTGCCGGCGGCGCGGGCTACTACCTGTCCCGCGTGGACAGCAGCGGCGCCGGCGCCAACGCGCTGATCCGCTTCGATCCGCGCACCGGCGCGGAGCAGGCGCGCCTGAAGTTCCCGCCCGATTCCAACCCGAACAGCCTGCTGCTGCTGCCGCCGCCCCATGCCGGGCTGGCCTGGGTAGCGCTGCGCGGCAGCACCTTCGACAACTTCACCACCGACGGCCTGTCCGTGGTGGACGTGGCCACGCTGCGCGACACCGCCTTCTGCGACCTCAATGCGGACACGGCGACCTGCCCGCGCCTGGTGCCCGCTACCGGCAGCACGCTCGCCTCGCCACTGGGCTTCCTGTGGGACCCGGCCTGCCCGGCCAATGGGAGCGCGGGCTGCGCCTACGCCGTCGTCAACAACTTCGACAGCGCCGGCGTGCACGATGGGCGGCTGCTGGTGCTGGCGCCGGACCCGGCGGGCGTGCCCACGCTGCTGGACAGCATCCCGCTCGGCCGCAACCCCATGCAGGACGTCGTGCTGGATGCGGCCGGCCTGCTGTGGGTGGTGAACAACGGCGGCTATGTACACTTCGACGCGAGCGGCCAGGCCGGCACGCTGCAGGCGCTGGACACCCGCGCCTTCGCCAGCGGCACGCCGGGCGCTGGCACCGTGGCCACGCTGCCGCTCATCGACCCCGTCACGCCCGAGGTCGACTGCGCGGCCACGCCCAAGCCCCGCCCCGACCCCGGCTGCGACCCCACCGGCATCTACTCGCTGGACGGCCTGGCGGCCTGGGTCACCACGTATCCCGACGACATCCTGCGCACCGTGGACCTGGCGGCGCGCACGCTGGCGCCCGTGGACGCGAGCCTGCCGGCGGTGACCGGTCCGTTCTTCCCGGTGGCGGGCGATCCGCTCTCGGCGGGCGGCCAGGCGCTTTTCGCCGCGCTGGGCGGGCTGGGCGAGGCACGCCTGGGCGAGCTGAACGCCGCCGACACCAGCCTGCTGCGCAATCAAGACCTGCTGGCCGGCGCGGCCCCACTGACCTGCGCCGCGCATGCGTTGCCCTGAACCGGGCTCATGGACGAGCCCAAGGAGGCCCTTATGCTGTCCTCGAAACTGACCCCGATGCTCTTGGTGCTGCTGCTCGGCCTGGCCCTGCTGGCCGGCTGCGGGACAGACGCGACAAACGTCGATACGCTTGCCATCGTCGGCACCTATACGGACGAGTTTGGCGGCGACCACCAGATCACCGCGTCCACCTGGACCAGCTTCGGTGGCTCCTCGGTGATCCACATCATCGCCTACAACAACGAGCGGCAGTTCCTGCTGGGGCAGAACGACGCCGTGCACTCCTTCAATCCAGACCAGTTCGCGCGCCAGGACTGGACCGACTTCAACGGATCGCTCTACTACTGCTCCACCGTCTACAACGGTGCGACCCTGGATGCGGCTTACGCGGGCCAGGCCAACGCCAGCGATCCGCGCACAGGAGGCTGCGACGCGGTCAACAACTTCCCGTGGACCCGGCTCTCGCCATGAGCGCCATTCGGCTGCGGCCGGCGCTCGCGCTGGCGCTGGCGCCGCTGCTGGCGCTGCTGGCGGGCTGCGGGGGCAGCAGCGGCGCCGCCGACGCGCCGGCCATCACGGCCAACCGCGTGCTGGGTTACCAGCCCGTCAACAGCCTGAGCGCAAAGGAGGCGGACTGGCCCTACTTCTTCCACCCGGACGCCGCGCTGGGCCTGCCGGGCGGCACGCTGGACGTGGTGTCGCTGGGCTACGACCCGGCGGCGAAGCCACCCGCCCTGGGCGGCTCGCTCACGCTGGGGCTCGGCCCGGCCGGCGACCCCGCCCAGCACGCCTGCATCGTGGACGGCACGGGCCCGGACTTCGCCGTATTCGAGAATGCCTTCCGCACCGTCGATCCCGTCGACGGCCCCGGCACGGAAAACGAGGTCGCGATCGTCGCGGTCTCCGCGGACTTCATGACCTGGTATGCCTTCCCGGCCAGCATCGACAGCAGCAAGCCCGCTGTGGACCCGACGCGCTACCACGACTTCGCCGGCGTGCTGCCGACGGCGGAGGGCGGCGACACGTTCGACCTGTGGGAGCTGATCGCCGCCAATCCGGGCGTGCTCGATGCGAACTTCCGGGCCTGTTACATGCGCCTCACCGATGGGGGCATGCTCTACCCGGATTACGGCAACACGCAGACGGACCTGTGGGCTTCGGGCGCCGACATCGACGCGGTGGTCGCGACCCATGCGGTCAGCGCTCCGAGCCTCGCACCCTGACCGGCGTCGGCCGGACGGACAGCGGTTGCCAGTCGCGCCGGGCAGTTGCAACCGGCGCCCATTCCGCTTAGGACTTGCATAGGCACCCGGTGCGAGGCCCGCCCCGCGGCGGGGAACTTGCACGGCTGGCCTCGAAGGGCCGGCCGGCAGATACCGCGCTCGCCGGTGCTGCCCCGCACTGAACCGCACGGGTGATCCTCATGCTCCGCCGCTCGCAATCGTCGCTGGCAAGCTGGCTCCTGCTGATCGCGGCCCTCTGGCTGATGGGCCTGGGCAACTCCGGTGGGGGCGATTCGACGTCCTCCATCCCCATCCCGCAGGAGAACTTCACCGTGATGGTGACGGATCGCAGCGGGCAGCGCCTGGAGGCCAAGCGCTTCACCTGGGAGGGCAAGGTGCAGCTCCGCGGTCAGCTCGGCAACGCCACCGTGACGCTGCCCTTCAACAAGATCAAATCCCTCAAGATCGAGCCGAGCCCGGGCGACAAGACCCCCGCCCTGATCAAGACCAGCATCGCGCTGCGCACGGGCGATACGGTCGAGGTGCTGCTCGACCGCACCAGCAAGTGCTACGGCGAGTCCAAGTTCGGCAACTACGAGATCTTCCTCAAGGACGTCGCCAGCATCGAGTTCCAGTAGCCGCCCTGCGGCCCGGCCACGGTGTGGCCCGGGGCTGCCCCGGCCCGCTCGCGGCACCGTCGCGGCACGGTCGCGACCCTGCGGCGCGGGCACGAGCCTGCGGTGGTGGCGGCGCTGCGCGTGCGCGCGGACGACTTGAACTCAGCGCGGCTTTCCGTCTAGAGTAGCGCTGGCACACCGGCCGCCGGCCGTGCGCTTGGCGGGCCCGCTTGGCGCCCGCGGGGACACGGGCGGCGGAATTGCGTGGGCCCGGGCCGTGGAGAGATGACCGAGTGGTCGAAGGTGCACGCCTGGAGAGCGTGTAGGTGCCAAAAGCGCCTCGGGGGTTCGAATCCCTCTCTCTCCGCCACCCCCGCCCGTCCCCCCGGCCTCCTCGCCACAACCTCCTCCGCAGCCCCACGCGATGCGGCTTGCCGCCCGCTGCGGGCGTCGTATAATGGGCACACTATATAGGTAGCAATAAGGCACAATTCTTTTGGTTCGGCAGGCCAGGGCCGGCCCAGTGCCGCTCGCGCTTGGGACGGAGCGGAAGCACGCCATGGACGACAGCGATTCGACGGAGCCAACCGCGGCCAGGGTGCGCGATCTGGCCGAGCTCGTCGCCCGCTCCCCGCTGGGCGTCGTGGTGTTGCGTGCGGAGCGCGTGCTGTTCTGCAACCGCGCCGCCGAGCGCATCCTGGGGCTGGCGGCACCGTCGCCATCGATCCGGCCACGCTTTCCCTGCCGGGGCTGGCGATCCTGGAAAAGCCCTATTCGCCCTACGAGCTGTTCCGCACCGTGCGCCGGCTGTTGGCCGCGCGCAGCAAGCCAACCCAGGACTAGACTCGGCGTCCGGCCTCCCCCTCCGGTCGGGTGGCGAGACCCGGGCTGCGGGACGGGTTCCCGCGGGGCCGTCCTCAGTGGGCTCCCGCAGGTACGGAATCACGCCTTGCGGTCGGGATAGCTCCGGGCCAGGCTGGCCGAGGGGCTGTTCTGCACTCCCCAGGGCGAGATCGGATAGCGGAAGCCGTTGCGGCTCAGCTTGGCCAGGCCATCCAGCACTTTGGGCAGGTAGTGCGGCGGCAGTGCCATCAGCATCTCATCGTCCGCCACCCCGCCGAAGCGTCGCTCCGCATAGCAGGGGATCGAGAGCGAAGGCTCGCCGGTCCGGAGCGCCTTGCCCCAGGAATCCGCACAGGCGCTCTCCCCCACCACGGTGAATTCCAGCTTCTTGTAGCCGCTGTACTGCAGGCCGTTGATGAAGATGATCATCTGGCCCGGGGTGCCGTAGATCAGGCAGATGTCCGGATCGGGGATGCGCCCGGCAGTGAGCGGCGAGACGACAAGGGCCTCGTGCTGGCCGGCCGGCGCACAGTCCATCGCCGCCTGATGCGCGGAGGCGTCGCTGCCCGTCTCGTACCACACGCCCACCATGTGCTGCCCGCTCAGCCAGTCCGGGCTGCGCGGCGACAATCCGATGGGGCGCGCGCACTGCGGCCCGGCGAAGTCCTCCGCGGTCACGCCCACCGTCCAGCCCAGCAGGCGCGCCTGGCCGACGATCTGGTCGAACACCATCTTCTCGGTCGGGCGGCGCACCCGGGGGATGGCTTCCATCTCCTCGCGGCGCTTGAAGCGCTTCATGCCGATGGGGATCGTGCGCAGGCGCAAGTAGCGGTTCAGTTCGTCGACCAGCGCTTCGAAGTCGTGGGGCGCGTTGGCGGCCCCGGGAGCGGCTTGGGTGGTGGCGGGCGAGCTCATTTCGCCTCCGGATGGTTGGGGTGGGATGCGTCCCGCGGCGCTCAGCGCCCGAAGCGGCGCTGGCGATGGTGGTAGTCGCGCAAGGCGCGCAGGAAGTCGATCTTGCGGAAGGCCGGCCAGTACGTATCGCAGAAGTAGAACTCCGAATACACCGATTGCCAGAGCAGGAAGCCCGACATGCGCACCTCGCCGCTGGTGCGGATGATCAGGTCCGGGTCCGGCAGCTCGGACGTGTACAGGTACGGCGCGATGCAGCCGGGCTCCAGCCCCTCGGCGATCTCCTCGACGCTATGGCCGCGCGCGGCCTGGTCGCGCAGGTAGCGCTGGAAGGCTTCGATGATCTCCTCGCGGCCGCCATAGGCCACGCCGATGTTGAGCGCGCGGCGGGTATAGTGGCACGTCGCCGCCTCCACATCGCGGATGGCCTGGCGCACCGAGTCCGGCAGCACCTCCAGCTTGCCCAGCGTGCGCACGCGGATCTGGTTGCGGTGGATGCGCGGGTGCGTCACCAGCTCCAGGAACTTGCGCTCGAAGAGCTGCATCAGCATGCCGACCTCGGCCGGGTCGCGCTTGAAGTTGTCCAGCGAGAAGATCCACACCGTCACCACCTGGACGCCCACCTCCTCGCACCAGTTGAGCACCTCCTCCAGCTTGTCCGCGCCGCGCACGTGGCCGTCCGTGATGCGCAGCAGGTGCTGATCGCGGGCGAAGCGCCGGTTGCCGTCCATGATGATCCCGATGTGGCGCGGGATGCGCCAGCCGGCGGCTGCAGCGGCCAGGCGCCGCTGATAGGCGAGGTAGAACGGAGCCAGCAGGGCATTGCGCAGCAGGCTGAGGCCGAGCCACAGCGGGCCGGTGTAGGCCTCGAGGCGCTGGCGCCAGCCGGACGGCTGCGACGTGGTGCTGGAAGGAGTGGCGGTGCCGTTCATCGGGCAAGGCTGCACGGTTAGAGGGGGCACGGATGTCCCAGAGGCACCGGCCCCCCGCGCGTGAACGCGCGGCCGCCCGCACCGCAGACCGGTAAGCCCGCCTACTATACCGGGCGCCGGGCGGAGGTGTCCAGGACGGCCGCGCCCGCCGCGTTATGGCGGCAGCCGCTGCAGCGCTTCGCGCACGGGGCCGGGTAAGAGGGAGCGCCGGAAGGTGAGCAGACCAGGCGGCTGCCCCAGCGCCTTGACCGAAGGCACGGCGCGGCAGGCGAGCAGATAGTCGCGCCGGCCGGCCGCGGCAATCTGCTCCAGCCGCGCGGCGACGGCGGCCGCGTCTGGGTAGGCGAGGTGCTCCAGGTACACCGGCGCGGCGCCGGGCCGGCGGAACTCGAAGTCCGGCACCAGGCAGCGGTTGTCCGGCAGGGCCAGCAGCGCCTCCGCCGCGGCCGCGCGCCAGGGCGAAGCGCCCGCGTTGAAGGCCGCCACAAAGCGCAGCACGTCGGCGGGGATCCACTGGCCGTGATCCGGGTAGTGGCTGCGCAGCCAGGGGTGCGGCTCCACGCACAGGCGGGCCGGGCTCTGCGCGCGGCTCTGGGAACGGCCCAGGCGCAGCTCCGCCTCCAGGCGCCAGGGCGGCTCCCACAGCAGCAGCGCCGGGAAGAACTGCGCCAGCTCCAGGCCGTAGCGCGTGGCGGACTCCAGCACGCTGAGCGGCCCATCGATCACGAGGTGCAGCTCCGGCTCGGCGGGAGGGCCGGCCCCGGTGGCCGCGCGCCGGCGGGCCGGCCCTGCTGACGGAGGGGTGGGCGGCGGCGCTTCGCGGAAGAGCAGGCGATAGAACTTGAGGTAACGCATGAGCTGGCGCAACCGGCGCGGCGCGGGCCAGGGCGCCGTCAGCTCCACGCGCTCCGCGCGCAGCAGCAGGCCCTGCACCTGAGCCACGTTGTAGCGGTAGGGCAGCGCAGCGGGGGGCAGCGGCTCCACGGCGAGCAGGCGCTGGTTCTCCTCCAGGTCGGCGAACAGCGCCGCGTCGGCGGCTGCGGCGGAGAGGCCGAGCGCCGCGGCCGCGCAGGTGGATGACGCGCTCTACGCGGACCTGGAGGAAAACCAGATCCTCACGGCCTTCGACCCGCCCACGCCCGAGCGGCTGCTCTATCGCTACAACGTCGCGCAAGTGCAGGGCATCCTCCTCCGGGCGGACC
>JBGOUY010000346.1:0-4073 GCA_041477795.1 bacterium
AGCGGCCGGCAATGACGGGCACGAAGGCGGCGCGCCGTGCGCGCGGACGGGCCACGCGCAGGCCGCCAGGGGCGGCGAGTGCCTCAGGCATTGGCCTCACCCCCCAGCAGGGAATCGCGGATGATGTCGCGGATGTTCGCCAGGAAGAGGGCGCGCTCGCCCTCCACCTTCACCGTGCCCATCTCCAGCATGTACAGGTACTCGGCGATCTCCAGACACTTGCGGATGTTCTGGTCCACCAGCAGGATCGTCAGTCCGGCGTCGCGCCGCTTGAGCAGGAACTCGTACACCTGCTCGGTGAACTTGGGGGAGAGCCCGGCGGAGGGCTCGTCCACCAGCAGCAGCGACGGCCGGCTGATCAGCTCCTTGGCGATGGAGAGCATCTTGGCCTCGCCGCCGCTCAGATAGGTCGCGCGGTCTCCCTGCTTGCGGTGCAGCACGGGGAACAGCTCGAAGATCTCGTCCAGCCCTTCGCGGATGCGCGCGCGATCCATCCGGAAGGTCCAGCAGCCCAGGCTCAGGTTCTCCCGTACGGTCAGTTGCGGGAAGGTGTTGATGCCTTGCGGCACATAGCTGACATGGAGCCGCTTGATCTGGGCCGGCGTCAGATCGCGCAGCTCGCGCTCCTGGTAGCGGATGCTGCCCGCGTGCGCGCTCAGCAGGCCGAAGATCACCTTGAGCAAGGTGGACTTGCCCGCGCCGTTGGGGCCGATAATGCCGGTGAGCCGGCCCTGTTCGGCCCGCAGGGTGAGGCCTTGCAGGATATCCGCGCCGGGCACGTAGCCCGCGTGCAGGGATTCAACGTGCAGCAGCGCCATTGGCTCCGCCCAGGTATGCCTCGATCACGACCGGATTGTTGCCGATCTCATCCACCGTGCCCTCTGCCACCAGCTTTCCCTCGTGCATCACCGAAACGCGCTCGCACAGCCGCCGCACCGAGGGCATCTCGTGGCTCACGATGAGGAAGGTGATGCCGCGCTCGCGGTTCATCCGCAGGATGGACTCGATGATCGTGGACTTGATGACCTCGTTGATCCCGGCGAAGGGCTCGTCCATCAGGAACAGCGAGAGCTGCTCCACCATGAGCCCCCGCGCGATCTGCAGCAGCATGCTCTGCCCGCCGGAAAGCTGCCGGGCCGGCAGGTGGGCCACGTGATCGAGCTGGAAGAAGGCGAGCTGGCTCTCCACGCGCTCGGCGATGGCCCGGAAGGCGGCGGGCGAGCGCTCCCGTGCGGTGGCGAGGGCCGGTACGAACAGGTTCTCGCGCACGGTCATGTCGCCGAAGGACTTGGGAATCTGGAACGTGCGCACCAGGCCCAGGGCCGCGCGCTGGTAGGGTTGCAGGCGGTTCAGGGGCCGGCCGTTGAGCAGCATGCGCCCCCCGTTGGGGCGGTAGAGCCCACCGATCATGTTCATGGTGGTGCTCTTGCCCGAGCCGTTGGGGCCGATCAGCCCGCGGATCTCGCCCGCCCGCAGGGAGAACGTGATCCCGTTCACGGCGACCAGGCCGCCGAAGCGTTTGCTGAGGTTTTCAACGGCCAACAAGTTCATCTGCGCCACCCGAGGGAATGCCGCGATCGGCTCAGGCCACCCGTTCGCGTTCGCCCCACAATCCGGTGGGCCGGAACAGCAGCACGCCGATCAGCAGGATGAACCCGAACAGATCCCGGTAGCTGGCCGACACGTAGACCGAGCCCAGGCTTTCCACCAGGCCCAGCAGCAGCGCCGCCACGAGGCTGCCTGGGATGGAGCCCAGGCCGCCGATCACGATGATCTCGAATCCCTTCATGGTCGGCACGGCCCCCGCCTCCGGCCAGACCAGGAACACCGGGGCCAACAGGGCGCCCGCGGCAGCGGCAAGACCCACGCCAATGCCGAAGGCGATGGAATCCAGCCGCTTGACGTCCACGCCGGCGGTCTGGATGCCGACCCGGTTCTGGGCCATGCCCCGCAGCGCCGTGCCGAACCAGGTGTACTTGATGAACAGATAGAACCCGCTCAGGATGAGCACGGTGCCCGCCATGGCCATCAGGCGGTTGCCGCTGATGGGCAGCGGTCCCAGCGAGGTGGGGGGAAAGTAGTCGGGCACTGAGTACTGGTACGGCCCGCCCAGCACGACGGCCAGGTTGCGGAACATCACCATCATCGCGATCGTGACGACCGTGGCAAAGTCGTCCCGCCGTGCCGACTCCCCGACGAACATCGGCCGCAACACCAGCTTTTGGATGTAGATTCCGACCACGAACAGCACCGCGAAGGCCATCGGCACGCCCAGGAACCAGAGCCGCGGACCCAGCAGGTAGGTGATCAGCGCAAACTGCAGGTAGCTCCCCATCATGTAGTATTCGCCCATGGACCAATTGACCATCTTCATCATGCTGTGGATGAAGGTGATCCCCACGGCCATGAGCGCGTAGAGCAGGCCGATGACGACGCCGGCCAGGACGTACTGAGTGCCGAGGGTCAGATCCAATTCCGCAACTCCCTGGACGGGCGAGACGCCGCCCTCCGTGCGCGCAAGTGGTGCCCGGCGCGCCGGAGGGCGCTCACTTCGTGCGGTCTAGCGGTGCCCCTTCACCAGGGAGCCGGTCGTCACGTTGGCAGGAAAGAGGATCGGCGCGTCCTTGGCCTGCTGGTCCTTCTCCGTGGCCTGCGCGATCATCAGCGAAGGCGAAGCCTGGTGCCAGCGCACTCCATCGGCGCGCGGGAAGCTGGCCGGGCCGTTGAAGTTGGTGTAGGTGCCCGTTTCCAGCGCCTTCATGATGTCGGCCGGCTTGGCCGATCCGGCTTTGTTGATGGCATCGGCGAGGATGACCATCTGGCCGAAGGCATTGAGCGTGCCGAAGATGGGCGGCTCGTTGTACTTCTTGCTGTACATCTCCTTGGCTTTCTCGCCGATCGCCGTCAGCTTCTGGTTCGGGTGGTAATAGATGATGTAGAGGAGGTACTTGCCCTTGTTCCCCAGGTTCTGCCAATAGACCGGCTGCGACGCGAAGTCGTAGGAGGCAAGCATCGGCTTTTCAGGGAAGAGCTTGATGTCGTAGGCCTGATTGATGATCAGATAGGCCGGATTGCCTACGCCGATGTTGATCACCAGATCCGGGTCCCAGTTCTTGATCTCCAGCAGTTGGGGCGTCAGGTCCACGACGTTCTTGTCGAAGACGTAGCTCTTGAGCTCCAGGCCCAGGTTATCTTGCTTGTTGCCGTCCTTGACCCCCTGGATCAGTCCCACGCCGTAGTCGGTGTTCTCGCCAAGCAGGGCGATCTTCTTGAAGCCTTCCTGCTTGATGAAGCCGAGCCAGGCCACGACCCGGTCATCGTCGATGGCCGCGGTGCGGAATGCGGCGGGCGTATGATCGGAGGTGATCTGGCCGGCGGCGGCCTGCGTGCTAAACACGGGCACGCCCATGCGCGCTGCGATGCCGTTGATGGCGATCATGTTCGAGCTGTGCACCTGCCCGATCACCGCCGCCACGCCGTCCTGGGAAACGAGCTTGCGATAGCCGGCCACCGCCTTTTCCACCTGGCCGGCGTCATCCTCTGAGATGATGCGGAACTTGGCGCCGCCAAGCACGCCGCCCCGCTCGTTGACGTACTGCGCACCCAGCTCCGCTCCGCGCAGGATCTCCTGCCCGAGGGCCGTGGCGCCCGCGGTGAGCGGAGTGAGCACGCCAATCTTGATATCGTCCGCTGCATAAGCCGATGGCAGTGCCAGCGGCAGAATCGTAATCGCCGCGGCCAGACACAACCAGCCGCGAAACGTGCCAAGCAGTCTCATGACAAACTCTCTTGCTGGGTCGTCGGCAGCGGGCCCGCCCCCTTCTGGCCGGCGAATTTGAATCGATCCCGGGCGATCGCGAACCGCGATCGGATGGGCTGCGATAGCGTTGCTCCCCTCACCCGTGGTATCCCTGCCCCACAGGCGGTCGGGGCCACCAAGGCCCGGCGTCGGGTCGCGCGCGGGGACGACTCTCCCGCCGCGACGAGGCGCGCTGCCATCGGTCATTGGTGACGTCGCGACACGCTTGGGTCTCAGGGGATCTCTTTCTGGCGCAATCGCCGTCGTTTCGTGC
>JBGOUY010000302.1:0-5100 GCA_041477795.1 bacterium
AGGGGCGGCACGGCGCCCCGGCGCCGTGCGGGGTGGGGTCTTGCGCGAGGCTGGCGTGGCTCCGCTCAAGGCAGAATGCGGTTGCCCTGCGGCGCTGCAGCAGCGGGCCGGCGGGCGGCCCGGGCGGGGCCGGCGCCGCCTACGCCCGCGGGGAGGGCGAAGGCTGGCCCAGCACCGTGCGGGGCATGAGCGCCGCGACGGTGTGGGAGGCCAGGTAGGGCTTCTTGATGTCGAAGGGGTGCTGCTTGAGATAGGCCTTCCAGGGCCCGAGGGACTGACCGGACTGCACCAGGCCCTTGAGCATGCCCAGCTCGTTGCCGGCCCAGGTCTCCTCGTCCCCACCCACGTAAATGGCGCCTATGAGGTGATCCCCCTGGAACAGGTACTTGCGGTACGAAGAGCGCTCCGGGCGCACGGCTTCGATCACCTCCGCCCCGGCGGCGTCCCAGCTTCCAAAGCTGGCGATGTCCAGGCCGGCCACGCCCACGATGTTCATCATCAGGCTGCCCGGATAGGCCACGTCCTTGCCGGCCATGTTGGCGCCGACCACGCGCCCGTGCTCCATGGCGGTGGGCTCGATGGCGTGCACCTCGGACTTGCCGCTGATGCGGTTCCTGCCCTGGGCCACGTCCCCGGCGGCATAGATGCCCGGCACGCTGCTGCGCAGGTGGTCGTCCACCACGATGCCCTGCTCGATCTTGACGGGGGAGCCCTTCAGCCAGTCCAGGTTCGTGCGGATGCCCGTCGCCATCACCACCACGTCCGCCTGGATCGGCTTGCCCTCCTCGAAGGTGAGCACCTTCTTGCCGGCCTTGTCCGCGATCTGCTTGAGGCGGGCCCCGGTGCGCAGGGTCACGCCGCGCTGCTCCAGCCACCGGCTCACCAGCCCGGCGCCCGTGTCGTCCACCATGCGCGGCAGGATGCGCGGGGCCACCTCGACGATGGTGACCTTGCCCGCGCGCTGGATGATGCCGTTGAGGATCGTGAAGGCGATAAAGCCCGCGCCCACCATCACGACGTGGGAGTCCGGCGCGATGTGCGCGGTCAGGCCCTTGGCGTCGGCCAGCGTCCAGAAGCTGTAGACGCGCTCGCCATCGCAGCCGGGCAGCGGCAGCTTCACGGCCGAGGAGCCGGTGGCGATGAGCAGGTCGTCGTAGGGCACGGCATCGTTGTTGTCCAGCTTCACCGTGTGGCCCTGGGCGTCCAGGCTCACGACGCGGCGCCCGAAGTGGGTGGCGACCTGCCAGGCCTCGAGCTGGTTGGGCGAGACGGTCTCGGTGTGCGCCTCGCCGATGCCCTGCTCCAGGTAGTACGGCAGCACCATGCGCGAATAGGGCCGCTCGGCGGAGATCAGCGTGATCTCGTCGCTGCTGCCGAGCTGGCGCAGAGTGCGGATGGCGTTGTAGCCGGCGGTGCCGGCGCCCACGATGACGTGCTTCTTCCCGGCCATGGTGCGCTCCCCGCTCAGCCGGCCGCCAGGCCGGTCAGGTTATAGGAGGCGCGCTGGGCCGCGAAGTCGCCCAGCCAGTCCTGGTTCACCGTCTCCACCCACTCGATGGCCGCGGTGGGGCAGGCCGCCGCGCAGGCCGGGTCACCGCCGCAGAGATTGCACTTGATGGCCTTCTTGCTCTCGGTGTTCAGGTACATCGTGCCGTAGGGGCAGGCGATCGTGCAGAGCTTGCAGCCCACGCACTGATCCTCCACCACCACCTTGGCGCCGACCGGGCTGATGACGATGGCGTCCACGGGGCAGGCCGTCATGCACCAGCCCTCCGCGCACTGCACGCAGGTGTAGGGGGCGTAGCTGGTGTGCTGCTCCAGCGGCGCCACCTTGATGACGGACTTGCTGGGGTTGAACGTCCCCGTCTGCGCGTAGGAGCAGGCCATCTCGCAGCGCATGCAGCCGGTACAGCGATCGGGCACAAAGCGAAGCGCTTTCATCGGGACTCGGACGAGTGCGGATCAGTTGGACGGAGCGGTCCGCCGCGCGGCGCCGGAGGCTCGCCGCCGGGCCGCGCTCCGTGCGGCCTGGCGCGGCGCGGCGGGCCGCACGACACGGCCCGGCACGGCACGGGCCACGCTAGCACTGCCCGCGCGGGGGTGTCAACGCGGCCCCGGCGCCTGTGTGGCGGGGCCGCGCGGGGCTCAGCGGGCCTCGCCCGTGATCCCGGTGATGAAGCTGTCCAGGAAGAAGTTGTACAGCAGCGCGAACGGCACGCTGGCGATCAGGGCCGCGCCCATCAGCGAGCCCCAGTAATAGATGTCGCCCCGCACCAGGTCCGTCGCCACCCCCAGCGTCACCGGCTTCTGGCTTTCCGAGGAGATGAACGTGAGCGCGTAGACGAACTCCTGCATGGCCAGCGTGAAGGCGAAGATCACCACGGTCAGCATGCCCGAGGTGGAGAGCGGCACCACGATCTTGAAGAACGCCCCCACCACCGTGCAGCCGTCCACGATGGCCGCCTCCTCGATGTCCCGCGGGATGGACTTGAAGAAGCCCATCATGAGCCAGGTACAGAACGGGATCGTGAAGGTGGGGTACACCAGCACCAGCGACCACAGGGAGTCCTGCAGGCCCAGGAGCGCAACGACGCGGGAAAGGGGCAGGAACAGCAGCGTGGGCGGCACCAGATACGTCAGGAAGATGCCGATGCCGAGCGTTTCCCCGCGTCGGCCCACCATTCGTGCCAGGGCACCGCCGCGAGGCATGGCTGCCCGGCTCAGGCCCGCTTGCGGGAGGGGCGATAGTAGCGGGCTTCCAGGCGCACCCCGTCGGGGTCGAGGAAGTACAGCGACACGCCCCAGCCCCGGGCCCCGTAGTTGCGCGGGGATTCCTGCACGATCGGCACCCGCAGCCGCGCCAGACGCCGGCGCACGGTGGCCACGGCGGCGCGGCTGAGCGTGAAGCAGAGGTGGTTCGGGTTCTGCGCCTTGCGGCGGGTTCGCCACATGCCGGGCGGGAACAGGTCGATGATCGTCTCCCGGCTCACGCGCGCAGAGGCGAAGGGCGCGTCGCCGCGCTGCCACTGCGCGAGCCGCACCGGCGCCAGGCCCAGCACGCGGCGGTAGAACGAGACGGAAGCCTCCACGTCCCGCACCTCCAGCACGACGTGATCCAGCGCCAGCTTCATGTCCGTCCTCCAGAGGATGGGCCCCATTCTGGCGCGCTGCGCCGTGGCGACGCAAGCGACTTTGCTCTTGCCCTGCAGGCGGCGGGCGCCGGCCTATCGCCCGGCCGGGAACCATGATAGAGGGGGACCTGCTGCGGGCAGCCGCGCTCCCGCGGCAGCGACGCGGGCCGCCTCCGCCCCACTGCCTGCGGCCCACTCCCAGCGACCTCTCAGCCACGGACGCCCTATGCGCAAGTACGGCCTCACCATGTTCGTCACCGATGCGACGATCGACATCGTCACCCTGGCCCGCAAGGCCGAGGCGCTGGGCTTCGAGTCGCTCTTCGTGCCCGAGCACCCGCTCATCCCGGACAAGTTCGACACGCCCTTCGGCGCCGGCGGGCCGCTGCCGGACTGGTACCGCCGCACCATCGACCCCTTCTGCGCCCTGGCCGCCGCGGCGGCGGTGACCACCAAGCTGCGCATCGGCACGGCGATCTGCCTGGTGCCCGAGCGCAATCCGCTCATGACCGCCAAGGAGGTGGCGACCGTGGACTTCATCTCCGGCGGGCGCTTCTAGTTTGGCGTGGGCGCGGGCTGGCTGCGCGAGGAGTCGGAAATCCTCGGCGTGGACTTCCCCCGGCGCTGGACGCAGACGAAGGACTACGTGCTGGCCATGAAGGCCTGCTGGGGCCCGCACCCCTCCGAGTACCACGGCAAGTATGCGGACTTCCCGGCCCTGTGGTGCGCGCCCAAGCCGATCCAGAAGCCGCACCCGCCCGTGCTGATGGCCGGCGAGGGCGAGGGCGTGGCCAGGCGCATCGCGGAGTTCGGCGATGGCTGGCTGCCGCGCTGGCGCAACTTCACGCCGCAGGCCATGCAGACCGGGCGCAAGAAGATCGAGGCCGCCATGAAGGCCGCCGGCCGCAACCCGCGCACGCTCACCGTCAGCATCTTCGGCGCGCAGCCGGACAAGCAGAAGACGCGCGAGTTCTTCGATGCGGGCGCCGAGCGCGTGATCCTGATGCTGCCCTCGGAGGACGAGCCCAAGACCGTGGCGCGCCTGGAGCAGTGGGCGGGGGAACTGCTGTAGCGGGGAGCCCCTCGTTACGGACGCGGCCGGAGCCGGGCGCGGCCCGCCGGGCCGCGGGCCGGGGCGCCCCACTGCACAAACTCCTCCCACAGCCCGGCAGCATCTGCTAGGCTGCTGGTTTCGGGACGCAGCCGCCGGGCGCGGCCCGCACCCCATTGTCGCCGCAACGCGAATCCGAGCTGACCCAGAAGGAGCGAGCCGCATGGCCGAAAAGAAGGATTACAAGATTGCCGATCTCAAGCTGGCCGAATGGGGCCGCAAGGAAGTCGAGATCGCCGAGAGCGAGATGCCCGGCCTGATGGCCCTGCGCAAGGAGTTCGGCAGGCAGCAGCCCCTCAAGGGCGCCCGCATCACCGGCTGCATCCACATGACCATCCAGACCGCCGTGCTGGTGGAGACGCTGCAGGCGCTGGGGGCCCAGGTGCGCTGGAGCTCTTGCAATATCTTCTCGACACAGGATCACGCCGCGGCCGCATTGGCGGCCCAGGGCACCCCGGTCTTCGCCTGGAAGGGCGAGACGGAGGAGGAGTACTGGTGGTGCATCGAGCAGACGCTGAACTGGCCGGACGGCCAGGGGCCCAACCTGCTGCTGGATGACGGGGGCGACCTCACCGCCGTCGTGCACGAGGAGCACCCGGAGCTGCTGGCGAAGATTCGCGGCTTGTCCGAGGAGACCACCACCGGCGTGCACCGCCTCTACCACTGGCAGCAGAAGGGCGTGCTCAAGGTGCCGGCCATCAACGTCAACGACTCGGTCACCAAGAGCAAGTTCGACAACCTGTACGGCATCCGCGAGTCCCTCATCGACGGCATCAAGCGCGCGACGGACGTGATGATCGCCGGCAAGATCTGCGTCGTGGCCGGCTACGGCGAGGTGGGCAAGGGCTGCGCACAGGC
>JBGOUY010000022.1:0-24653 GCA_041477795.1 bacterium
CCGTTACCCAAGGCCGCGAGCTGGTGGGCCTCCTCACCAATCGCGATCTGCGCTTCGAATCCAACTTCGACCAGCCGGTGCGCAACCTGATGACCATAGGCCGCGAGAAGCTGATCACCGTGAAGCCCGGCATCAACCTGGAGGCGTCCAAGCAGTTGCTGCACAAGCACCGCATCGAAAAATTGCTGGTCGTCAACGACAAGTACGAGTTGATGGGGCTGATCACGGTGAAGGACATCGACAAGGCTCGCAAGTATCCCAACGCCTGCAAGGACGAGCACGGGCGCCTGCGCGTGGGGGGGGCGGTGGGCCCGGGCAAGGATTGCCTGGAGCGCTCCGCGGCCCTGCTCAGCGCCGGCTGCGACGTGCTCGTGATGGACACGGCGCACGGGTTTTCCATGAAGGTGGTCAAGGCCATCCAGGCCCTGCGCGAGGCGTTCCCGGATGCGGAGCTGGTGGGGGGCAACATCGTCACGGCCGATGCGGCCGAGGCCCTCATCAAGGCCGGCGTCAACGGCGTCAAGGTGGGCGTTGGGCCGGGCTCCATCTGCACCACGCGGGTAGTGGCGGGCGTGGGCGTGCCGCAACTGACCGCCATCCATGCGGTGGCCATGGCCGCCGCCAAGCACGACGTGCCGCTCATCTCCGATGGCGGCGTGAAGTTCTCCGGCGACATCGTCAAGGCCCTGGCCGCCGGCGCGGACACCGTGATGCTGGGCAACCTCTTCGCCGGGACGGACGAAAGCCCGGGCCAGGTGATCCTGTATCAAGGGCGCCGCTATAAGATCTACCGCGGCATGGGCTCCGTGGGCGCCATGCGGCAGGGCTCGGCGGACCGCTACTTCCAGGACAATGCCGTGGCCGAGATGAAGTCCGTGCCCGAGGGCGTGGAGGGCCGCGTGCCCTACCGCGGGCCGATGTCCGAAAGCATCGTGCAGTACATCGGCGGCGTGCGCGCCGGGATGGGCTACCTGGGCACGCCGACCGTCGCCGCCCTGCGCACCAACACGCGCTTCATGCGCATCAGCAATGCCGGGCTGCGGGAAGGCCACGTGCACGACGTCCATATCACCGAAGAGGCCCTCAACTACCCGGCGGGATACACGCAATGATCCCGCGCGGCTCGGCGTTCCGGAGCCGGCTCAGGCTGCTTGCGCTGCTGGCCCTGCTCGCGTTGGCCTGGAGCGGCTGTTCCCTGCGCTATGGGGAGGGGCAGGCACTGGAGCGCGACGGCCGCTGGGAGGAAGCGATGCTGGCGTACCGCGACGCCGTGATCGACTTCCCCGACGATCCGGACTACCGGGCCGCCCTGGATCGGGCGCTCAAGGTCGTCGCCCGCGACAACTTCGAGCGCTACAAGGCGTTCCTGGCCCAGAAGGCCTTCCGCAAGGCCTACGCGCGGCTGGTGGACGCCTCCCGCCAGGATCCCACCTTCGCGCCCGTGCAGCAGGAGCTGGACAAGTGGCAGCGGGTGCTGGTGGGCGGGCAGGTCGAAGTGCGCTTCGATACCGCCCAGACCTCCATCAGCCTGGCCGAAGAGATCTCGCTGACCGTTCGCATCAACACGCCCAATCCGGGCGAGACCATCGACGCGAAGGTCAACATCGAGGACGGCACGTTCTTCGCGGAGGACCTGCTCTACAACCAGCCCAGCGAACTGCTCACGCTGTACTCCATCAACTCCATCGGCGTGGAACTGGTGTTCGGGCGCACCCGCATCAAGCAGTTCACCTCGAAGGACTTCCAGCGCTTCATCAACGTCCGCACGCCCATCCTGGACGCGGTCGAAGGCACCCTGGCCCTCGGCTCCGACGGGGCGCTGAAGCCCATCCTCAGCCATCGCGAGCGGCTCGCGGCCGTGCCGATCGAGTCGGTGCCGGAGAACCCGCCCGCCAATCCCCACTACTCGCTGCACATCGAGGGCGACCGCATCCTCGTCGCGGCGCCGCCGGGCGCGCCGCGGCCGGACTTCACCCCGCGCTTCCTCTACATGAATCGGGAGGATCGGCGCTATTTTGTGGATTTCGGACGCTACGAGGTGAGCACGAGCCAGCACGGCCAGCGCTGGAATCTGCGGCGACTTCCGCTCGTGGGGCGGGATTACTTCCCTCGACTTTCGCGAAACATTGCGCTGCAGCCGTATTTTTTCTATCGTGGAGGCGTATTCACCTATGTCCCGGCCCGCCCCGGATAGGGCGCGGACCGGGCATACCAGGTTGCCCGCGGGATGCGCCCATCCCGTCGTTCGGACATGCGTGAGGCCGGATCGATGGCTGCTGGCAGCAACGCGGACTTGCCCGATATCACCGAGTACCCCTGGCAGCGTCGCAAGGATTACCTGATGCTGGTGGCCGCCGTGGCCGCCAGCGACGATGAGCTCCATCCCGACGAGCTGGCCCTGCTCAAGCGCTGGATGGAGCAGTTCGAGCTTTCCCCCAAGAGCCGCGCAGCCGTGCTGGCCATCGCCAACCGCAAGCCCCTGCGGCGCACCGTCGTGGCGCAGCGCCTGGCCCGGACCGACCTCAAGTACAGCCTGATGCTGGACCTGATGGGCATGGCCATGGCCGATGGCGTGCTGATGGACAAGGAGATCGGCATGCTGCGCGGCGTGGCCGAGGTGCTGGCCCTGGACCCGATCGACTTCAACATCATGATCGAGTTCATCCACTCCGCCCACCAGGCCTCGCAGTTGGACAATCCCGAGCCGCTCTATGAGCACAACATCGAGAGCGCCTTCCAACTGCTGCGGGACAAGCACGTGCGCCTGTTCCGGCACACGCTGCTGTGCGTGTCCAGCCCGGCCTTCGACCTCGCCCTGAAGCAGCGCTGGATGCGGTACGTGTCCGATCCGACCCATGGCGCCTGAGGGGCGCCCCGGCTCCACCCCTCCCAGCGATCTGCTGCCAGGGCGCGACTATACCCTGGACGAACGGGGCCTGCTCGTCTTCAGCGAGCAGTACAATCGGAGGCGCGGCTACTGCTGCTTCCTGGCTTGTCGGCATTGCCCCTGGGGCCAGGCGGGGCGTACGCCGCGGGAGGCCGCCGCCGACCTGCAGCGCCGGCTGAGTGCGCTGGAGGCGCGGCTGGCCGCCGCCGGCCTGCTGCTGGCGCTGCGCGGCTATCGCAACGGCGTGCTGCGGGTGGCAGCGCCCCCAGGCGCCCCAGCCGAATCGCGGCCAGAGGCGGCCCGGCGGGTGCTGAAGACGGCGCAGGGCCTGCTCACGGTGCTGCAGGTGGAGTGGGTCTAGGAGCGCGCCACGCCTTGGGACTCGAGACCGTGGGGGAGCATAGGGGCATAGCATGCTATGCCCCTACAGCTTCGCACGAAAAGCAAAACCGGCCGGCCGCCCTACTAGGGGCGGCCGGCCGGTTGCATGCACTTGCAGATAACGCGGACGGATTCTGACTACAGGCAGCCGGCCTGGCCCGGCAGGATCGGCCCACCATTGGGATTGGTGCACCAGGGCTTCAGCACCAGCGCCGAGGGATAGACCGTGCCCGGCACCACCTTGTCGTTGAGGAACTCGTCCACGAACCCGTAGAAGATCGGATCCACGGTGGTGATCTCCGCCAGGCCCTTGTCTGACAGGTCGTTTTTCAGGCCGATCCCCACGAGCTGCCATGGCCCGGCCGCGTTGGGCGGAATCGGGAACTCGACCTCGGCCGTGTCGCCACTGATCAAGTTGATTTCCAGGAAGTTCACCGACTGCTCGGCGTCCGTCTGCAGCAGGTCCCGGTTCGCCGGGGTCACCTGGTTCGCGTCCGTATAGGGCTTGATGACCCCGGAGCCGTCCCGCGAGTGCGTGATCACGATGGCGCCCACCACCACCGATTTCACCGGGATATTGCCCAAGACGTTGGTATCCCAGGCCATCGGCGACGACGTGCCGGATGCGCCTTGGAAGGCGTAGGTGAACGACATCCCGCCCGGGCTGGGGTTGTCGTTGAACTGCCCGCAGCCGCCAGCCAGCACCAGCAGCACGGCGGCGCCCAGTGCCGCGAGGTACATGCCCTTGCGGAGCGGATTGGGCCGGTCAGCAGCGTTTTGTCTCATGACACACTCCATCTGCGAGTCATTCTTCAGGTTAGAATGCCCCGTTGAGGCCGACCCCGATGATCTGGCGCACAAACGGGGACTTGTTGGAAAGGTTGAACAGGTACGAGTAGGTGCCCATCAACCTCAACTGCGGGCGGAACTGCCACCCGAGGCCCGCGGAAACTTGCATCGGAATATCCACGCGCGTCGCACCCAGCGGCGTATCCGTGGTCAGGGGCTTGTCGCTCTTGTACTTGCGGTACTGCGTGCCCAGACCGGCGTCGACGAGCAAGCCGCTGTCCCAGCGGTTGTTCCAGCCGAAGCTGAGACCGTAGTAAGTGTACTCGCTGGGATCGGTGCCATCGGAGAGCTTGATGCCCTCGGAGCTCGTGCCATACTCGAACACGCGGTGGTAGGTATCCTGCTTTTCCTTGTCGATGCTGCGGTAATCCATCGTCAGCGACAGGTCCGTTGTGTCCTGCTGGAAGGCCTTGAGCGCGAACTGCTTGCGCACGACGTTCAGCCCGTACTGCGAGACGCCGGTGCCGCCGTCGCCCGGATCGACCGCCCGGCGCAGCGCCGGGGAGAGCGTGTGGCTCTGCAAGTAGTCGTGGCTGCCCAGGTTCACGTCGGTGAAGGTGTAGTTGAAGGCGAAGGCCAGCGTGTCGTTGATGGGTTTGGTGAGGCCGCCGCCCAAGTAGAGCTGCTGCACGTTGAAGTTCTCGTTCTCTTTCTTGCTGTAGGTGATCTTCGAGGCCCCGGCAAAACCATTCCACATGCCCTTGGTCACGCCCACGCTGCCGTTCAGGTTGAGGCGCGAGTCGGACTGCCGGCTATCCGGCACGACCCCCGTCACGTTCACTCCCTTGATGCTGATGGGCGAGCTAAGGTCGTTGGTGGGGTTGGAGTCCTGTTCCGAGCGCACGTCGTACCCGCCGAACCAGGCCAGCTCGCCGCTGGGCTGGCCCTCCTGGGCCAATGCCTTGTCCGGATCCACACCCGGCCGGAACACCGTATAGGTCACGGTGCGGGTGTGACCCTTCTCGTCGGTCGCGCTCACTTCCACGCGGGTCACGTCCTGGGTGAAGGTGAAGCTGCGCGTGAGCAGCACGGTATCGCCGGGCGTGATGGGCTGCTTCTCGCCGTTGATCTTCACTTCGGCCACTTTGTCCTGATCGATGAACACGAAGTTCACGTCCAGCTTGTCCGATTCCAGCACGGTCTTCAGGGCCAGCTCGGACGTGAGAATCTCAGGCGGATCGTTGGACGGGGCTTGCGCCCAGGCCCCCGACGCCGCCAGCGAGAAGGCCACAGCGATCAGCACGCTCCAGACACGCATGTTCACGGTCGAAATCCCCTCGTTGAATCGCACCACGAGAATCCCGCCGGCCGGGCGGTTGCGACGCCGCCCGGCCGATGGGAGAACGGACAGGAGCCCCGGATCGACTAGGGCGCCCGTTTGAATTGCAGCGGCACGCGAGCCCGCTGGATCGCATCGAAGGCCGCGTTCGGGTCGGTCGTGGGCGGCTGATTGATACCACCCTGCTGCCCGCCACCGCCACCGCCGCCACCGCCCTTGCCTTGATCCAGGTCACCCTGCGTGACGATGCCGGAGCCGACCAGGATGTTCTCGTTGTTGAAGTTGCCGCCGTTGTTGCCATTGGGCGGAGGCGCGTTCACGTCGCCCGTGTCCAGGCCTGGCGGCGTGTGGATCGGCGGCGTGCCTCGATTGAAGTTGATGATCAGCGAGGTGAAGCCTTCACCCACACCGGTCTCCCCGCCTTGCTGGCCCTGGAAGCCGACGGTGTGGTCGAGCACGATCAGCAGCGTGTTGCCGCGGTTGGTCACCTGCGCCAGGTAGCCGGTGCCCTTCACCCCGATGGTGGCGGTGGCGGTCTTCATGTTGAATTGCTCGCCGCCCGTCAGGCCCACGATGCTGGCGCGGAAGCGGCCGAACAACGCCCGCATGAAGCCGCTCTTGCCCTGGGATTGCCAGGGCTTGACCTGGAACACCGCGTTGGCGCCCAGGGTGATCGTCGCGCTCTCACGCGACTTGAGCTGCACCAGGGAGTTGTCCCGCACCCGGATCAGGTCCTCCTCATTCACAGGGATCGCCTGATTGACCTTGTCGAACTGGAGGCTGCGGCCTTCCCGCACGATGGTCATCTCGCCCTTCTCGATGACCGCCTCGCCGTACTGTGTGGCCGCCCACAGCGCGCCGGAAGCCAGCAGCAGCCAGGGCAGAATCGTCGCGATCTTCAGCGCTTTCATCTCGCTCTCTCCATCATGTGCATTCCCAGGGCACCATCCCGTAATCGCGCTTCAAAGTCCAGTTACGCGCCGTGGTGCGGGAGCGGGCTGCGCGGGCTTCCCCCTCCTGACGCTGTCCTGCCCGATGCAATCGGTCCATTGGCATGACCGGTTGGATGCGTCCGGCGTGCTTGGATCAAAAAGGTAGTTTATGATACGAGAAAAACTTCCCATTGTGAAACGAAATCTGCTTGGGCTTGCCAGATTGGGCGGCACATCCATGGTCGACCTTGATCGCGTTGGCGAAATGGGTGGGCGGGGCGGGCGCAAGTGGGGGGTCCCGTTGCGTGGGGCGGGTGTGCTATGAATGCGATAGGATGCCAGGGCGGTGCCGCTGGCGCGGCCGACGAGGCCGCGCCCCAGGGGCCCCGCCGGGCCGGCTGCAGGGAGTGAGCCTGCCCCGAGTCGCTGCGGTGCAACAGGGACGTCCGGGAGGGTGCCCGCCCCCGGGGCATGCCTGGATGCGGGTGGAGGCGGACAGGCTGGAGCGGCTGCGGCTGCAACCATCGGGCGGGCGGGTTTCCCGGGAGAACGTGGCGACGAAGATCGCGCTGGAAGCGCTGACCAAGAGCTACCTGGGCATGCTGCCCGTGCTCGACGATGTCAGCTGCAAGATCGACGAAGGGGAGTTCTATTACCTCACCGGCGTCAGCGGCGCGGGCAAGACCACGGTGTTCCGCCTGCTGATGCTGATCGAGCGGCCCAACAGCGGCACGATCGAGTTCGACGGCGAGGATATCACCCGCCTGACCGTCGCCGAGCAGGCGCTGCACCGGCGCCGCATCGGCATGGTGTTCCAGGACTATCGCCTGCTGGCCAGCGATTCGATCGAGGAGAACGTGGCCCTGCCGCTGCGGGTGGCGGGCTACCGCGGCTCGCGACTGCGCAAGAAGATCGAATTGCAGCTCGAGCAGGTGGGGCTGGCGCACCGGCGGCGCGACCGCGTGGCGGGGCTCTCCGGCGGGGAAAAGCAGCTCGTTTCCATCGCCCGTGCGCTCGCCTTCGACCCCAAGGTGTTCTTCGCGGACGAGCCGACCGGCAACCTGGACCACACGATGGCCCACCGGGTCATGGAGCTGATCCGCAACCTGCACCGGGCGGGCTGCACGGTCATCGTGGCGACCCACGACCTGACGCTGATCCGCGCCTTCCGCGCGCGCACCCTGCTGATCAAAGACCGCAAGCTGCACGAGGTGCGGCTGGCCGAGCAGCGCGCATCCGGGTGACCGGCCGGCGCCGCTGCGCCCGGTGCAGCGCCGGGGGGCCCCCGCGCCGCGCAACCGACGGGAGGAGCAGGAGGCGTTCATGTACCTGAGGTACGGCATTCCCCGCGCGCTGCGGGCCCTGCGCACCAACTGGCGGGCCAGCGTGAACAACGTGCTGATCCTGGCGTCGTCCCTGGCCGTGGTGGGGATGATCGTGCTGCTGTACCTCAACGTCGTGCACTTCTCCGAGGCCTGGCTCTCCAATACCACCGTCTCGCTGTTCCTCAAGCCGGGTCTGGACGACGGCCAGCGCGAAGCGTTGCTGGAGCAGGTGCGCCAGCACCCGCTGGTCAAGGCGGCCCGGCTCGTTTCTCCCGCCGATGGGCTGCGCGACCTGGCCAACCGGCTGGGCGCCGATCCGGCCCTGCTCGCCGCCGCGGGCAACGAGAGCCTGCCCTACACGATCGACTTCGACCTGTTCGTGGACTACCGCGACCGGGTCAGCACCGTGGCGGAAAAGTACCGCGGCCTGCCGGGTGTGGCGGACGTGGTGTACACCGAGCGCCTGCTGGAGCAGGTCAAGCTGTTCTTCGTGATGATCAAGGCCATCGGCGGGTTCTTCATCGGCCTGATCGTGTTCTCCTTCTACCTGATCGTCTCGCACGCCACCAAGCTCTCGCTCTACGCGCGGCGCGAGGAGATCGAGATCCTGAGCCTGGTGGGGGCGACGCGGCACTTCATCTGCTCCGCATTCATCGTGGAGGGGATGCTGATCGCCCTGGCGGGGAGCGTGCTGGCCGCGGGCATCGTCTGGCTGTGCCACCAGCTTCTCATCACGGGGCTGTCCTGGAACGCGGTCACGGCGGGCATCAAGCAGGAGGCGGTGTTCTTTCCGCTCCGGTCGCTGGGCATCGCCCTGGGCGCGGCCGCCCTGCTCGGCGCCACCAGCAGCTACCAGGCCGTGACGCGGATGCTGCGGGAATTCCAGCCGTGAGCGCGCGGCCCGACTTGCGCTGGCGCGCCGCGCGGGGTGCGCGTGGGCCTGGCGCCCTGCGCGGGGTACACGCGGTGGGCGGGGGCACCTGGCTGGCCGTGGCGCTGCTGCTGGCGCTGGGCGCGCTGCCGCGCGGCGCGGCCGGTGCGGAGCCCACTGCGCCGGGGGCGAATCCGCCCAGCGTGCGCGAGCAGCGCGTGCAGATCCAGCAGCTCGGCAAGGAGCGCAGCCAGGCCAAGCAGCAGCTCGAGCAGATCCAGGCCTCGGAGAGCGAGCTGCGCCTGGAGATCGACAAGCTCTCCGAGCTGGTGCGCGAGTCCCACCAGCGCAAGGAGGCCCTGGAGCAGCGCATCGTGCGCCAGCAGGAGCTGAGCGCCGAGCAAAGCCGCGAGGCCAAGCGCCTGGAGACCGAGGTGCACGCCAGCGAGCGGCGCATCGGCCTGCGCATGCGCCGGCTGTACCGCATGGCCAAGCAGGGGCGCTCCTCGATCCTGTTCCAGATGGCGCGCTTCCAGACCTTTGCCAAGGACACGCGCTACCTGGCCCTGCTGCAGGAGGAGGATCGCGCCGCCATCGCGCGCTTCCAGGACAGCGCCCGCGAGCTGGTCGAGAAGAAGAAGCAGATCGAGGAGTCCGTGCAGCGCCTGATCGGCCTGCGCGCCGAGCTGGACGACGAATCGCGGCTGCTGGCGGACCGGCAGGACTACCTGCGCAAAGCCATCGCCGATGTGGGCAACAACCGCACGCTCTACCTCACTTACCAGGCCGACGCGGCGGAGATGTAGACGCGCATGGAGAGCGCCGTCACCAAGATGGAGGCGGACGCCCGCGCCGCCGCGCCCACGATGCCAGCGGCCGCGCCCAAGAAGCCCGAGGAGTTGCGCGGCGCGCTGCCCCCGCCTGTGCAGGGCGAGGTGATTGCCGCCTTCGGCGCGCAGGACCCGCGCTACGACCTGAAGAAGACCCAGCGCGGCATCCTCGTGCGCGTGGGCCCCAAGGCCGCCGTGACGGCCGTGACGGCTGGCCGCGCCGTGCATGCGGGGCCCTTCCGCGGCTACCAGTCGCTGGTGGTGCTGGACCACGGCGGCGGGCTCTTCACCGTCTATGGCCACCTGGAGGAACTGCAGGTCAAGCGCGGGGACTGGGTGCAGCCCGGCGCGACGCTGGGCGTGGCCACCTACCAGCCCGTGGACGAGGCCTACGACCTCTACTTCGAGATCCGCCACGACGGCAAGCCGGACGACCCCCTTACCTGGCTCAAGCCCGGCAGCCTGCGCAGGGTTTCCAACGGCGCCGCTGCCAACGGTGGCATCGCCAAGTGACGGGCGGCGCGGCAGCAGCAGGGCTGAGCCCTCGTCCCCCGCCCACGCGATTCGGTGCGGAAGCGAACGATGTCGGGAGAGCGGCGCCCGTCGGCGGGGGCGGACGCGGTGCGGCGAAAGCGGTGGCGGAGATGTGTGGGAATCGAACCCACCCAAGGCAGTGTTAGTACCTCGCGCACGGGTTTGAAGCCCGGGGAGCCCACCAGTGACTCATCCATCTCCAGAGCGGTGACACGGCTGACGTCGGGACGATGTCACTGCCCCGCGCCGTCCATTACAGCGCAGGCCCCTCCCGGAACGCAAGGCCCGCCGCAGGGAGCGCCGCGTCGCTCCACGCCGCCCCACAGCGGCGCTGTGCGATGCCCCACAGCGGCGCTGCGCGCCGCTGCACCGGGTGCGGCCCTCGTTGACAAGGCCCCGCCACTCCGGCGACACTTGGCTATTCTGGGGATGTAGCTCAGCTGGGAGAGCACGACGCTGGCAGTGTCGGGGTCAGGGGTTCGATCCCCCTCATCTCCATTGGAAGCCCGGAATTCGGGCCTCTAGCCGTCTAGCCGCCTAAGATTCGGCACTTGTGCATAAGTCGCGTGCATGAGTGCCGATGATTCCATCTCCATCCTACCTCTACCGCCGCAGCTCCGGCTGGTACTTCTGCCTCAATGTTCCGGCAGACCTGCGCAGTCTTCTGAAGCAGTCGCAGCTTCGCTACGCTCTGGGGACGAGGCGGGTCTCCCTGGCGAAGTTCAGGGCGATGTACGTCTCCACCCGATGCAAGTCGCTCTTCTACAGGGTCAGAAACGGCGAGATGAAGGCCCTTGACGACAGCGGCATTGACGACAGCGGCATTGACGACAGCGGCATTGACGACAGCGGCATTAAAGCACGGGTGGCCCAGTGGTTGCGTGAGGCGCTTGCGCTCTCAGAATCGGCCAGCCACGGGGCAACCCTGACCCGGCGCACTCGACCAGCCGTTATGTGACAGCGTTAGCGATACACCCACGGCCGCTTGCGGCGATCAGCCTCCTGGAAGGCGGCAATCTGGGGTTCCTTCTTCAGTGTCAGCCCAATCTCGTCGAGCCCTTCCAGCAAAACGTCGCGCCGGGCGGGGTCGATCGTAAAGTCGATCCGCGCCCTGTCCGGGGCGATGATGCACTGTTGCATCAAATCGATCGTCATGGTGGCGCCGGCATTGCTGCCGCTGACCTGGGCCGCCAGCCGCTCCGTCTGCTCCTTGGGCAGGATGATGGGGAGCATCCCGTTCTTGAAGCAGTTGTTGTAGAAGATCTCGCCGAAGCTGGCAGCGATCACGCATCGGAACCCATACTCGTTGAGGGCCCAGACGGCGGCCTCGCGGGAACTGCCACAGCCGAAGTTGACGCCGGCAATGAGGATGACGCCGCCGTGGTAGGCCGTATCGTTCAGCGGCAACTCGGGATTGGGACTGCCGTCCGGCAGGATTCGCCAGCCCGCGAACAGGTTCTTTCCGAAACCCGACTTGTCCAAGCTCACCAGGAACTGGGCGGGGATGATTGTGTCGGTGTCGATGTTGGGGCGCAGCAGCGGCACGGCGATGCCGGTCAAGGTGTTGAACTTTTCCATGGATTCAGCCCAATAGTTGGCGCGCGTCGATGATTTGGCCGGTAACGGCCGCCGCGGCAGCGGTGACGGGACTGGCCAGGTGCGTGCGGCTGCCCGGCCCCTGCCGACCCTCGAAGTTGCGGTTGGAGGTTGAGACGCAGTGTGCGCCCGGCGCAACGCGCTCGCCGTTGGCGCTGGCACACATGGAACAGCCTGGCTCGTGCCACTCGAAGCCAGCATCCAAGAAGATTCGATCCAGCCCCTCGGCGTGGGCGGCATTGCGAACCTGCTGGGAGCCGGGTACCACCATGGCGCGCACGCCGGGCGCCACCTTGCGGCCCTTGACCACGGCGGCCGCGGCGCGAATGTCGGACAAGCGGCTGTTGGTGCACGAGCCGATGAACACCGCGTCGATCTTCAACCCCGCCATGGGCGTGCCAGGCTCGAAGCCCATGTACTTGAGGGCTCGGACGAAGGCCTCGCGGCGTATCGGGTCGTCCACGCGGGATGGATTGGGGATGCACTCGTCGATCCCGATCACGTGCTCCGGGCTGGTCCCCCAGGTGATCTGCGGGGTGATCGCTGCGGCATCGATCGTCACCTCCTTCTCGAACAGGGCACCTTCATCGCCAGGCAACGTCTTCCAGTAGGCCAGTGCCTGATCCCACTGACCACCTTGGGGCGTGAAGGGTCGGCCCTGCAGGTACTCGTATGTCACGTCGTCCGGGGCCACGAACCCAATGCGGCCGCCGAACTCCACGGACAGGTTGCACAAGGTAAGGCGCGCCTCCATTGAGTGGCCGCGCACAGTCGAGCCGGCATACTCCACGGCGTAGCCTGTACCCCCGTTGGCCGTGTGCTGGCCCATCAGGTACAGCATCATGTCCTTGGCCGTGATATGCGCGCCCAACTGGCCATCGAAGCGCACACGCATGCGCTTCGGCTTGCCCTGCACGATGGTCTGAGAGCACAACACGTGCTCGATCTCGCTGGTGCCGATGCCCCAGGCCAGGGCGCCCAGCCCGCCAATGGTGCAGGTGTGGCTGTCGCCGCAGACGACGGTCATGCCCGGTGTGGCGATGCCCAGCTCAGGAGTGATGATGTGCACGATACCCTGGCGCGGATCGTCCAAGTCGATTAACTCGAGGCCGAAGTCGCGGCAGTTCTGGCGGTGGGCGTCGATGAGCCTGTTGTGCTGGGCCTCCATCCCTCCGCTACGCCCGGGGCGCGTGGAGACGACATGATCCTGCACGCCGATGTTCAGGCGCGGGGTGCGCACCTTGCGGCCCAGCCGACGCATGTTGGAAAAGGCTACCGGCGGACTGAGCTCGTGCAGCATGTGGCGGTCCACATGCAGCAGGAAAGACCCGCCGCCCAGGTCCGCTACTACGTGGTCGCGCCAGACCTTGTCGAACATCGTCTGTGGGGATCGCATGCAGTCCGTTCCTCCGTGTGGTGTTTCAGGCCACCCGCCGTGAAATGGGCGCGCCAATGATCCGAACGAGCGGGGCTGACCGCTGCGGGGCATACGCTTCGACGCAGGCCTGGCGCGACTGGCCCCAGGCGCGTAGCACTGGCAAGTCCAGCTTCTTCACGCCCTTCCTGTGTCGCCACACGGCATTGAAATTCTCCGGGTGCGGGCCCAGCATCCCGCCCGAAGTGGCCAGCGCATCCAGCAACTCGACCAGGAAGCCGGAATCGATGCCAGCCAGTTTGAAGGATTTCCTCTCGTCGCCCCGGAAGTTCCTGAACAGCTTGCAGGTGGGCACGCCCAGATCCTCGAATTACTGCGGCAACTTGAACCGGTGGAGCGGCGTGCAGATCACGAAAGCTGCAGCCGAAATTCCTAGCCTGCATCGTACCTGCCGTCTCCGGGAAAAAGTTCTCGTAACGGCTCGGCGTTGGGCACGTGGGGAATAAATCTGGTCACGCCGCCATTAGCGGCCACCTAGATATCCAGAGGCTCCTGCGGCAGCGTATTGGCGCGCCCAAGTTCGATAGGCACATGGGCGTCTGTCGCGCGCACAACCACGGTTGGCCCGTTTATTTCCACGCGCTCATGCGCCTCAGCGCTGCCATCCGGGCCGTAATTCTGCTGAAGGAGACCGAGATGTCCACCACCATAAGCCCGATGTTGGGCAGCAGCACTTGACTGCAGCTTAGGAGAAAATCTGCTGCCTACATCTCACATCATCCCTTGCCCGTGTATCTGCGCTCCAGTTCGTCGTAGAGCGGTTTTCCCACTAGCCGCTGTCGCTCCCGGAACGGTGTAAGCGCCTGTTCGATGGCGATGGTCGAGCCGTGCTCGCGCAAGTGGTTGAGTACCGTCTGCATCCCGTGGATTCCGGCCTGTAGCGCTGCGTTGGCATAGGCCACCAGGGCGAACCCCATTTCGCGCAACTGCTTCTGTGGCACCAGGGGAGTCCTGCCCCCCACGACCATGTTCGCGATTTGCGGCGCCGCAAGGCGTCTGGGAATAGCAGCCAACTCCACCAGGCTCTGCGGGGCCTCCACGAACGTGGCATCCGCGCCGATCTCGGTGTACAGGGCAGCGCGCTCGAGCGCTTCCTCCAGGCCGTGTTCTGCGCGGGCATCGGTGCGGGCGATGATGATGAAATCCTCGTCCTTGCGGCTGTCCAGAGCAGCCTTGATCTTCTGCGCCATCTCGTCGCGGCCGATGACCGCCTTGCCATCGAAATGGCCGCACTTCTTGGGAAAGGTCTGGTCCTCAATCTGTATCGCGTTTGCTCCGCTGCGCTCGATGACCCGCACCGTGCGCGTGACATTGACCGGGTTGCCGAAGCCGGTGTCCACGTCCACGATCAGCGGCAGCGACACACTGTCGCGCATGGCCCCAACTTGGTTCGCCAACTCGGACAGCGTGATCAAACCCAGATCCGGCACGCCCAGAAAGCTGTTCGTGACACCGGCCCCGGTTACGTAAACAGCCTCGAAACCGAGGTCCTCGATGATCCGGGCAGCCAGGGCATCGGCTGCGCCCGGTACCAACAACGCGTCGCGCTGCTGAAGCCGTTGCTTCAGCCGCCGGTTCAGCTCATTCGCCATTTGTCGTCTCGTGATTCCTGCCGCGCATCAATCGACCAGGGGGTTGCAATGCGAGGGCTGCCGCCATGCGAGTGGCACCCGCCACGCGGCGCTGGGCTAAAGCACGTTCTGCACCTGGCGTTCCGGTGCGTAATCGTCCTGACGCTGCTCCACAAGGTTGAAGCGAGACTTGGCCACGTGCTGCCGCATCAGCCGCTCGGCGAGGTCGCCGTCCCGGGCGCGGATGACCTGGCAGATTGCCAAGTGTTCGGCAAAGGCTTGCTTGACGCGGCCCTGTGCTGTGCTGGAGCGATGGCGATACACCCGCAGCACGTAGTACAGATCATTGCAGAGCAGCTCGATCAGCTTCGGGTTTCCGCAGCCATGCACCAACTGGTAGTGGAAGTCATAGTTTCCCGCCTCATGGTAGAAAACCCCGTCGGTACGCAGTCGCCAGTCAAGCTCGTGGCGGTGCACTAGCGCTTCCAACTGGTCGACCTGCTCCTCGGTCATGGTGCGGGCAGCCAGACGGGCTGCCATCCCCTCGAGCGCCTCGCGGACCTCGAAGATGCCCAACAGGTCCTCGCGCGACAGCGAGACGACGCGGGGTCCCACGTGGGGCACGCGGGTGACCAGCTTGCGCCCTTCCAGGCGATGAATGGCTTCTCGCAATGGGCCTCGGCTGATGCGCAGCTTCTTCGCGAGCGCGGACTCGCTAATCTTAGCGCCGGGTGGCAGCTCACCCCGCATGATCGCAGCCTCAATCTTGCGGAAGGCTTGATCGGCGAGCGTCAGGTTGACCAACGGCGCTTCATATTCGAATGGCATGACTCTCCAACTCTGAAAGTGAGATACCATCCCACTTTCGATAATCGATTGTCAATAGTCTACAGCCAACAGAAAATCAGTATCGCCAAGGCAGATCTTCGACTTGGAACGATGGCGGCGCCCGCCGGGATTGGGTTTCGGCGGGTGTGCGCTGAGGCCGCTGGCCTGAGCCAGGAAGCCCTTGTCCGCGCGCTCCTGCCCGTAAGCTTGTGTCTGCAAACCGGCATCGGCCGGCCAGGAAGTCCCGCCTGCCCCCATGCGCCGATAGACGCAGACCGAAGTTCTTGACAAGGATAACCGTTTAACTGTAGACAGTCCATAGTTTACAGGAGCCGGCGGCATCTGCCACGAAACGAACGACTGGCGCTTGGCAAGCGCCCTTTTTCAGAATGTGGAGGCTGACCTGATATGCGCGCGAAACATGATGAGAAGATATCGCTCCGTAAACGGATCCTGGCCGGAGAGCCGGTGTTTGGCACCTTCGGGTTTCTTCCAGATCCTGCCCTGATGGAGATCATGGGGCTGGCAGGCCTGGATTTTGTGATCATCGACCTGGAACACAGCCCCAAGGACTGGCAGACGGTTGAGAACATGGTGCGCGCGGCCGAGCTGCACGCCCTGGCCCCGCTGGTGCGCGTGCACGAAAACAACGAGAAGGACATCCTGCACGCGCTCGAGATTGGAGCCCAGGGGATCATGGTGCCCTTCCTCCAGACAGCCGAGGAGGCCCGCCAGGCCGGCTCGGCTGTCAGGTACCCCCCGCTGGGCACGCGCGGCTCCTGCACGCTGTCGCGAGCCTCGGGATTTGGCGCACGGCGCGCTGAGTACCAGCAGCACACTCTGCGCGCCAACGAGGAGATCCTTTTGATCGGCCTTCTGGAGAGCATGACGGCCGTCGACAACATCGAAGCGATCGTGGAGAGCGACCCGGGGCCCGACGTCTTCGTGCCGGGGCGTTCGGACCTCGCTGCGTCCATCGGAAAGCCAGGCCAGCTCGACAGCGAGGAGGCGCTGCAGGCCACCGAGCGCATTCTCAGCGCCGTCAGGGGGGCACGTCAGAAGAAGCGTCAGGTGGGAATCGGGGTCTATGGACCGGAAGAGGTGGGCCCCTGGTACGAGCGCGGCGTGCGCTTTTTCGCCTACTCGTCGGACACGGGAATCTTCTACAACGCACTGCATGGAATCATGCAGAAGTATAGGGAAACCCTTGACGGCGTGATGCGCGGAGGCAACGTTCGACCCATGAAACGGTCGACTTAGTAAACGAAATTCTTGTCATAGGAAATTTTCACATGATTGAAAAAATTGTGCGGGCAAAGATCAGCGATATCATCTATGCTCAAATCACACCTGGGGCTGACCTTTATCAGTCCATTCTCGAGATCATTCGAAAGGAACACATTAAGACCGGCGTGGTACTCGATATCACAGGCGGACTATCCAAAGTCCGCTTGAGCCTTCCAATGAAACAGGACTCCGTTGATGCCACACCGGGCGTCATCGAACTGGCGGGCACGCATGAAGCCAGCGGCCACGGCATTATCGGCCAGACCCTGGAGACCTACGATTCTCCCAAGTCGGGCATAACCAACATAAAGGGAGAGCCTTACGTTCATGTGCACATAACGGTGCAGCAAGCGGGCAAGACCCACTGCGGTCACTTGATCGATGGGTGCTTGATTCGATCGGTATACGAGAAATCACACTTCACAATCATACTGGCGAAAACAGAAGGCGCCCTGCTTAATTTCCGCGTTTCCTCCACCGGGACTGCGGCGTATCCAAAAGGGATTCCGTATCACGAACTTCTGCAAACAGGCTAAATCATGAAAACGAAATTTGCTCGTGCCGTAATGGCGTTCTCGATTGGTCTTGTTCTGACGTTTGGCGGCACGATACTTGTGTCGGAATGGAATGCGCAGGCCGCCACCGAGGTCAAGATTGGCGTGCCACTGTCACTGTCGGGTTATGCGGCGTTTGCCGGTACAAAAATGCGGGATGCGATGGAATTGGCGTTCGAGGAAATCAACAATACCGGCTACCTGGATGGCATGAAGCTTACGCCGGTGTGGGCTGATGACCGCTCCAACCAGCCGCAGGCCATCAGCGTCACCCGGCAGTTGATTCTACGGGACAACGTATCGGCCATCGTCGGTTACACGGCGAGCAACATCTGCCAAGCGGCCCTGCCTGTCGCGCAGGAGCTCAAAGTGCCCACGCTGAACGCGGACTGCGTCGTTCCCGGGCTGAACAAGATCGGGGACTACGTTTACAACGCGGTGCGGCCTACCGACGACTACGTCGTGCAGCTCATCAAGAAGCTCGTCCCGGCGCGAAACGTCAAGACGGCCGCAATCCTGTATCTCAGGGAGAACCCTGTCTTCACGAACCTGAGGGACGTAGCCGTCGATGCCTTCCCGAAGAATGGCGTGAAGGTGGTCTCCGAAGAGACGGTGACTTCGGGAAACGACAATGATTTCTCGGCGCAGCTCACCGCCATCGCCAGCAAGAAGCCCGACGTGCTGATGATTCTTCTGATCGGTGGCCAGGTCGGCCCGGCCATGATTCAGGCCCGGCAGGCGGGCATGACCGGCACGATTTTCTTGGGCGAACAGAACTTCGACTCTGTGGAGGTGCGCCGCGTGGCTGGCCCCAATTCGGAGGGCGCTTATTACCCCTCGCATTGGTTCGCCGATTCTCCGGTGACTCAGAACCAGAAGTACGTGGAGGCCTACGTCAAGCGCTATAATCGCCAGCCGGACACGTTCAGCACCAACGGCTACAATGCCATTTGGTTGATGGCGCAGATCATCAAGCATGCCAACAGCGGCGACCGCGAAGCCATCCACAAGGCGATGGAGTCGATCGGCGAGATGCAGACCGTCTTCGGCAGCACCGGCGTCACGCACTTCGACAACCGCCTGGTGGCTCTGACTCCGTTTTTCTTCACCATGGAGAAGGACGGGAAGGTGAAACGATTCTGAGGACCGGCTAGCTCTTTACGTGGTCGGCCCTGCCTTATGCCGGCCGCGGGGCGTGCCCGGTGGACGCCCACCGGGTGGGTGGGCGATTCACCTCAGAGCCGCTTGGTGGGTGTATTTGGCCCATCGGTCGTGACCCATGCTATGTGCCGCCAAGGACGGATGCGACGGGCGGCTCGCCTTAGCGCACTTGAGTTCTGGCCCAGTCAAAGCTGCGCCAATGTGACGCCTAACCAGCAAACATACGGGGATCAGGCCAATGCTCCTGCAGCAACTGGTAAATGGCATCATTACCGGGTCGGTCTACGCCCTGTTCGCGTTGGGATTTAACTTGGTGCTAGGCGCATTGGGCATTCTCAACATCGCCCAAGGAGCGACGTTTACGTGGGGCGCGTTCACCGGGTTGTACATGGTGATGCGGTTCAATCTGCCCTTTCCGCTTGCCTTGATCAGCGCGATGGTCGCCGGGGGCGTGATCAACGTTCTAATCGAAACGCTGGTCTTCCTCCCGCTCAGGCTGCGCGGCGGGAGCGGCCTGCTGACGCTGGTGGCCAGTATTGGCGCCTCGATGGTGCTGGTCTCGCTAGCCCAGCTCACGTCCGAGGCACAGGTGGTCCGTTTTCCGTTCGGCACCCTGCCCGAAACGCAGTGGATTCTGCTCGGCAAAGTGCGCTTCAGCTTCACCCAAGGTGCGGTGCTGGTTACTACATTGATCGTCATGGCCGGCACCTACGTGCTGTTGCAGCGAACGCGCCTGGGCAAGGCGATCCGAACCATTTCATTCAGCGAGCGCACGGCCAAGATGCTGGGCGTTCCCACCGTGTCGGTGGCGCGTTGGACGTTCTTCATCTCCGGCTCGCTGGGCGGGCTGGCTGGCGTGCTGATCGGGGTGATGTTCAGCACCGTGCACTTCATGATGGGCGAGCCCTACATTCTCAAAGCCTTTGCGGCCATCGTGATCGGCGGCTTTGGGAGCGTTGTCGGCACCATCGTCGCCAGCATGTTCCTGGGGCTGATCGAGGTGACCAGCACCGTGATCGGTTACGGTGCGTTCCGGGATGTGATTACCTTCAGCTTGCTGTTCTTCTTTCTACTTGTGCGGCCCTATGGGCTGTTTGGCAAGGAGGAGGACCCCCACTCGTGAGCATGCTGTCCATTACAGGCTGGTTCGCAATCTACAACCACACCATCGCCACCTCCATGATCAATGCGTTGGCCGCGTTGAGCATGTACTACTCGCTGCGCGCGGGCATCTTCAATCTGTCCCTCACCGGGTTCATGGCGCTGGGCGCCTACACTGCGGGCTTCCTATCGGTACGCGTGGGGCTTCCCACCGCGCTGAACGTCATCATCGGGATCCTACTTTCCCTTGTGGTGGGAATCATTCTCGTTTACCCGATCTTGCGACTGCGGGGTCATTATCTGGCCATTGCCACGCTGGGGTTCAGCGCGATTGTCCAGGCACTGGCGCTGAACATGGACAACGTGACCAACGGGCCGCTGGGGCTGGTCGGCATCCCGGTCACGGTGGGCATCTGGCAGATCGGCTTGCTGCTGGTGATCGTGCTGTCGCTCTCCTGGATCGTTCAAAAGACCAAGACCGGCCGGGCCTGGGACGCCATCCGTAGCGATGAGTCCGTCGCCCGCTGCATGGGTATCAACGTGGAGTGGTACAAATTCGTGGCCTTCCTGATCAGTACGCTGCTTGGCGCGCTGGCCGGGGGCCTGTGGGCGCACCTGAACCGTGTGATAGTGCCCTCGGAATTTGGCTTCTCGCAGTTGGCGTTCGTGCTTGTATACGCCTTGCTGGGGGGAATCACGCATCCTCTGGGGCCGGTGCTGGGGGCCCTGATTGTGACGACGATGCCGGATTGGCTGTACCAGTTCGACGAATACCGCGATATCGTGATCGGCATCACCCTGATCGTGATCGTGATCTATTTGCCGAATGGGCTGGTGCAACCGTCCGTCGTGATGAAAGGTGCATTCCAGAAGGCGAAAACCTGGGTCGTGCGCAGGGGCTGAGACCGCTTTGGCCGCGCGCCATTGCTCCCTCGCCGCGGACGGACAGGGCCGCCGGCGGATTGGCCGCGAACGCTCCTTCTTTGCGGGCAACCGGCACGCGCACCGCGCAAAGGCGCAATATTAGAGCGGCATGCGGGATCGAGATGAACAACGCGCCAGGCGCAGGGCAGACACGCGGCGCATTGGAACGCGTCTCACGTAATCGAATCTATGACTGATCTGGCGAACAACGAACGCAGGGGGCCGCTGAAAAACGGCTTGGTCGTGCAGCTCCGGCAAGTAAGCAAGTATTTCGGCGGGCTGCAAGTGCTGACCGACGTGTCGGTCTCACTGGAGCAGGGGCGGGTGCTGGGGCTGATCGGGCCCAACGGGGCAGGTAAGACCACGCTGCTCAACGTCATCAGCGGTCTGCTCAAGCCGGAGCAAGGTGCCATCGAAGTCAACGGAACCGATGTCACGAACTGGCCGGCGCACCGCATTTCCAGCGCAGCAGGAGTCACCAGGACGTTCCAGAACATCCGCCTGTTTCAAGGCATGACTGTGGCCGAAAATGTCATGACTGGCTACCACGCAAAGATCGGCACACCCGTTCTCGCTACGTTCCTGCACACGCCGGCGGAACGCCGGGAAGAACAGAAAGCGCGCCAAGCTGCGGCGCGCGCACTGGAGTTCGTGGGGGTGTATCAGCACGCAGCACGTTTGGCTAGTGAACTTTCCTATGGCGATCAACGCCGCGTGGAAATCGCCCGCGCCCTGGTCAGCGCACCGACGTTGCTGTTGCTGGACGAGCCTACTGCGGGCATGACGCCGCGGGAGACGACGGACATGACGGGGCTGATCCGGCAGCTCAAGGAGTCGAACTTGGCGATGATCGTCATCGAGCACAAGGCCAACTTCATCATGGATGTGTCCGACCGAATCGTCGTGCTGAACTTCGGCCTGGTCATTGCCGAAGGCGATCCACACACGGTCCGCAACAACCCCGAAGTTATCGAGGCTTATCTGGGGAAAGAGGATGACGGTACTTGAGGTGGAGGACCTGAACGTCTCGTACGGAGTGATCCAGGCCGTGCAAGGCGTCTCGCTACGCGTTGACGAGGGCGAAGTGGTTGCGGTGATCGGCTCCAACGGCGCCGGAAAGACCAGCACCCTTCTGGCAATTCTTGGCCTGATCCCCTCACAGGGCAAAGTGCGGTTTATGGGGACCAATATGGCCGGATGGTCTTCCCACCGGATCGTGCGCGCCGGGCTGACGCTGGTGCCGGAGGGGCGGCGCGTAATTGGCCCATTGACCGTCGAGGAAAATCTCGAAATGGGCGCCTATAACCGCCGCGACGGCAACTGGCGGCACGATATTGGCGTGATGTACGAGCGCTTCCCAATTCTGCGAGATCGCCGCAATCAGCTCTCCCAGAGCCTCAGCGGCGGTGAGCAGCAGATGTTAGCGCTTGCGCGGGCATTGATGGCGCGCCCCAAACTGATGCTGATGGACGAGCCCAGCATGGGGCTGGCGCCGCTCATTGTGCGGCAGGTGTTTGAAATCATCGCGCAGCTCAATGCCGAGGGCACTACCGTGCTCCTTGTCGAACAGAATGCGCGCGGCGCCCTGCGCGTGGCTAACCGGGCATATATTATCGAAAGCGGGCGCATGGTGGGAGAGGGCATTGCGTCAGAGATGTTTCACAATCCATCGATCGTCAAAGCATACCTGTCATAAGTCCCTCATCGCTCGCGGCTATTTGGAAGAGGGGCTCCCCAATCGAATAGAATAGGTGAACGAGATGGTTCTGTTCCTCGGCCTCGGCCGGATGGGGCTGCCGATGGCCACGCACGCCATTGCCAAAGGCATTCGGATTCAGGGATACGACCCTATGACAGAACGGGTGGCCGCACTCAAGGCCGCCGGTGGCGATCCCGTGGAGAACCTCAACGCGGCGCTTGCTCAGGCGGAGCTGATCGTCGTCGTCGTCGGCCAAGAGAAGGAGGTTGAGACACTGTTTCGTGGCCCCGGAGGGATCAACTCCGCCGGACGTCCCGGAGCCGTAGTGCTGGTGGTCAGTACCGTCGATCCCACGCTTATTGCAAAGCTCGGCGCAGAAGCAGCCGCCCGTGGCGTCAAGGTGCTGGACACGCCGGTGTGTCGTGGCGAGATGGGCGCGGAGACCGGCACGCTTCTGGCCCTGGTGGCCGGCGAAGAGGAAAGCTATCTGAATTCGCTTCCCGTGCTGCGCACGTTTTGCTCGGACGTGTTCTACCTGGGCGCACAACTGGGCAAGGCCCAGGTGGCCAAGACCGTCAACAACCTCATCGCATGGTCCGCGCTGGTAGCGACCTATGAGGCGTCTCGGATTTCCGAGGCATGGGACATCGATTGGAATGCGTTGCGAAAGTTCCTCGAAATCAGCAGTGCGGACAACTGGAGCCTGCGGAACTGGGACCGCGTTTCCGACATGCCGTGGTCAAAGAAGGACATGTCCATCGCCCTGCGTATCGCGAGTTCCCGAGGGGTCGAGGTGCCGTTGTGTCAGGAAGTCGAACGGCTGGTTCAAACGATTCCGATTCTTCGCCACGGATAATTCGATGCACCGGGTTTTCGACTCTGGCAGACCCCGCGATCTGCTCGGGCGGAATCCAAGTGCAAAGAACGTACGTGCCCCTGCTGACCCGCCCCCTTGGATCGATCCCGTTTGAGAGTTAGAGTTCGGCGTGGACCGATCAAGGACGAAACGGTATGGCACGAGTCCGGTATACGGGCGAGCAGATCATCGGTAAATTGCGCGAAGTGGAGGTGTTGCCGGCCAAGAGCAGCACGTCGGCCCTGGCCTGCAGGCAGATTGGTGTGACCGAGCAGACCTGCTACCGCTGGAGGCGGGAGTACGGGGGATTGAAGGTCAAGCAGACGCAACGGCTGAGGGAGTTGGAGAAGGAGAACACGCGGCTGCGCAGGGCGGCAGTCGAGCTGATGCCAGACAACCGGATCCTGGCCGAGGCCGCCAAAGGAACCCTCTGAGCCCTTCCCGGCGCCGGCGTTGCGTGACCCAGGCTGTGCACATAGAGGCTCCCGCTCGGGCAGGTTTTCAGGCCCGCCGATGAGCAACGGCACCCTGCCGAAGCGGAACGGCGGCGGCGAGAGCATCTGCGCGGCGGCCACCAGGTCCACCCCCGCGCCGACCCAGTCCGGAATCCTCAGCCGGCGGAGCGCATTCGCCATGGCAGCGGCTCCGGGAAGAAGGTCATCGGCAACGGCGTGGTCGATATCGAAACCCTGACGCCACCCAAAGAGGCCTCGCCCACCGGGTGACGCAGCCATCAGCCGGCAGCAGCGTCCTCCCAGGCGGGCTGTTGTGGCCCCGCCAGTTGCAGCTCCTGAATCGCGACCACGGCCGGCTCCCCTCCTGTGCGCGCCCCGAGCGCTGCCTGCACGGCACGACGCGCTGGGCATCGACCTCTACCTGCATCAGCAGGGCATTGACACGACCACGCCCGCCAGGAAGGCGATGTTCCAGATGTGCGGGGTCTTCGCCGAGTTCGAGCGGTCCATCATCCGGGAACGCATCAACGCCGGATTGGCTAGGGCCAAGGCGAACGGCAAGCGGCTGGGGCGACCAACGGTGAAACTTGAGGTGGAACCGGCCATATTTCCGTCGGTTTGCACGCGAAGAACGCACGTGCCCCGCGCTCCCGTGACAATCGCTCGCGAGATTCGGACACGGCCGTTAATTATGGTTAATTTCGACGCAGACAGGGCACCTATTGCGAAAGTCAGTCGTTAAGATGTAAGTTAAGGAATCCCATTAGGACAACTAAAGCGCCGCCAAGTTTTTGGCTAATTCTGGGCGCAAGGCCAGCAACGAACCCTGGGCAGGGGAATGGCAGTGCACGTCTTGGTGTTCAGTCTAAGTAGCCACCGGTATGGCCTGCCTGTTGCGGACGTGTATGAAGTCGTGAGTGCAGTTACCCTCACACCGCTCCCCAAAGCGCCTCCCATTGTCGAGGGAGTAATCGATGTGCGCGGACGCCTGGTGCCCCTTTTTCTGCCCGCGTTCCGGCAACCTGACAAATTCGGGGGCGGGGCGGTAGCGCTCCCGAAACCAGGCTGGCGGAGCCCCATCCGGGGCCGGGCTTGGTCTGATCGGCTCCGCATTGATCCCGTCTCGACGGATCCCTGCCGGCTGTCCGAGCCATCTTGCTTCGATGAACCGAACTGAGACTGCAACCACGTTACCAACGGATAACCAGACATGAAGCGGCAAACTCGAAACCCGACCGCCATGGAAGGGAAACGCGCCAGCGAGAGCGTGGCCCGATCCAGGCTCCTTGCATCCATCG
>JBGOUY010000026.1:0-23137 GCA_041477795.1 bacterium
CGTCAACGTGGAAGGGTGCTGGCGCTTCATCGAGCTGTGGAACCTGGTCTTCATCCAGTTCAACCGCCACCCGGACGGCAAGCTGGAGCCCCTGCCCGCCCGGCACGTGGACACGGGCATGGGCCTGGAGCGCATCGCGCGGGTGCTGCAGGGGCGCGCCTCCAACTACGACACGGACCTCTTCACGCCGCTGCTGGCCGCCATCGCGCGCGAGACGGGCGCCAAGGACGGCCCGGGCGAGACCGGCGTGGCCTTCCGCGTCATCGCCGATCACCTGCGCTCCCTCACCTTCGCCATCGCCGATGGCGCGCTGCCGTCGAACGAAGGGCGCGGCTATGTGTTGCGGCGCATGTTGCGCCGGGCCGCGCGCTTCGGCAAATTGCTGGGCATGAGCGAGCCGTTCATCCACCGCCTCGTGCCGGCCCTGGCCGAGACGATGGGCGACGCCTTCCCGGAGCTGCGCGCGCGGCAGGAGCACGCCATGCGCGTCATCAAGGCCGAGGAGGAGAGCTTCCTGCTCACGCTGGACCGCGGCCTGGAGATCTTCGAGCGCGTCGTGCAGCAGCAGGACGGCGGCCGCACCATCCCCGGCGAGGACGTGTTCCGCCTCTACGATACCTACGGCTTCCCGGTGGACCTGACGCGCCTGATGGCCGAAGAGCGCGGCTTCCAGGTGGACCTGGCCGGCTTCGAGCGCCTGATGGAAGAGCAGCGCGCCAAGGCCAAGGCCGGCGCGGGCGCCCTGGCCGATGACGGGGCGTGGGAGATCGTCAGCGAGGGCCCGCACTCCGAGTTCCTCGGCTACGACAGCCTGAGCCTGGAGGCCCAGGTGCGCCGCTACCGCCACGTGGGGGACGGCAAGCTGTGGATCGTGCTGGACCGCACCCCGTTCTATGCCGAGGGCGGCGGCCAGGTGGGCGACCAGGGCACGCTGCGCGGCGAGGCGGGCGGCTGGCGCGTCGTGGATACCCAGCGCGACGGCGACCGCATCGTGCACATCTGCGAGGGCGATGCGCTGCCCAACGAATGGCCGCTGACCGCCGAGGTGGACGCCGAGCGGCGCGCGCGCACCACGCTCAACCACACCGCCACGCACCTGCTGCACGCGGCCCTGCGCGAGGTGCTGGGCAGCCACGTGGCCCAGGCCGGCTCCGTGGTGCAGCCGGACTCCCTGCGCTTCGACTTCACGCACTTCGAGAAGCCCAGCCCCGCGCAGCTCGAGGCGATCGAACGGCGCGTCAACCAGGCGATCCGCACCAATACGCCCCTCTCCATCTTCCAGAGCGGCTTCGACGAGGCCCTCGCCTCCGGCGTGATCGCGCTGTTCGGGGAGAAATACGGCGACACGGTGCGCGTGGTGCAGGTGCCCGGGTTCTCCAAGGAGCTCTGCGGCGGCTGCCACGTGCGCGCCACGGGCGATATCGGCCTGCTCACGATTATCTCGGAGAGCGGCATCGCCACGGGCGTGCGGCGCATCGTCGCGCTGACCGGACCGGCGGCCGAGACGCACGTGCGCCAGACGCAGCACCTGGTGGAGCAGTTCCGCGCCCGGCTGGGCGTGGGCGAGGACGAGCTGGTGGCGCGCCTGGAGCTGCTGCTCGAGGAGCGCCGCAAGCTGGAGCGCGAGCTCAAGACCCTGCGCAGAGGGCACATGACCGAGGGCGCCTCGGCCCTGCTCGATCAGGCGCGCGAGGTGCGCGGCGTGCGCGTGCTGGCCGCCGAGGTGGAGGCCGGCTCCATGGACGAGCTGCGCGCGATGGCCGATGAGCTGCGCCGCAAGCTGGAGCATGGCGTGGCCGTGATCGGCGCGGTCATCAACGGCAAGGCCACGCTGCTCTGCGTGGTGTCGGACGATCTGGTGCGCGGCAACGTGAAGGCCGGCGAGATCGTCAACCAGGTCGCGGCGCTGGCCGATGGCCGCGGCGGCGGGCCGCCCCACATGGCCACCGCCGGCGCCAAGGACGTCAGCAAGCTGCCCCTGGCGGTGCAGCAGGCCCCCGCGGTGATCGACTCCTACCTGGCTCGCTTGCACTCATGACGCACGGCGCGCCGCCGGAGGTCACTGGCTGGATCGAGCGGCTCTCCCGGACGGTCTACGAGCACCTGATCGCCCCCTTCCTGCGGACGCACGATGCCCTGCCCAAAGTGGCCTGGGGCGCGGCCATCGGCATGTTCGTGGGGCTCACGCCCACGGTGGGCGTGCAGATGTACATCGTGACGGCCATCTGGGCGCTCTGCCGCATCGTCTTCCGCTTCCGCTTCAACCTCAAGATCGGCGTGGCCATGGTGTGGATCACCAATCCCATCACGACCGTCCCGTTCTATTACCTGTTCCTGCGCACGGGGGACCTGCTGCTGGAGCTGCTGGGGCGCGCGGCGGTGCCGGTCTCGTTCGCGGCCTTCAGCGCGGAGGTGCAGGCGCTGGCCGCGGGCCAGCCGATGGGCTGGCTGCAATGGCTGGTCTACGCGACCGAGGTGCTGCTGGTCGAATACGGCTGGCCGATGTTCTTCGGCAGCCTGGCCTGGGCCATCCCGGGCAGCCTGATCTCCTACCCGTTCACCCTCGTCTTCCTGGGGCGCTACCGGCGCTACATGGCCCGCCGACAGGGCCTCAGCTACGAGGCATGGCGGGAGCGCTACGAGTCGAAGCGCTAGGGTCTGGCTGCGCGGCGCGCTGGGCCGCCACTTCGCGCGCCAGGAAGCGCAGCAGCTCGGGCAGGCCCGCGCCGCTCACCGCGGAGATGGCGAAGACGCGCTCGCCGCGCGCTTCCAGCCCCGTGCGCAGCGCCGCCAGGTGCGCCTCGCCCGGGTTCGTGTCCGTCTTGGTGAGCGCCACGGCGCGCGGCTTGGCCAGCAGCCCGGGCGAATACTGCCCCATCTCCTGCAGCAGCACCGCGTGCTCGCGCAGCACCGCCTCGGGCGGCTGGGCGCAGTCCAGCAGCAGCAGCAGCAGCGCCGTGCGCTCGATGTGGCGCAGGAAGCGCAGCCCCAGGCCCGCGCCGGCGTGGGCGCCCGCGATGATGCCCGGGATATCCGCCACCACGAAGGTCTGGTAGCCCTCCCCCTGCACCACGCCCAGGTTGGGCACCAGCGTGGTGAAGGGGTAGTCCGCGATCTTGGGGCGCGCCTTGGAAATCGCGCTGATGAGGGTGGACTTGCCGGCGTTGGGGAAGCCCACCAGGCCCACGTCCGCGATGAGCTTGAGCTCCAGCACGACCCAGCGCTCCTCGCCCGGCGTGCCCGGCTCGCACTCCTGCGGGGCGCGGTGGGTGGAGGTCTTGAAGCGCGCGTTGCCGCGCCCGCCCCGCCCGCCGGGCAGGCAGAGCTGGGGCGTCTCGTCCAGCACCTCCAGCAGCAGCTCGCCGCTCTCCGCATCGCGCACGACGGTGCCGAGCGGCACCTCGATCAGCCGCTCCTCGCCGCGATGGCCGTGCATGTCCTTGCCGCGCCCGGGCTCGCCATTGCCCGCGTGGTGGTGCTGGCGCAGGCGGAAGTCCAGCAGCGTGCTCTTGCCGCGCGTGCCGCGAAAAACAATGGCCCCGCCGTCGCCGCCGTCCCCGCCGTTGGGCCCCCCGCGCGGGACGAACTTTTCCCGCCGGAACGAGGAGCAGCCGTTGCCGCCCCGGCCGGAGGCAATGTAGATCTTGGCGTAATCGATAAATTGCATAGTGATGGCGTACCACCGGCCCGGCGCAAGGGGCCCCCGCCCGGGCTAGGGCTCCACCCGCGGCCGCGGGCTGCGCGCCCCGGGTGGCCCCTGCGGCTGCACCAGGGAGACGGAGGACTTTTCGCGCACGCCCCCCAGCCGCTTGGCCTGCGCCAGGCAGTGCTCGGAGTCGGCCGTGCGGCCGATGGCGCGGTACAGCATCCCCAGGTTGTGCCAGGCATTGGCCGACTCGCGGCTCACCGCCAGGCAGCGCAGGAAGCAGCGCCGCGCCTGCACGTGCTCGCCCGCGTTGAAGTGCAGCAGCCCCAGCCAGTCCCAGGCCTTGCCGAAGCGGTAGCTCAGCGCCAGGGCGCGCTGGAAGCTCAGCCGCGCAGCGGCGAGGCGGCCCCGCTCGGCCTGGCACACGCCCAGATTGTACCAGCCCTTGGCCTCCTCCGCGTTGAGGGCGGTGGCGCGCTGGAAGGCCTGCTCGGCCTCGTCCAGCTTGCCGATCAGATAGAACAGCCCGCCGATGCGGAACCAGGCGCGGAAGCGCGGAACGTCCAGCGACATCGCGCGGCTGAGGGCATCCAGCGCCGCACTGAGCTGGCCGTTGCGGTAGTGCGCCTCGCCCTGGTCGATCCAGTACTCCGGGTCCGTTGGATCGGCACGCGCGCCCGCGGCGCCTTGCGCAGCGCCTGCGGCCGGCGCCGGTTCCACCGCCGCCGGTTCCCCCGCATCGGCTTCGGTGGGCAGCTCGACGATATCCCGGCGCGGCTCCAGGTACGTGCGCGCGCCGGCTACGCCCGCCGGCGCGGCAGCGGCAGCCCCGGCGCGGGCGCGGCAGGCCGCCGCGCGCTCGGCCTGCCCGGCGCGCTCGTACAGCGCGGCCAGGTCGTGCCAGTGCGCACCGCCCACCAGCCCCAGCTCCAGCCAGCGCTCCAGCCGGGCCAGCAGCTCCTCCCGCCGCCCGGCCTTGGCATAGACCTCGTCGAACTCGATCCACAGCCCCGGCAGGTACTGCGACAGCTCGTCCAGGTGCTCCAGGCATTGGGCGGCGCGGGCGTAGTCCTGCTGCGCGAAGAACTTGCGCATGAGCGGGATCCAGACGTGCCGGTCGTTGCGGTTCAACTCCCCCGCGCGCTCGAAGCGCTCCATGGCCGCGCCCCACTCCTCGCGCTCCATGGCGATCTCGCCCAGGTACTGGACCAGCTCCGGCTCGTCCGGACGGTGCTCCAGGGCGCGCAGGAAGCACACCTCGGCCTCCTGGCGCCGCCCGCGATGGCGCAGGCGGTGGCCCAGGTGGATCCACTGGTCCACCACCTCGGGCGCAGCGGAGGTGACGGCCTGCAGGTGGCGGAAGGCCTCCAGCAGCTGGCCCTGCTTCAGGTGCACGCGCACCAGCCCCAGGTGCGCGCCGGCATCGTCGCCGTCCAGCGCGAGCAGCTTGAGGTAGCTCTCGCGGGCCTCGGCGAACTGGCGCTCCAGCTCATCGGCCTGCGCCAGATCGCGCAGCAGCGCAGGGTCGTCCGGCCGCGCCTGGGCCAGCACGCGCAGCACGGCGTGCATGCGCTTGGGGTTGGCGTGCCCGTCGTACCAGCGCCGCAGCAGCCCCCACGCCTCCAGGTCGCCCCGGTTCAGCTCCACGGTCTGCCACAGGCAGCGCTCCGTGCTGGGATGCCCGCGCTGGAAGTAGAATTCCCCCAGGTTGAACCACAGGTCCGGGTCCTTGCCTTCGTACTCGAGGGCCCGGCGGTAGGCGCCCTCGGCCTCGGCGTCGTCGCCGCCGGCCGCCATCACGTTGGCGAGGTTGCACCAGGCCTGCGCGTAGTCGGGCCGGAACTCCAGCGCCTTGCGGTAGCAGCCTTCCGCGCCGGCGCGCTGGCCCTCGTGGAAGTGCACCAGGCCCAGGTCGTTCCAGGCTTCCGGGGCCTCGGGCTGGCGCTCCAGCACGGCCTCGCAGATGGAGCGCGCCTGCGCAAAGTCGCCGCGCGCCAGGTGGATGCGCCCCATGCGCAGCCACGCCTCGCGCTCGGCCGGCTCCAGCTCCACGGCCTTGCCGAAGCTGAGCAGGGCGTCGTCCAGGCGCCCCTGCGCCTCCTGCACCGCGCCCAGGTTGGCCCAGGCCTCCGAGTCGTTGCCGTCCAGGGCGATGGCCTTGCGGTAGGCCTGCTCCGCCTCCTCCACCCGGCCCAGCGCGCTGTAGGCCGCGCCCAGGTTGTAATAGGCCTGCTCGAAGCCCGGGAAGCGCTCGATGGCGCGCTGGTAGCTGTGTGCCGCGTCCTCGAACTGGCCGAGCCGGCTGTAGATCAGCCCCGCCTGGTAGGGCGCCAGGTGATTGGCCGGGTCCTGCTCCTGCTGGCGCAGGAACCCCTGCAGGTCATCCAGCAGGATCGAGTCGGCGAAGGACTTGGCGGGTTCGGACTGCGCCATGGACGGCCCAGCTTCAGGAGCACGAAAATTCGTTTTGAAATCAACCGTAAAGGGATTGCCCGGCACCGTCAAGCACGGCCCGGCCGGGGGCGCCCGCCCGTCCCTGGAAGCGTCCGCGCGGGCGCCCGGCCCGCTGCGAGGTTCCCTGTTTTGCGACACTCCGTGGCGGTCGCGCGGGCCGTGCGGCCCCCGCCCAGCGCCCGTTGCACGGACCTCCGCGCGGAATGGACGCGGCGGCCCTGCTGGCATGTCGCTTGCTTAGCACAAGGGGAACGAGCGGACCTCGCCACACGCGGCCGAGGGTCCCTGGCAGCCACCTGGAGCGATGGCATGAATCCACAAGGCATTTATACCCTGGTCTCGCGGGGCGACACCCTGCAGCGCCAGATGGACACGATCGCCAACAACCTCGCGAACGTGAGCACGGTCGGCTACAAGGAAGACGCGCCCGCCTTCAAGGAGCTTTTCGCCACCACCATGGGCGTGGCGCAGGAATCCAACGAGGAGCCCTTCGCCACCCACGAGCACCTCTCCCCCTACACCGGGGTGGGGGCGTCCTACGTGTCCATCGCGGACATGGGCAAGAACCTTTCGCCCGGCCGCCTGCAGACCACGGAAAACCCGTTCGACTTCGCGATCGTCTCCCAGGACGGCTTCTTCACGATCGACACGCCCCAGGGCGAACGCTACACCCGCGCGGGCAGCTTCCACCTCAACCAGAACGGCCAGATCGTCAACTCGGACGGCTACACGGTGGGCGGCAAGGAAGGCCCGATCACCGTGAAGGGCACCGACATGCGGCTGGGCAACGACGGCTCGGTGCTGGTCGATGGCCAGCGCGTGGGGGGCCTGAAGCTGGTCAAGTTCCCATTCCCGAACCGCCTGCAGAAGATGGGCGGGGCCCTGTTCGCGCCGGGCGATGCGGAAAACACGCCGCGCATCGCCGAGGACGTGACGCTGTCCCAGGGCATGCTGGAGTCGTCCAACGTGGATGCGGTGCGCGAGATGGTGAAGATGATCGAGGCCAACCGCGCCTATACCACCATGCAGAAGGCGATCTCGACCGCCGACGAGATGAACCGCCAGAGCATCACGCTGGCCCAGGTTTGATGCAGCCTCCCCCGGCCCCCCAGCGGGGGCTGACGAGACCAGGAGAGTAGACGGCTATGATGCGATCACTGTTTGTGTCGGCCACCGGCATGGGCGCGCAGCAGCGCCAGATCGACACGGTCGCCAATAACCTCGCGAACGTTTCGACCGTCGGCTACAAGAAGAGCCGCAACAACTTCGAGGATCTGCTCTACCAGATCGAAAAGGCGGCCGGCACGCCTTCCTCGGCCAACACGACCGTGCCCGTGGGCATCCACCACGGTCATGGCGTCATGCACGTGTCCACCGAGAAGGTGTTCACCCAGGGCGACATGAAGAACACGGGCCAGGAGCTGGACGTGGCCATCGAAGGCACGGGCTTCTTCCAGATCCTGCAGCCCAACGGGGCGATCGCCTATTCGCGCGCCGGGAACTTCCAGAAGGACCAGACCGGCCGCATCGTGACGCAGAACGGCTTCCCGCTGGAGCCGGAACTCATCGTGCCGCAGGACACGCGCCAGGTGCAGATCGGCCTGGACGGCACGGTCTCGGTGCTGGTCGGGGAGGATCCCCTGCCCACGCCCATCGGCACGATCCAGCTCGCGCGCTTCGCCAACTCCGCCGGCCTCACGCCGCTGGGCAAGAACCTGTACGCGCCCAGCGCCGCCTCGGGCAATCCCGTGGTGGAAAACCCGGGCGTCACCGGCATGGGCACGCTGATCCAGTCGTTCCTGGAACTGTCGAACGTGAGCGTCGTGGACGAGATGATCAACATGATCATCGCGCAGCGGGCCTACGAGGTGAATTCCAAGGCCATCCAGACCTCCGACCAGATGCTGCAGACCGCCAACCAGATCATCCGATAACCCTTGACCCAGGCCCTCCTCATGCCGCGCTCGCTGAAGACGACCCTGCCGGGGCGACTCGCCCTGGCGGGGGTGCTGTCGCTGGCACTGGCGGTGACGCTGGCGCTGACGCTGTCGCTCGCCGGGCGGCCGGTGCGGGCGGAAGCTCCGCCCGTGACGACGCCGGAGCCTGCGCAGGCGCTGGCGCCGGAGCCCGTGCAGGAGGCCGCGCAGGCGGCGGCACCTGCCGCACCGCGCACCACCGAGGTGCGCGTGCTGCCCCACGTGGAGGTGGCCGGCGCGGAGTTCACGCTGGGCGAGGTGGCGGAATTCGACGGAGCGGACCTGCCCACGCTGCAGCGCCTGGCGGCCATCGCGCTGGGCCGCTCGCCCCTGCCGGGGCGCTCGCTCCGCCTCAACGAGCCCTACCTGCGCGCGCGCCTGAACCCGATCCTGGCCAGCGACGCCGTGCTGCTGAAGGTGCCGGCCAATGCGGAAGTGGTGCGTGCGTCGCAGGTCATCCCGGGCAGCGAGATCGGCGCCAAGGTGCTGGCCCTGGCCGCCGAACAGGCCGTGTCCACCAGCGGCGACCTCGAGCAGCAGCTCGTCGTGCCCATCCCCGCTGCGGTGCTGCCCACGGGCGAGGTGGATTGGCAGATCGAGCCGCTCGGCCGCCATCTGGCCGCCGGCGGCACCCGCACCTTCCGCGTGGTGGCCCGCGTGCAGGGCGAGGAGTTCTACCGCATCATGGCGCGCGTGGACCAGCAGATCTTCAGCGACGCGGTCGTGGCCATGCGCCCGGTGCGGCGCAACGACCTGATCCGCGCCGAAGACGTCGCGGTGGAGCGCAAGCCGGTCTCGGGACTGAAGGCTGAATCGTACCTGACCCGCGCCGCGGAGGTGGTGGGCGCGCGGGCCAAGCGCCCCATCGGCCAGGGCGAGTGGATCAACAGGGACATGGTCGTGGCCGTGGCGGACGTGCCGGAGGGCGGGCCGGTGCAACTGGTCTACCAGACCGATGCGGTGCTCTTCACGTCGCCCGGGGTGGCGCTGGTGCCGGCCAAGCTGGGCGCCTTCATTCCGGTGCGCAATCTGGCATCCGGCAAGATCGTCTACGGCGTGGTGCAGTCCCACGAGACGGTCAAGGTGAACTGAGCCGCGCGGCCGCCGCACGGCCGCGCAGGCACGGGCATGAACCCGCGGAGCAAGGTCAGAGCCATGCGCGATTGTCGGGGTTTCATCCGGCGGATGGTACGCCCGCTGCTGCTGGCAGCGGCATTGGGCGGCTGCGCCTTCGGCGGGGCCAACCAGTCCGCCCAGCTGCCCCCGCAGGATCCGCAGGCGCAGCGCAACGTGGCCGCCGCCCAGGCCGCCGAGCGCGCCCCGCAGCGCCCGCCCATCAACACCTCGCACAACCTGTACGAGGGCTCGCTGTGGCGGGGCGCGTCGTCCTGGGGCAACCTGCTGCGCGATCACCGCGCGCGCTACAAGGGCGACCTGCTGACGGTGTCGGACCTGCAGAAGATCATCAAGGTGCCCGAGATCAAGCCCGAGCAAAAACTGCTGCCGGGTCAGGCGGCACCGGCGGTTCAGCCAGGGGCGCAGCCGGGGGGCCCGTCGCCCGTGCAGCAGGCGGCGCAGGCGGTGAATCAGGCCGAGGCCGCGGTGATCGATCCCGTGCTGGCCTTCCTGCGCACGCAGGAAAAACGCCGCCAGGAGATCGAGCGCGAGCAGAACGAGATCCTGCGCTCCATCGAATCGATCGAGGTGGAGGTGGTGCGCGTGCTGCCCAACGGCAACCTGCTGGTGCGCGGGGTGCACCCCCCGATCTTCCGCGATGGCGACCGCGTCAAGTACGTGGTGACGCTGCAAGGCATCGTGCGGCCCTCGGACGTGGACGAGAACAACAACGTGCTGTCCACCCGCATCAGCAAGGCGGATGTGAAGATCCGGCGCTTCGTGCGGCGCGACACGGTGCCCTTCGGGGACGTGGCGCGGGCCGGCGGGCAGCCCCAGCAGGGCGAGCTGCTCGATCGCGTGACGAATTTCCTGACCGCTCCCGGCACGGGCAGCCGCACCACGCCGGTTTCCCCGAGGTAGCCGCGTGACCCACGGCGGAGTGAATGGCATGGCTTGCTACGAGAACCCCATCCGCACGGCAGTCCGGCGCGTGCTTCCGCCCGGCCTGGTGCTCCTCGCCGTGCTGCTGACGGCGCAGGCGGTCTGGGCCATCCGCGTGAAGGACGTGGCCTTCCTGCGCGGGGCGCGGGACAACCAGCTCATCGGCTACGGGCTGGTGGTGGGCCTGGACGGCACGGGGGATACCGAGCAGAGCCTGCTCGCCCGCAAGCCGCTGCAGAACGCCCTGGAGCGCATGGCGATCAACCTCAGTCCGAAGGACGTGAAGGGCCGCAGCATCGCCGGCGTGCTGGTGACCGCCACCCTGCCGCCGTTTGCCAAGGCCGGCTCGCGGCTGGACGTGACGGTGGATGCGCTGGGCGACTCGATCAGCCTGCGCGGCGGCACGCTGATGCTGAGCCTGCTCAACGGGCCCAACCAGGTGGCCTATGCGACGGCCCAGGGGCCTATCACGGGCATCCCCAAGGGCATCGAGCGCACGGAGGCGCAGCCGGGCGCAGCCCCCGGCCCGGCGCAACAGCAGGGGGCCCAGCCGGCCGGCGCCCAGGTCGATCCGCGCTCCAGCATGGTGCCCACCAAGGGCTTCGTGATCCGCGGCGCGCTGGTGGAGCGGGAGATCAACCTGAACCTCAACACGCGCTCGCGGCTGTACATCAATCTCAAGCAGAGCGACTTCACCACGGCCTTCCGGCTGGCCAAGCTGATCAACCGCGAGGTGGGCGATGGCTCCGCGCGGGCCAAGGACGCGGGCACGGTGGAAGTGTCGATCCCGGACAGCTACCTGGGCCAGACGGTGGAACTGATCTCCAAGATCGAGAACCTGGAAATCCAGCCCGACGCAGTGGCGCGGGTGGTGGTGGACGAGCGCACGGGGGCCATCGTGATGGGCCAGAACGTGCGCATCTCGCCCATCGCCATTTCCCACGGCAACCTGCAGATCCGCATCGGCGGAGCGACCCCGGCGGCCAGCAGCCCGAGCTGCCCGCCTTCGCCCTGGCGGAAAATCCCTCCATCGTGCTGTTCAAGGGCGAGGTGGACCTGAAGGAGGTCGTGGATGGCCTGAACAAGATCGGCGCGTCGACCCAGGATTTGGTCCAAGTCTTGAAAATCATCAAGACGGCGGGTGCGTTGCACGCCGATCTGGAAATCCGCTGAGGCTGACCCATGGAATTGTCCGTCCTGCCCAACGTCGATCTGGAGCGCGGGGAATCCCGGCTGGAGTCCCTGCGTCACCGCGCCGGGAACCCGGCCAAGGAGCGGGCGCGCCTGACCTCCGCCGCCAAGGAATTCGAGCAGATCATGGTGGAATTCATGGTGCAGGCGATGCGCAAGAACGTGCCCGAATCGCCCCTGTTCCCGCACAACAACGGGCAGGAGATTTTCAACGAGATGCTGGACAGCCAGTACGCCCGCCTGATGGTGGAGCGCGGCGGCCTCGGCCTGGCCAAGATGATGGTGCGCCAATTGGCGGACAAATAGCCCGGGAGGAGCCGAATCTTGCTCAAGTTTCTGGATAGAGCGCCGATGTTAGTAGCACATGGGTGTACCGCGGGCCGAATCGGGCCCGAACCGACTGGCGACTGCCGGCTGGCCGGTGCCGAACCCGCGGCGGCGCGTGAGCGGATTCTCACGGGCCGAAAGTCCATGCACTGGAGTGCGATGGAGAACCAGCGATGAAAGTGACCGGACAACAGCCGCCCCGCACGACCGAACTGACGACGGGGAAGTCGCGGGAAGCGGAACCCAAGCCCGATCGCGTGCGGGATGCCGCCAAGGAAGGCGCCACGCCCGCTGCCAAGCGCACCTCCCTGATCCTGAGTCGCATCCGGGAGGTCATCCGGAAGACCCCGGACGTCCGCGCCGACCGAGTGGAAGCGGCGCGCGAGAAGCTGCGCAAAGGGGAATACAAGGTGGACGCGGAGCGGCTTGCGCAAACGTTGCTGAACGAGTCGCTGCGCGACGACGTGGAGAAGCCGTAGACCCGGCTGCCCCACCCGCCGCCACGCCCCCGACCGGGCGCGGCTCCTCCGCAACCGCCAAGGCAGGCAGAAGACCGCGCGGCGCGGGAAACCATCGCCACCACCGACACACCGTGAGGACGCAAGGCCGTGGAGAAACTGCTGAACGAACTGAAGGCCCTGCTGGGCGAGGAAGTCGCCCTGCACGAGGGCTTGAAGGCGGACCTGGCCTTTGAATCCGAGCAGGACGGCAAGCTGTCCTCGAGCGACTACCTGCGCCTGCAGCAACGCAAGTACTACTGGATCAACCAGATCGAAGGGATCGAGGCGCGGCGGATCGACCAGGTGCGCAAGCTGGCCGAGTCCTGGACGCTGGAGGCCCGCAAGCTGACGCTGCGCGAGATCATTGCGCGCGCGCCCGAGCCGCTCGGGGCCGAGTTCCAGGGCTACCACGAGGCGCTGACCACGCTGGTGGAGGCGATCCGCGGGCTGGCCCGGGAGACCGGGGCCAATGCCTCGGCGCGCCTGAAGGCCATCGATGCCACGCTGGCCGTGATCGGCGAGGCGGTGAAGATGCACCCGACCTACTCGGAAGCCGGGCGCCTGCAAAAACGCACGCCGACGTTCAAGCACACCTCGGCCTGAGCCCCGGCCCCCGTCCCGCACCCGAGCTTGCGCAGCGAGGCATGCCATGACCACGAGCAGCCTGTTCACCCAGCTGGGCATGGGCAAACGCGCCCTGCTGGCCCAGCAATCCGGGATGAGCACGGCCGGCCATAACATCGCCAACGTCGACAACGAGAACTACAACCGCCAGCGGGTGGAGCTGGAGCCGCAGCACCCCTTCCGCTCCCGCTTCGGCGCCGGGGTCGACGTGCGGTCGGTGGAACGGGTCACGGACAACTTCCTCAACAAGCGCCTCATCGCCGAGCAGAGCCGGGGCGGCAACGTGGAGATCCGCGAGAAGGGCCTGCACCGGATGGAGTCACTCTTCGCCGAGGTGGAGGGCTTCGGGCTGCGCAATGCGCTGAACGATTTCTGGGGCGCCTGGGGCCGGCTGGCCGCCTCGCCCGAGACCGAGGTGCTGCGCCAGGACCTGCTCGATTCCGGCAAGCGCCTGGCCAATCGCGTCAACGGGCTGGACGGCGACTTCAACCAGATGCGCCGGGAGTTCAACGGGCGCATTTCCGAGCGCGTGGAGCGCGTCAACCAGCTCGCCGGGCAGATCGCCACGATCAACGCGCGCATCCAGCAGACCGACCGCGGCCACGGCGAGTCCAACGACCTGCGCGACGAGCGGGAGAAGGCGCTCAAGGAGCTCTCCAAGCTCGTGCACATCGACTGGTTCGAGAACAACGACAAGCTGGTGCTGGTCTCCATCGGCAACGGCTTCCCGCTCGTCTCCGGGCGCAAGGCCAACGCGGTGGAGGCGAGCTTCGAGAACTCCGAGGCGGGCATGTTCTCGCTGCGCGGCGTGGACCCCAAGGGCATCAGCCGCGACCTCACGCCCTCCATCCAGGGCGGGGAGCTGAAGGAATACGTGACGCTGCGCGACGAGATCGTCGTGCACTTCATCAAGAAGCTGGACGAGCTGGCCTCGGAGGTCGCGTTCCGCGTGAACGAGCTGCACAACTCCGGCACGGGCCTCAACACCACGTTCAAGCAGCTCACCAGCTCGTTCGCGCTCAAGTCCGACGCGCTCAGCAAGCCGCTGCCCTTCCTCAAGGACGGGCTGTTCCGCATCAATCTGGTGGGCCAGGACAACAAGATGGTGGAGACCTACGAGGTCGAGCTGCGCGCGGGCCAGGACACCGTGAAGGACGTGGTGGAGCGGATCAACAAGACGGTGGCCAATCCCAAGCTGCTGCAGGCGCGGGTGAACGACGACGGCAGCGTGACGCTGGAGGCGAGCGGGTCCTACAACTTCGTGCTGGGCGAGGACCAGACGGACTTCGCGGCCATCATGGGCTTCAACAACTTCTTCGAGAGCCTGCAGGGCGCGCGCGACTTCCACGTCAATCCCCGGCTGCTCGAGCGGCCGGGCCTGGTCTCCACGGGCAAGAATCTGCTGCCCGGCGACAACAGCGTCGCGCTGAAGATGAACCAGCTCCAGTTCCAGCCGACCATGCAGGGCGAGTCGATCACCTTCGACGACTTCTACAACGGCACGCTGGCCGAGCTGGGCCTGATGATCAACCGCGCGCAGGAGGAATCGCACAACCAGAAGCTGATCCTGGACCAGTTCCAGAAGCTGCGCAACGAGACCTCCTCGGTGAACATGGATGAGGAGGTCGCCGACATGGTGCAGTTCCAGCGCGGGTTCGAGGCAGCCGCCAAGTTCGTCTCGACCGTGGACCAGATGACCAAGACCGTCATCGGCATGTAACGGGAGCCTCGATCCACACCATGCGCGTCACCGACCTGACCAAGCAGACCTCCGTTCTGCGCAACATCCAGAACAACGGAGACCACCTGCAGACGCTGCAGGAGACGATGTCGTCCGGCAAGCGCATCAACCGGCTCTCCGACGACCCGGTGGGGGCCACGCAGGCGCTGGACTACCGCACCAAGCTGTCGTTCTTCGACATGCTCAAGCGCATCACGCAGCAGACCTTCACCTGGCTGGACCGCAGCGAGGCCGAGCTGGCGCACGTGGGCGACCTGCTGAACCGCGTCAAGACGCTCGTGCTGGCCCAGGCCAACGACAGCTCGGATGCCTCCTCGCGCAAGGTCACGGGCCAGGAGATCAAGGACATCTTCGACTCGCTGGTGCAGGCCGGCAACGCCAAGCTGGGCAAGGTCTACATCTTCTCCGGCAGCAAGACCCTCACGCAGCCCCTCGTGCAAGGCGATGCGGTGCAGCCGGCGCACGTGAAGGCGGACAACCTGGATACCGACCTGAAGTTCCTCGTCGACGTGGAGCAGTTCCACGGGACGTTCGAGGGCTTCTCGCAGCACCCTTACCTGGTGCGCATCGTGAAGGAAGGCGAGGTCGGGCGCGCCCAGTTCACCGTCTCCGACGATGGCGGCAAGACCTGGAGCGCGGAAAAGACGCTGCTGCCGACCGTCGAGGTGTTCAACGAGCGCGGCGCCTCCAGCGACAAGGTGGAGCTGAAGCTCCTGGACGCCGCCGACAAGCTGGGCCAGCCCAAGCTGTATCCCAAGGGCCTGGAGTTCATCTTCGAACCCAATCCGCCCGTGCGCTACCTGGGCAACGACGACCGGCGCGAGATCCCCACCAGCGAGGGCATCCTGCAGCCGGTCAACGTGACGGCCAAGGACATCTTCTTCAGCGAGCCGGGCGCGCCCCACAGCGTCGCCATCTTCGACATGCTGGAGAGCATCCGGCGCGCCATGGACGACAACGACGGCGTGGTGATCGAGCAGCGCCTGCAGGACCTGGACAACAGCGCCGAGCAGGTGCTGAACAAGCGCGCCGCCATCGGCGCCGCGCGCAAGGAACTGGAGGACCAGCTGGACAAGGTGCGCAACCGGGAATTCGACAACACCAAGCAGCTCTCCGAGCTGGAAGACCTGAACTTCCCGGCCGCCGTGATGGAAACGAACCTGGCCGACGTGCGCAACAAGGCCAGCCTGGATACCGGCGCGCGGATGATTCAGCCCTCGTTGCTGAGCTTCCTGCGCTAGCCGGGCGACCCGTTGATGTTTTTTTCAAAGGAGACGCCCCAGTCGGATGGCTTTGGTGCGGTTCTTGATTGAATCGGAGACAAAGCCGTCGGCGCAACGCGCGATCGCGGAGGAACAGCGGCCCGGTGCCCGGTGGCATCACGGATTGATGAGGGCCTGGCCGCTGCAAGACGATTGCTTCGGTTTGGTTGGAGTTCCCGACATCTACTTAGCGCAGCCAGGAGGCGCCAATGCTGATTCTGACAAGGAAGTCAGGAGAAAGCATCACGATCGGTGATGACATCAAGATCCAGGTGATCGAGATCAAGGGCAAGCAAGTTCGGCTTGGGATCGATGCGCCCAAGAAATACGCGATTCACCGGGAAGAGGTCTATATCCGCATCCAGGAAGAGAACAAGCGCGCGGCCTCCAAGGCCCCGCTCACACTCAAATCGATCGGGGACCTCTGGAAGAAGAAGCAGTGAAGCCTGGACGGGCACAGTTGAGCAACGCGGCGCCGGTGCAGACAGCGCGCCGCCGGGATTAACCCATGCGTTGAAGGTAGGAGGCGATGAAACTCCAAACGACACGATTCGGCACGATCGACGTGCAGGAAGCGCAAGTGCTGACCCTGGTCGAAGGCATGCTCGGCTTCTCCGAGTGCCACCGCTACGTGCTGATGGACGACGAGATCGGCGAGCCCTTCATGTGGATGCAGTCCCTGGACATCCCCTCGCTGGCCTTCGTGGTCATCGACCCGGCGATCATCCTGCCGAGCTATCACTTCTCGGTGAAGAAGGACCAGATCAAGGGGCTCGAGACCAACAGCGTCGAAGATCTCCAGGTCTACGTGATCGTCACCATGGCCGCGAACATCCTGGACGTCACGGTGAACCTGCAGGGGCCGCTGGTGGTGAACAAGAAGAAGCGCGTGGGCCAGCAGATCGTGCTGAACGACCCCAACTTCAGCACGCGCCATCCGCTCTTCACGGACCAGCCCGAGACCGAGACCGAGGCGATCGAGGCGGTGCGCAAGGAAAACCAGGTGGCCTCGCAGCGCGTCGCCATCGCGGGGTGACGGAGCGGCTCCGCGGGTCGCGGGCGCACCGGCCCCGCCTGGCGTGAGCCCCAGCCGCCCGGCCGGTTCATCGCCCGGCCGGCAGGCAGTCTCCTACCGTATGGACCGCGCTCCGTCTCCTCCCGGGCGCGGTCCTCCTTTTCGTTGCAGACCGGCTGTGCAGCAGGGCCTCCCCCTGGCCGCCGCACTGCGCCTGCGTTCCGCCGGGTGCGCTGGCCGCCGCGCCGACGCGCTGCGGCGAGCGATGCCGCACGGTGGCCTCCCCCGTCACGCCTGCGGCGTGACTGCCCCCTCCCAAGGAGGGGGCGCACATTTACGCGCCGCTGCCATTGCCCCCTCTTTCGGAGGGGGCCAGGGGGAGGCCCCGCCCCGCCGTTGCCAGCGCGCGCGAGCGCCCCTATACTGCCCTCACCCTGCGCGCTGCACCGCCGCCCGCTTGACGCCCGGCCGTTCCCGCACCGCCCGCCGCCGCCCCCGCTGCGCCGCCCATGTGCCTGATCCTGCTGGCCTACCGCGCCCATCCCGCCGCCGACCTGATCGTGGCGGGCAATCGCGACGAGTTCTACGCCCGCAGCGCCGCACCCCCCGCGCTCATCGCCAGCGCGCCGCGCATCTACGCCGGGCGCGACCTGGAGGCGGGCGGCACGTGGATGGGCCGCAACGAGCACGGCCTGCTCGCCGCCCTCACCAACCGCCGCGCCAGCGAGGCCCCGCCCAACGCCCGCTCGCGCGGGGAGATCGTGCGCGCCCTGCTCGGCGAGCGCACCCCGGAGGCCGCCGCGCAGTGGATGCGCGGGCTGGACGTGGCGCGCTACCGGCCCTTCAACGTGCTCTTCGGCAACGCCGAGCGCTTCTTCTGCGCCGCCTCCCGCGAGGGCGCGCGGCCCCAGGCGCTCAGCCCCGGGCTGCACGCCCTCAGCAACTCGCATCTGGACGATACGAGCTGGCCCAAGGTGGCGCGCGCGCTGCGCTTCCTGGAACGCGCCCGCAGCCTGGACGGCGAGGCGCTGCTGCTGGCGATCCAGGCATTCCTGTGCGATCCCACGCCCCCCGACGCCCTGGCCCCGGCCGAGCCGGGCGAGGAGGCCCACGGCGCGCTGGGCGCCGTGTTCGTGCGCACCCCCGCCTACGGCACCGTCTCCGCCACCATCCTCACCGCCGGGGGCACCCTGGGCGACCGCTACTACTACGCGGAGGCCCCCGCTCTGCGCAAAGCCCAGACCGGCTGGGCGCGCGGCCTGGCCGGCAACGGCGTCACCCTCGTGCCGCCCTCGCCCAAGGGCAGCCCCTTCCGGCGCATCGAGCTCGCAGACTAGCCCAGCGGCAACGCAAGGAAAGCGAACGGCGGGAAGGAAGGCGGCCGCTCCGTCACCCGTGTGTGCCGTTGCGGGGCGGCTGCAGGCGCGCCACCATCGCCTTCAGGGCCACCAGGGCCTTGTGGGCGCCGGCGCGGTCAAGCCGCAGCGGGTCGGAGACGCCGCACTGCTTGCGCAGCCAGGTGTCCAGGCCGCGCTCATCGTCCTGTCCCGTGTAGCGGCGCCACAGGCCGCGCAGGTAGTCGATCTGCGCCCAGGAGGCCATGCCGGGCCGTTCCGGCCGGCTGCCCTCGCGGTGCAGCGGATGGAAGCCCAGCCGCTCCAGACGCCGCAGCACGGTGCGGAAGCCCTGCGCATCCAGCTCGCGCGCGCTGCGCACGCCGGCCTCGTCCTCCAGCAGGTCGCGGTAGGTCTCGTCGTCCAGCTCCAGGCGGGTCTTGGCCACGTGCAGCAGGCTGAGCTGCTTGTAGGTCAGTTGGCTGACAGGTTGGGCGGTCATGGCTGGCGGCGCCGCGGCCGGGCGGAACGGGCCACCCGTCCCCGGCGCATCTGCGTTGCGGGCTTGCGCTCTCCGGCTTTCATTATAGCATGGATGGGTACCCGCCCACTCCCACCCCCCAGGAGCTTCCATGTACGTGGTGATGAACCGCTTCACGATCCATCCCGGCAAGAACGCGGAGTTCGAGGGCCGCTGGCGCGACCGGCAGAGCTACCTGCGCGACCAGCCGGGCTTCGTCAAGTTCCGCCTGCTCAAGCTGGACGACACGCACTACAGCTCCTACGCCGAGTGGGAATCGGCAGAGCTCTTCGAGGCCTGGACGCAGTCCGAGGCCTTCCACAAGGCCCACGGCCGCGGCGCCCCGACCGGCGTCATGAACGGCCCGCCGCGCCTGGAATGCTGGGAAGTCGTGCTGGACGAAGCGTAGGCGCGCGCGTGGCAACCCCGGGGCTCGGCCGCCGATTGGCGCCAAATCGCGCGCCGCGGGCCGCCCCGCTCACACGCCGGGCTTGCGGCGGAAGGTGCCGACGAGCTCCAGGTGATGGGTCTGCGGGAAGAGGTCGAAGCCGCGCAGGACGGTGAGGTCGTAGGCGGGCGCCAGGCGCGCGGCGTCGCGGGCAAAGGTGCCGCCGTCGCAGGAGACGTAGACGATGACCGGCGGCGCGGCGGCCAGCAGCGCCTCCACCAGGGGCGCGGCCAGCCCGCGCCGGGGCGGATCGCACACGACGGCCGCGGCGGGCCCGTGCTGGGCCAGCAGGCGCTCCAGGGCGCCGGCGCGCTCCAGGTCCGCGCGCTGGAAGCGGCAGCCGGCCAGACCCAACGCGCGCGCGCTCTCCTCCGCCGCGCGCAAACCCTCGCGGTCGCTGTCCACGCCCAGCACGCGCCGGCCCCGCTCGGCCAGGGGCAGGGCGAAGAGCCCCACGCCGCCGTAGAGATCGTACACCGGGCGCGCGTCCCGCGGCGGCCCGCCCTGCGGCGGCGCCCCGGGCAGCGCGGCCGGCGGCAGCCCGTCCTGCGGCGGCCCGTCCTGCGGCGGGGCATTGGCCAGGGCCGCCTGCACCTGCTCCACCACGTGGGCGACCAGCGTGCCCGCCAGCTCCAGGTTCACCTGGAAGAACGCCGTGTGCGGCACGCGGTAGGCGCGCCCGCCCACGCGCTTGATCAGCCGCGCGGGGCCGTGCAGCACCTGCACGCTGGGGCCGCTGCGCCGCGCCCCCCCGCGCCCCATGTGCGCCGGGAACTGCAGCGCCACGCCGGCCAGGGCCGGGAAGTCCTCCACCAGCGCCGGCAGCACCGCCTGCACGGCCTTCTGCCAGGCGCGCCGCAGGCGGCCCTCCGAGGTGTTGCCGGGACTTTTCAGGTGCAGCAGCACGGCCAGGCCCGCGCTGCGCTCGCCATCCAGGCGTTCCGTGCCTTGCACCGTGAGGCGCTGCAGGGGCAGCGGCGCGCCCGCGCCCGCACCGGAGCCGCGCGCTGGCAGCGCACCCGCGGCGGCCAGCGCATCCAGCACGGCCTGGGCCAGCCGCGTGTGGGCCTCCGGCGCCAGGCGGCAGTGGGCGATGGGCACGCGCACCTGCCCGGAGGGATCGTGGAAGGCCGGCGCGTAGCCGCCCGCGACGGCGACGGGCGTGAACTCCAGCTTGTCGCGATAGGCGAACGCCTGCGGGGCGGCCACCAGGTGCCACTCCGCCGGCACGGCCACGCCCCCGATGCGCTCGAGCTGCTCGGCCAGCACCGCGCGCTTGATGGCGAGCTGGGCGGGGTAGTCCAGGTGCTGCCAGTCGCAGCCGCCGCACTCCGCGAAGTGCGCGCAGGGCGGCTCCGTGCGCGCGAGCGCCGGGCGCTGCACGGCCACCACGCGCGCCAGCGCATAGCGCGGGAAGCCGCGCTCGATTTCCACCGTCACCTGCTCGCCCGGCACCCCGCGCGCCACCAGCAGCGTCAGGCCATCCACCCGCGCCACGCCGCGACCCAGCGCGGCCGCGCGCTCGATGGTGACGTCCAGGCGCGTGCCGGGCGTCAGCGTGTGGGGTTCCATCCTGCCGGGTTCAGGCACTCCGTCAGGCACTCCAGCCGGCTGGGTAGTACTCGGGTCCATAGTTGGTCACGTCCAGGGCGGCCACGCACGCGGCCACCAGCTCGTCCACCGGGAGGGCCGCCTCGGCGCGATGGACGGCCTCGAGGCGGGCATGGGTTTCCGGCTGGCGCGGCTGGAACAGGGTGCAGCAGTCCGGGAAGGGCTGAATGCTGATGGCGTAGGTGCCGATGCGGCGGGCGCGGTCGATGATCTCCGTCTTGCACAGGCCGATGAGCGGCTGCAGCACGGGCAGCTCCGCCGTTTCCTCGATGGCGCGGATGTTGGGCAGGGTCTGGCTGGCCACCTGGCCCACCGACTCGCCCGTCACCAGCGCCCCGGCCCGCTCGCGGCGCGCCACGGCGTTGGCCACGCGGTTCATGAAGCGCCGGTAGAGCACCGTGCGCAGGCTCTCCGGGCAGGCGTCGCGGATGGCCGTCTGCACGGGGGCGAAGGGGGCCACGTAGAGCCGGCTGCGCGGCTGGAAGCGCGCCAGGAAGCGCACCAGGTCGTGCACCTTCTCGCGGCTCTGCTCGCCGATGAACGGGAAGCTGTGGAAGTTCAGGTACACCACGCGCAGGCCGCGCGTCATCATCAGGTAGGCCGCCACGGGGCTGTCGATGCCGCCGGAGAGCAGGCACACCACGCGGCCGCCCGTGCCCACGGCCAGGCCGCCCGGCCCGGGCCGCTTCTCCTCGAAGAGCAGCGCGTGCTGCGCATGGATTTCCACCTGCACCACCAGTTCCGGCGCGGTCAGGTTCACCTTGAGGCCCGGGTAGGCCGCCAGCAGGTCCGCCCCCAGCCGCTCGGCCACCTGCTGCGAGCGCAGGGGATAGCCCTTGTGCTTGCGCGAGACCAGCACGCGGAAGGGGAGCGGCCCCTCGCCGTGCGGGCGCTCCGCCAGCAGCCGCCCCACGTAGGCCACCGCCGCCACGCTGAGCGCGTCGATGGGATTGGGCACGGGCAGCGCCAGGCTCACGTTGGCCACGCCGGGCAGGCCGCTGAGGACGTCCGCCGCCAGGCGCAGGTCGCCGCTGCCCTCCGCGCCGGGCCGGATGGTGAGGCGGGCGAGCTGGCGCGTCAGGAGGAACGTGCCGTGGGGGCGCAGGTGCTCGAGCACGTTGGCCGCGCAGCGCCGCTCGAAGAGCCCGCGGTTGCGGCCCTTCAGCGTCGTTTCCGACAGGCGCACGATCAGACAGGCTTCCTGCATGGCACACGGGCCGGAGTGTTGGGAGACGCGGTCGCGGGGCGGGGACTTGGCATCCGCGCCCGCACCGCTCATGATCGGGTGGAGCAATTCCCCAGTATAGAGAGATTGCCGCCCGGTCACAAAGCAAACCGCATGCTGCCCCCGCCGCTCGCCTCCGACCGCCCCGCAGCCTGCAGCGCCGCGGATGCGGCAGACGGTGCCGCTGGCCGCCGCACCGGGAACGGAACGGCGCGGCCGGTCGCGGCGGCGATGACACTCGTGACGCTGCTCGTGGCACTGGCGCTGCTGGCGGGCGGGCAGGCGCAGGCGCAGACTCAGCCCGAGTCCCGCTCCCCGCCCCGCAGCGCGGCCCAGGCCGTGCCGCTCCCCGGCGCGCCCGCGACGCCCCTGGCCGTGCCGCTCCCCGGAACGCCCGCTGCGCCCCTGGCCGTGCCGGCCACGCCCGACGGCCAGGCCGAGCTGACCTTCATCGCGGGCCTGTACCGCGCCGGCGACGACTACCGCGCCGAGTCCGAGGCGCTGCGCTTCCTGTACGCGCATCCCCGCCATTCGCAGCGGCCCGCCGTGGAGTTGGCGCGGGCCAAGCTGTACTACCGCGCGGGGCGCTACCGCGAGGCCAACCTGATGCTCTACTCCCTGCTGGACCGCTACCCCGCGGACGAGGTAGCGCGGGACGCCCGCCGGCTGCTCACCTTCTCGCAGCTCCGCCTGGACGCGCCGGACCGCGCGGCGGAGACGGCCGACGCCCTGGCCGCACCCGGCGGCGGGGGCGACACAGTGCCCAGCCTGGCCGAGCTGCGCGACCTGGCCGGGCCGCCGCCGGACGGCGTGGATGCCGACGCGGCCGAGCGCTGGTCCACCTGGCTGCCCGGCACGGGCTTTCTGGTGGCGCGCGAGCCGGGCAAGGCCGCCGTGGGCGTCACGCTCAACCTGGCGCTGCTGGGCGCCGTCGTGGCCTCGGCCCGGGACGACAACACGCCCGCCGCGCTGCTGTTCCTGATGCTGGAGGGGCTGCTCTGGCAGGGCGGGCGCTCCGGGGCGCGGCAGGATGCCGAGGCCCTCAACCAGCGCCTGCGCGAGCGCCGCAGCACGGACTGGCTGGCCCGCCACGGCGAGCCGGAGCTGCTCGGCGTGGGCCTGACGGTGCATTTTGGCGGCGGCTGACTCCGCCGCTGCATTTTGGCGGCGGCTGACTCCGCCGCTGCATTTTGGCGGCGGCTGAC
>JBGOUY010000359.1:0-3878 GCA_041477795.1 bacterium
AGCCCCGCAGGATGCGGGGCGGGGAGAGGTCCCGCGCCCGCCGAGCGGACCTCAGCCCGCCCGCCGGTATTCCTCCACCAGCGCGCTCACCGCGCGGATTGGCTCCAGCCGGTTCAGCGCGTAGAGGTGGATGCCGTCCACGCCCTCCTTGAGGAGCGCCTCGATCTGGCGCATGGCAAAGACGAGGCCATAGGCCGCGGCGCTCTCCGGGTGCGCCTCGAAGCGCTCCAGGCCCACGCGCAGGGAATCGGGCACGCGGGCCCCGCACAGTCTGGCGAAGCGTGTGATCTGCTGCGCCGTGAGGGCGGGCAGGATGCCCGGCACGATGGGCACCGTCACGCCCGCGCTGCGCAGGTCGTCCCGCCAGCGCAGGAAGTGCGCATTGTCCAGGAAGAGCTGGGAGACGACGAAGTCCGCGCCGGCCTGGATCTTGGCGATCTGGTGCTGCAGGGAGACGGCGTAGCTGGGCGCCTCGACGTGCCCTTCCGCGTAGCCCGCCACGCCGATGCCGAAGCCGCCCAGCGCGCGGATGGCCCGCACCAGCTCGATGGCGTAGGCGAAGCCGTCCTCCGGCGGGATGAAGCGCGTCTGGCCCGCGGGGGGGTCGCCGCGCAGGGCCATGATGTTCTCGATGCCCTCGGCGCGCAGCCCTTCCAGCAGGGCGCGGATCTCGCCGCGGCTGTGGGCCACACAGGTCAGGTGCGCCATAGCCTCGATGCCCAGCTCCTGCTTGATGAAGGCGCAGATCGCGCGGGTGGTGTGGCGCGTGCCGCCGCCGGCCCCGTAGGTGACGCTGATGTAATCCGGGTGGTGCGCCGCGATCTCCGCCAGCTTGTGCTTGAGGTTGTTCACCCCGTCGGTCGTCTTGGGCGGATAGAGCTCGATGGAGAAGAGCGGCCGGCCGGGGCGGAACAGCTGGGCAATGCGCATGGGCGGAGCAAGCGGCGGCCGGGAGTGAACGGGGGCCTGCGGGCGGTGCGCGCCGGTCCGCACTGGGCTGCGCAGGGCCGCGCCGGGCCGAACTGGGGCGAAGCGGCCGGGCGGGCAGGCCGTCGGCACAGGGTACCCGGCCGTCCGGTGCAATTGCAACGGGATTGCGCCCGCGGCCGTGCCGGGCCGCCGGGCTGGGCTCCGCGGGGCGCAGACGGCGGGGCTGGGCCCGGGACGCGGCATCGCCACCCGCTCCCCGGACCGATGCACGCGGCGCACGGGTCCGCAGCGGGGCAGCGGCGCGATTTCCCTTGCGCCCGGGGCGGCGATCCGTTACCGCTAGACTCAAGATCGGTCGGTGCCGGTGCGCGCCCGCGGGCGACGCACTTGGCACGGCATGGATGCCACCCCGCTTCCAGGGAAGGAAACGATGCGGCAGCCGCTGTCCCTGTCCCGTCGTGCATTCTTGCAGTTGCTGCTCCTGCTCGTGCCGGGCGTCGCGGCCCTCGCCGATCCGGTGGACTTCGGCACGGCCCAGGCCCGCATGCGGGTCTACTGGCTCAACGGCAAGCTGAGGGTGGGGGTCTACCCGCAGCCCAACGAGGGCTACATCCAGATCGCCCGGCGCGTGATGGCCAAGCCGGACGACTACGCGCAGATCGCGGCGCTGAACCGCAAGCAGGCCGTCATCACCGGCCGGCCGGTGGTCTTCCCCATCACCACGCTCCAGCCGCCCCTGTGGAGCGCGGCGCTGCACGCGATGTACCCCGAGGACGAGCTGACCGAGCGCGGCTGGGCGCACACGGTCACCGACCCCCTGGAGAGCCTGATCCAGCTCGCCGAGGCCTACACCGGCAGCAAGCGCTACTTCCGCCAGCTCGCCCGCTACAACCGCATCCGCGACCCCGACGTGCTGCGCATCGGGGACGAGGTGGTGGTGCCGCTGACGTGGATCCCGGACGACCTGGGCTTCCGCCCGGTGGCCGTGGCGTTGCCCCTCACGCTGGAGAAGGACCGCGCCAGCGGCCGCCTCTATGCGCGCTACGTGGTGGCGCCCGACGACACGCTGTACTCGCTGCTGCTCCGCTTCACCGACCGCGAGGTGGCCGAGGAGATCAACCGCATGGCCGGCCTGCTGGTCAAGCTGAACCGGCTGCGCGACGAGGAAGCGCTGCGAGTGGGCATGCCGCTGCGCATCCCGCTGGAGTGGCTGAGCGAGGACTACCTCGTCGCCGGGCAGGTGGCCGCCGCGCACATCGAGCCACCCGAGCCCGCCCCCCCCAAGCGCCTGGCACCCAATCAAGTCGTGCCGAGCCCGCGGCCCCGCCGCGCCTTCGAGCGCATGCACGTGATCCTGGACCCGGGCCACGGCGGCGCGGACCCCGGCGCGGTCTACGGGCGGCGCGGCGCGGCGGACCACATCTGCGAGCACGAGGTCGTCTACGACGTCGCCGCGCGGCTGCGCGCCCTGCTGGACGCCAAGGGCTACGCGGTGCACAGCACCGTCCGGGACCCCAAGCACAGCTATCCCATGGCCCGGCTCAGCGTGGCCAACCTGGGGCCGGAGGTGGTGACGGTCAACCCGCCCTACCCCATGGACTCCTCGCACGTCGCCATCAACATGCGCGTGCTCCTCATCAACTCGCTCTATCGGCAGCTTACGGACAAGGAAGGCGTCTCCCCGGACCACGTGATGCTGCTCAGCATCCACGGCGACGCGCTGGCGCCCACGGTGCGCGGCGCGATGGTCTATTACCCGGATCACCGCCTGCGGGTGCACGAGTTCTCGCCGCGCGGCCGCGTGTACCGCACGCGGCAGGAAGCCGCGCTGCGCTCGGTGCTGTTCCGGCCGGAGGACAACCGCTCCGCCGAGGAGCTCAGCCGCAGCTTCGGCCAGCAGGTGCTGGCCGCGTTCCAGGGCCGCAAGCTGGGCATCAGCCATCGCAAGGCGGTGCGCCCGTACTACTACCGCGACGGCGAGCGCACGCTGCCCGGCGTGCTGCGCTATTCCCTCGTGCCGACCTCCGTGCTGGTGGAGGTGGCCAACCTGAACAACCGCACGGACCGGCTGGCCATGCTGGAGCCCGACAGCCGCCAGCGCGTGGCCCATGCCCTCGCCGACGCCATCGACGGCCTGCGCACGGAGCGCAGCGCGCCCACCGTGGCCCGCAAATCGTCCTAGCCGCCGGCCGCTCGGCTGCCCTGCATGGGGAGAGCTCCCGCGCGGGCCGTGCCATGCACGCGCAGCCCCGTGGCCTCCCTTGTCACCGGCCGGCGCAAGATGACACGATGACGGAGCGGAGGGTCGCCCGCCCTCCGCGGCACCGGGCACACGGAGACATGGACCTCAGGCTCTACAACACGCTGACCCGCGCCAAGGAGGTGTTCACCCCGCTCCACGCCCGCGAGGTGGGCATTTACACCTGCGGGCCGACGGTCTATGCCGAGGCGCACATCGGCAACCTGCGCAGCTACATCTTCCCGGACCTGCTCAAGAAGACGCTGCGCCGGCTTGGCTACCGCGTGAAGCACGTCATCAACGTGACGGACGTGGGCCACCTCACGAGCGACGCGGACACGGGCGAGGACAAGCTGGAGCGCGCCGCGCGGCAGGCGCAGCGCTCCGCCCGAGAGATCGCAGACGAATTCGAGCTGCTGTTCCTGCGAGACCTGAAGAGCCTGCACATCGACCTGCCCGACCACCTGCCCCACGCGACGGCCTTCGTGCGCACCGAGGACCTGCCCGCGGACGCGCGCCAGGGGCCCAGCATGATCGCCCTTATCCAGCGCCTTGAGACCAAGGGCTACATTTACCGCACCGACGACGGCATCTACTTCGACACGGGGCGCTTCCCGGACTACGGCCGGCTGGCCCGCCTCAAGGTGGAGGGGCTGCAGTCCGGCGCGCGCGTGGAGATGGGCGGCAAGCGCCACAAGACCGACTTCGC
>JBGOUY010000039.1:0-20672 GCA_041477795.1 bacterium
CTCATCCGGTCACGGAGTCCGACGTGTTCTCCGCCTTCCCGCTGCTCACGCTGGACGAGGGCTACGTCTAGAAGCGGGGCGAGACCCAGCGCCCGCTCCGCTCCCGCCGGTCAAGAGGGCCACGCAGTCGTGCCACTTTCCCCGTGGGTGTACAGACCGGGGAGCGCGGGGGAGCGGTCCCGCAGCGCTCCCCTCCGCAACCGAACCCGAATCCAAAGCCAAACCGAAGCGATGCCGAAAGACAAAGTGGTGCGGGGACCGCTCCCCCGCCCGGCTGCGCCGGGCGCCCCCTCTCCCACGGGAGAGGGGGAAGACCGAGCAGTGGCTGCTGCCCCTCCCACGTGGGGGAGGGGCAGCAGCGCGCCAGCGCTGCGGGGAGAGGTCCAGGCGCGGGGACCGCTCCCCCGCCCGGCTGCGCCGGGCGCCCCCTCTCCCACGGGAGAGGGGGCTGGCGGAGAGCGCCCAGAGGGCGGGCATCGGCTGCCGCAGGAGTGGCACACCACCGAGCCGGCGCTCTGGCGGCGCCTCAAGCCGGAAGCGCTCCGCATGCGGCGCGCGCCCACGGAGGGCGAGGGCGTCCTATGGCATGCCTTGCGCCGGGGGGCGGTGGGCGCCCATTTCCGCCGCCAGCACGTAATCGGCCGGTTTGTCGTCGATTTCTGCTGCATTGCGGCAAAATTGATTGTGGAAGTCGACGGCGGTATCCACGAGAAGCGGACCGATCGTGACGAAACGCGGGATGATGCCTTAAGCAAGCGCGGCTATCGCGTCCTGAGATTTTCCAACGACCGAGTCTTCGAAGACCTGACCGGGGTGCTGGACGCCATCCGCAACGCGCTGACCGGGAACGGCTGAAATCGCCGCTTGTCCCGTCCTTGCCGCCTCCCCCTCTCCCGTGGGAGAGGGGGAGCGGTCCCATAACCGAAATCCATCGAACCGACGCAGATGCCGAAAAACAAAGTGGTGCGGGGACCGCTCCCCCGCCCGGCTGCGCCGGGCGCCCCCTCTCCCACGGGAGAGGGGGCAATGCCTCGCAATACCATGGCCAGCGGGGAGAAACTGCTGGAGGAATGGCACACGACCACACCGCGCGCCTAGCGGCGGCTGCGGCCTGCGGCGGCCATTATGTGCTCTGCGCCGACCGGAGCGGAAGCGGTGCTTTGGACGGCTCTGCGCACCTGCGGTCTAGGAGCCCGGTTCCGCCGGCAGCACGTGATCGACCGGTTCATCGTGGATTTTTGTTGCCTTAAGGCGAAGCTTGTTGTGGAAGTCGATGGGAGCCATCATGCGGCTCGCATCACAGAGGATCGTGAGCGTGATCGCCGGCTTGCCTTGTGGGGATTCCGCACGCTGCGCTTCATCAATCAACAGGTAGAAATGGCTTTGGATGGAGTATTGCAGACGATCCGCGATGCACTGCCCCATTCATTCCCGCACTAAAGGGACGATCGCGGCGCCTCCCCCTCTCCCGTGGGAGAGGGGGAGCGGTCCCATAACCGAAATCCATCGAACCGAAGCGATGCCCAAAGACAAAGTAGTGCTCGCGTATTCCGGCGGGCTCGATACGTCCGTGATCCTGCACTGGCTCACAAAGCAGGGCTATGAGGTGATCGGCCTGCTGCTGGACCTGGGCCAGAAGGTGGAGGACATCGACGCCCTGCGCGCGAAGGGCATGCAGGCCGGGGCCAGCAAGGTCATCGTGCAGAACGTGCAAGAGGAGTTCGTGCGCGACTTCGTCTTCCCCGCGCTGCAGTTCAACGCCGTGTACGAGGGCACCTACCTGCTGGGCACGTCCCTGGCGCGGCCGCTCATCGCCAAGCAGCAGATCGAGGTGGCGCGGGCCGAGGGCGCGCGCTTCGTGGCCCACGGCGCGACGGGCAAGGGCAACGACCAGGTGCGCTTCGAGCTCAGCTACTACGCGCTGAACCCGGACATCCGCGTGATCGCGCCCTGGAAGGTGCCCGAGTTCTTCCACGCCTATCCGGGCCGGCGCGAGCTGATCGCCTACGCGGAGCAGGCCGGCATCCCGGTCAAGGCCACGCTGGCCCAGCCCTGGAGCAGCGACGAGAACCTGCTCCACATCAGCTTCGAGGCCGGCATGTTGGAGGATCCGTGGGAGGAGCCGCTGCCGGAGATGTTCGAGCTGACCGAGGACCCGCGCGTGGCCACGGAGACGGCCGAGGGCCTGCTGATCGACTTCGAGGACGGCATCCCGGTGGCCGTCGACGACGAGCGGCTCTCCCCCGCCGAGCTGCTGCGCCTGCTCAATAAGCGCGGCGGCAAGCACGGCGTGGGCCGCCTGGACCTGGTCGAGTCGCGCTACGTGGGCATGAAGTCGCGCGGGGTCTACGAAACGCCCGGCGGCACGATCCTGCACATCGCCCACCGCGCCATGGAGTCCATCACGCTGGACCGCGGCATCATCAACCTGAAGGACACGCTGATGCCGCGCTTCTCGCAGCTCGTCTACAACGGCTACTGGTACGCGCCGGAGATGCGCGTGCTGCTGGCCGCCGGGCGCGAAAGCCAGCACGGCGTCACGGGCACCGTGCGCCTCCAGCTCTACAAGGGCACCTGCAGCGTCACCGGCCGCAAGAGCCCCTACAGCCTGTACGACATGGCGGTGGTTTCCATGGACGACGACCGCGGCGCCTACCAGCCCACCGATGCCGTGGGCTTCATCAATCTCAACGCCCTGCCGCTCAAGATGGCGCATCGCCAGGCCCAGCGCATGGAAGCCGATGCGGCAGGCAGGGACGCCAAGGGCGGCGGCAAAGACGGCAAGGGGAAGCGCAAGTAGCCGCGGACCGGCCGGCTACGCCGCGCGCAGGTCCGTCAGCACCTTGATCCCCAGCAGCACGAACGGCGCCCCGTGCAGGAGCAGGTCGAAGATGTCGATGGGCCGCACCAGCGTACCGGCGAAGAGCATGCGCAGCTTTTCCAGCAGGTGCGGCTGGGGCACGAAGGGCGCCAGCCCCAGCGTGAGGCAGAGCACGATCAGGACCGGGTAGGACCACAGCGCATTCATGGGTGGGGGACGCTCCAGAGCAGGCGCAAAGAGGGCGGCGGCAGTCGCCGGGGCGGCCCGGCGGGGGCTGGGCCTGCGTCTAGTATACCCCAGCCGCGCGGCGGCACTGTGACCAACGCACCGTACCGCGCTGCGTCAGATCCCGACCCGTCTCTTCCGGCGCGCCGGGGCCGTCGATCTGGTACACTATCGGTGGCGCAGCCCCGCGCCAGGGAGGCCGGGGCGCCCGGCCCGGTTGCCAACCAGAAGCCATAGGCTGAGCGCATGAGCAGCGACAACGGCCGCCCGGTCATTCCCGATGTGCTGGCCCAGCGCTACGCGAGCCGCCCCCTGCTGGCGATCTGGTCGCCGCGCGGACGCATCGTGCTGGAGCGCGAGCTGTGGATCGCCGTCATGAAGGCCCAGCGCAGGCTGGGCGTGGCCATCCCGGCGGAGGCCATCGCAGCCTACGAGCGCGTCAAGGAGCGGGTCGACCTGTCCAGCATCGAGGCCCGCGAGCGCGCCTCCCGCCACGACGTGAAGGCCCGCATCGACGAGTTCTGCGCCCTCGCCGGGCACGAGCACATCCACAAGGGCATGACCAGCCGCGACCTGACGGACAACGTGGAGCAGCTCCAGGTGCGCCGCTCCCTGACGCTGCTGCGCGAGAAGGCGGCCGCAGCCCTGCTGCGGCTGGCCACGCTGGCCGGGCAGCACCGCAGCACCGTCATCGTGGGGCGCACGCACCATGTGCCGGCCCAGCCGACCACGCTCGGCAAGCGTCTGGCCATGTTCGGCGAGACGCTGCTGCGCGGCTTCGAGCGCCTGGATGCGACCCTGGCGAGCTATCCCCTGCGCGGGCTCAAGGGCGCCGTGGGCACGCGGCTGGATCAGCTCTCGCTGCTGGGCGGCGACCGCGCCAAGGCCGACCGGCTGGAGGCGGCCTTCGCCGCGGAACTGGGCTTCGAGCGCGTGCTGGATGCGGTGGGGCAGGTCTATCCGCGCGCGCTGGACTTCGAGGTGCTGAGCGCCCTGTACCAGGTGGGGGCGGGCCTGTCCGACTTCGCCACCACCATGCGCCTGATGACCGGCCACGAGCTGGTCTCCGAGGGCTTCGCGGAGGGCCAGGTGGGCTCCTCGGCCATGCCGCACAAGATGAACGCCCGCAACTGCGAGCGCATCAACGGCTTCCAGACCCTGCTCGCGGGCTACCTGGAGATGACGGCGCGCCTGGCCGGCGGCCAGTGGAACGAGGGCGACGTCTCCTGCTCGGTGGTGCGCCGGGTGGCGCTGCCGTCTTCCATGTTCGCCCTGGATGGCGCCCTGGAGACCTTCCTCACGGTGCTGGGCGAGATGGAGATCTACGAGGCGGCCATCGCCCGCGAGGTGCGCAACGCCCTGCCCTTCCTCGCCACCACGACCCTGCTGATGGAGGGCGTCAAGGCCGGCGGCGGGCGCGAGACCCTGCACGAGGTCATCCGCAGGCACGCCGTGGCGGTGGCGCGCGGCCTGCGCGATGGCTCGCTGGCCGTCAACGACCTGGCTGCGCGGCTCGGCGCCGATCCCGCCTTCCCCCTCGAGCAGCGCCAGGTGGAGGCGGTGCTGGGCGACCCGCAAGCCTTCCTGGGCGATGCCCCCGGCCAGACCGACGCCTTCCTGGCCCGCGTGGGCGCCCTGCGCCAGCGCTTCCCGGCGGCGCAGGACTACCGTCCCGAGCCGATCCTCTGAGGCGGGGCACCTCACCTCTTCCGGGCTTCACCCTCCCTCCCCTCTCCGCAAACGGAGAGGGGAGTAGCGCCGCGCACCCCATTCTCCATTTGCGGAGAAGGGGGCGGCGCGCTGCACCGACCCCTCTGCAGGCCCCCTCCCTTGGAGGGGGCGGCCCGCAGGATGCGGGCCAGGGGAGGCCCCCCGGGCGGCCGCCCGTGGCCTAGGCGCGGCGCCGGGCCAGCCAGGCCTCCAGGCGGTCCAGCGCCTCGCGGAGGTTCTCCAGCGAATTGGCGTAGCTGAAGCGCAGGTAGCCTTCGCCCCCGGCCCCGAAGTCGAAGCCCGGCGTGAGGGCCACGCCCGCCTCGTTGAGGATCGCCAGGGAGAGCTTGAGCGAATCGGGCTCGATGTGGCTGGCGTTGGCGAAGACGTAGAAGGCCCCGGCCGGCTCGTAGCGGAGCGGCAGGCCGATGCGCCCCAGCCGCTCGATCACGTACAGCCGGCGCCGGTCGTACTCGCGCACGTAGCCCTCGCACACCGGCACGGCTTGCGTCATGGCGGCGATGGCGGCGTGCTGTGGGAAGTCCGGCGGCGAGATCATCAGGTTCTGGTGCAGCCGCATCACCGTCGGCATCAGCTCGGGCGGAAAGATCAGGTAGCCCAGCCGCCAGCCGGTCATGGCGAAGTACTTGGAGAAGCCGTTGAGCACGAAGGCGCGCTCGCTGAACTCCAGCAGGCTGTGGCAGCGCCCGCCGTAGGACAGGCCGTGGTAGATCTCGTCCGAGACGATCGGCACGCCCAGCCCGGCCAGCGCCTGCATCACCTCCGGGCGCATCACCACGCCCGTGGGATTGGCCGGCGAGCACACCAGCAGCGCCCGCGTGCGCGGCGTGATGCGCGCCTTCACCGCGGCCGGATCGAGCTGGAAGCCCTCGCTCTCCCGGATCGGCACGGACACGGGCACCCCGCGCGCCAGGCGCACGAAGTTGGCGTAGCAGGCATAGGTCGGGTCGGCCAGCAGCACCTCGTCCCCCGGCTCCAGCAGCAGCAGCATCGTCAGGTACATCAGGAAGGACGTGCCCGCGGAGACCAGCACCTGCTCGGGCTGCAGCGCGAGCCCGTAGCGCTCGTTGTGGTAGGCGCAGATCGTCTGGCGCAGCTCGGGGATGCCCAGGCTGTGCGTGTAGCGGGTGTGGCCCTGCTGCAGCGCCTCGATGGCCGCGGCCTTGACCACCTCGGGCGTGGGAAAGTCCGGCTCGCCGAACTCCAGGTGGATCACCGAGCGCCCCTGCGCCTCCAGCAGCTTGGCCGCCTGGAACACCTCCACGGCATAGAAGGAGCTGATGTCGGCCAGGTAGGCGGGCAGGGGAATGGTCGGGCGCGGACTCATGGGGCTCAGGTTGCTGGGGGCCGCCGTCGGCGGCGCGGGGCGGTGGTGGCTGCGCTTCACGCCGCGCGCAGCAGCTCTTCCCACAGGCGCTCCACCTGTGCGGCGAGCGCCTCGCGGGTGCCGTCGTTGCGGATCACGTGGTCGGCGCGGCGGGCGCGCGCGGCGTTGCTCATCTGGGCCTGGATGCGGGCCTGCGCCTCGGCGCGCGTCATGGCGTTGCGCTGCACGAGGCGCTCGATGGCCAGCCTGGCCGGCGCCTCCACGCTCCAGATCGTGTCGCAGAGCGCGTCCCAGCCCGCCTCGAACAGGATCGCCGCATCCAGCACGATCGCCGGTGGCCGCGGCCCGCTCTGGCGCAGGCGCAGGGCTTCGATCTCGCGCCCCATGCGCTCGGCCATGCGCGGGTGCGAGATGCGGTTGAGCTGCTCCCGGCGCGAGGGATCGGCGAAGACGATCGCGCCCAGCCGCTTGCGCGAGATGGTGCCGTCCTCGTCCAGGATTTCCGCCCCGAAGGCGGTCACCACCTCCGGGTAGGCCTCGCCCTGCGGCGTGATGACGGCGTGGCCGACGCCGTCCGCATCGATGATGTGCGCGCCATGCGCCGCCAGCAGCTCCGAGACGGTGCTCTTGCCCGAGGCGATGCCCCCGGTGAGCCCGATCACCGGGATCTGCGGCTTGGCGTTGGCGGTGGACACGATGCGCGATCCGGCTGCGCGGCCCGGCCGGGGCCGGGACGGACTGCATGGCGGCGGGGGACGGCCGTGGCGCCGCACACCGCGAGGATCGCGGTGCCGCGGCCGGCACGGCGGCCCGGGCGGCGATTGTGTTGCCCCTCTTTTACCGTTAAACTCGCGCGGAGTGCAATGAAGCTCAGCGCAATGAAGCTCAGTGCAATGAAGCTCCTCCGCCGGCGCCCAACTCCCCTGGCAGCGCCCCTGCCGCGGAGGGCCCCCCCGCAGAGCCCGTTCGCCCCGCATGGATGCCGCCCGCTCTCGGCCCGAGGGCCCGACTCAGGTGCCCGCGGCCACGCCCACGCCGCCGGCCGTCGCCGCGCCCGTTCCGGCGGCCGGGCCGCTGCCGGCCCAGCCGCCCACACCGGCGGAGATCCTGCGCTTTGCCGTGCCGCTCATGCTGGGCCTGATGACGGCGGCCATCAACACCTTCGTGGACACGCTGTTCGTGGGCCGGCTCGGCACGGCGCCCCTGGCCGCGGTGCCCCTGGCCGCCATGACGTACATGACGGGCTGGGTGCTGGGCGTGGGCCTGATGCGCAACGCCATCGCCTTCTGCGCGCGGGCTTATGGCGCCGGGCGGCCGACGGAAATCGGCGGCATCGTGGCGCATTACCACCTGCTGGCGCTGGCGGCGCTGCCCGTGCTGCTGCTCTCCGTGCAGGCCTGGCCGCTGCTGGCGCGCTTCGCCCTGCTCGATGCGCAGACCGACCGCCTGGGTCGCATCTACCTGGAAATCCGGGTCTGGGACGTGCCCTTCTCCCTGCTCACGGCGCTCTACAGCGCGTTCTATCAGAGCACCGGCAACTCGCGCTTTCCCATGCTGGTCAGCGCGACGGTGGTGGGCTTGAACATCGTGCTGGACTATGCGCTGATCTTCGGGCACTTCGGGCTGCCGGCCCTGGGCGTGGCGGGCAGCGCGCTGGCCACCGTGCTGGCGCAGGCGGGCGGCACGGCCCTGATCATGGGCGCCTCGCACCTGGGGCCGGCGCGGCGGCGCTACGGGCTGCGGCTGTTCGTGCCGCTGCGCCGGGCGCTGCTGCGTGACATCCTCGCCGTCGGCCTGCCCTCGGGCGTGGGCGACTTCCTGGAGGTCGGGGCATGGGTGGTGTTCCAGCTCATCGTGGGGCGCCTGGGCGAGGTGGCCCTGGCGGCCAGCAACATCGGGATGCAGGCCACGAACCTGCTGTTCCTGCCCGGCTTCGCCTTCGGCATCGCGGGCGCCTCGTACATCGGGCGCTACCTGGGCGCGGGCCGGCCCGACCTGGCGCGCCACGCGGGGCTGCGCGTGCTGTTCCTGGGCGTGGGCTACATGGCGGTGCTGGGCGTGCCGCTCTGGTTCTTCGGGGAGGAGATCGCCGCGCTGTTCACGGCCGACGGGCGCGTGATCCACGAGGCGGGCCTGCTTTTCAAGGTGATGGCGCTCTACCAGGCCTTCGACGGCATGGGCTTCATCACGCGCGCGGCCCTGGGCGGCGCGGGCGATACACGCCTGCCGCTGCTGGTGCTGCTGGTCTGCTCGTTCAGCCTGCTGTTCCCCGGCGCCTGGCTGCTCTCGCAGCTCGTCTCGCCGCCGCTGATCGGGGCCTGGCTGGGCGCGTTCGCCTACATGGTGGCCTATGCCGCGGCCATGCAGTGGCGCTTCCACAGCGGGGCCTGGACGCGCATCCGCCTGGCGGCGTGAGCCGCGGGTGCGTCTGCCGCGCGGCGGAGCGGCCCGGTACCGGACCGGCCCCGGGTCTGCTACATGGGGATACAGGCAGGAGCCGTGGCGCCCATTCGGCACCGCGCGCACACCGGTCACGAGCGACGTGGAAACCTGGGCCCTGATCTTCAATCCCACGGCGGGCACCTTCCGGCCGCACCGGCTGGAGGCCCTGCAGCGCGCCTTGCACGAGCACGGCGTGACGACGCGGCTGCTGGCCACGGACGGCCCCGGTCACGCCACGGAGCTGGCGCGCGGGGTGGAGGGCGTGGCCCGGGTGGCCGTATACGGGGGCGATGGGACGCTGCGCGAGGTTGCGGCCGGCCTGCTGGGCCGCGCCCTGCCGCTGCTGTTCCTGCCGGGCGGGACGGCCAACGTGATGGCCTACGAGCTGGGCCTGCCCCGCGAGCCCGTGCGGGCCGCCCTGGCCGGATTGCGCGCGCGACCCCAGGCCGTGCGGCCCGGCCTCATCGACGGCCACCCGTTCCTGCTGATGGCGGGCTTTGGCTTCGACGGCGCGGCGGTGCAGGCCGTCAGTCCGCGCCTCAAGGCCTGGGCCGGTCGAGCCGCCTACGTCTGGAGCGGGCTGCAGGCCGCCCTGCACCCGCTGCCGCGCCTGCGGGTGCAGCTCGACGGCGACGCCACGTTGGAGGGCCACTGGCTGGTGGTGGCCCGGGCCGCCCACTACGGGGGGCGCTTCACGGTGCACCCGCACGCGGGCCTGCTGCAGGAGCGGCTGGGCGCCGTGATGGTGCAGCGGCGCTGGCTGCTGCCCTTCCTGCTGGGACACCTGGCGCTGGGCTGGCACCGCGAGCGCGGCGGCGTGGCCCTGCGCCAGCTCCGCCACTGCCGGGTGGAGTGCGAGCGGCCCGTGCCGGTGCAGGTGGATGGCGACGCCTGGGCCAGCGGTCAGCGCTTCGAGCTGGGCCTGGCCGCGCAGACGGTGCAGTTGTGCATCCCCAGCCGGCCATGAAGCGGGCCGCTGACGACCGCGCCGGCCGGCGCATCCTGGCGCGGCCGCCGCAGCGGAGGAACGAGCGATGAAGGAGCGAAGCCCGGTCACCCGCATCCTGCAACTGAGCGTGCTGCTGGTGGGCGTGATCCTGTTCGGCACGTTCGGCTACCATTTCCTGCTGGGCTGGGACTGGCTGGACGCGCTGTACATGACGGCCATCACCATCACCACGGTCGGCTTCGAGGAGGTGCGGCACCTGGACAGCTCCGGGCGCATCTTCACCATCCTCGTGCTGCTCACCAGCGCCGGGGTCTTCGCCTACTCGCTCACCTCGCTGGCCACGCTCGTCCTGGATGCCCGCTTCGGATCCCTGCTGTGGAGGCGCCGCATGGAAAGCAAGATCAAAGACCTGCACAACCATTACGTGATCTGCGGCTTCGGCCGCACGGGCCGCTCCGTGGCCGAACAGCTCCAGCGCGGAGGGCATCCGTTCATCGTGGTGGAGCAGCAGCCCGAGAAGATCGAGATGCTGCGCGAGCGCGAATACCTGTTCATCGAGGGCGACGCGACCGAGGACGAGGCGCTGCAGCGGGCCCGCATCCGCCAGGCGCGCGGGCTGGTGGCCGCCCTGGGCGCCGACGCGGAGAACGTGTACCTCGTGCTCTCGGCGCGGCAGCTCAACGCGGAGCTCAGCATCGTCTCCTGGGCGACCTCCGAGGAGGCCGAGCGCAAGGTGCTGCGCGCCGGGGCCAACCACTCGCTCTCGCCCTACCTGCAGGGCGGGCGCCGCATGGCCACGCTGCTCACGTCCCCGCACGCGCTGGAGTTCCTCGACCACGCCATGGGCGGCAGCGACAACATCCGCCTGGGCGAGATCGTCGTGCGGCCCGGCTCGCCGCTCGTCGGCAGCTCGCTCAAAGGCGCCGGCCTGCGCCGCGACCTGGGCGTGATCGTGATCGGCATCCGCCGCGCCAACGGCAAGCTGGAATTCAATCCCTCGGCCGACGAGACCCTGCACGAGCACGACATCCTGATCGGCATCGGCAAGCCGGACCAGATCGAGAAGCTGCGGCACATGGTGTAGGACGGCGGCGCGCATTGACTCGCCGGCGATCTCTGGTGGAGCATGGCGCGGGGTCGGTCACACAATCCGGCCCCAGGGGGAATCGTGAGCGACTCGAACGTACGTCTGGAGCCGTTGCTCAGCGCGGCCAACGCCGCCTCCGCGCGGGCGCGCACGGCTTGGCTGGCCCATATCGCGCTGGGCGCGTATCTGTTCATCGTGGTGGGCGGCACCACCCAGCGCGATCTGCTGCTGGGTGCGTCGGTCAAGCTGCCGATCCTGCAGGTGGACTTGCCGATCGTGGGGTTCTACGTCGTTGCGCCCCTTGTGTTCTGGCTGATGCACCTCAATCTGCTGATCGACCTGCATCTGCTGACCGGCAAGCTCAAGCAATTCATCTCCGCGCTGGCATTCTCCAGCGCCAGGATCGAGGCGGAGCACGTGCGCGGTCGCCTCGACCTGTTCGTGTTCTCGCAAGGCCTCGCGGCCGGCGGCCATTCCGTGGCGGCCCGTGTCCTCATGTGGCTCATGGTGCGCGCCACCACGGTGGTCGGGCCGCTGCTGCTGTTGCTGGCGATCCAGTTGCGCTTCCTGCCCTATCACGACCCGTGGATCACCAACTGGCACCGCATCGTGATCCTGGCGGATCTGGGCCTGCTGGCTGCGGTCTGGCCAGGTTGGCGATTGGTTGGGGAGGCGGAACCCTTACGGCCGTTCGGCTTCGATCTGCGTCGCCTCGCTCCCTGGGGGACGTATGCCTGGATGGGGTTGACCTGGCTGACGGTCGGCGCGCTGGTGCTCTTTTCCGTGTCGGTCGCGACCATTCCGGACGAGTGGATCGAGCGACATGTCACGAGCGGGTCTCCGCCGCTGCAGCGACTCACGCAAAGGCTCCTGGAGCCGGCTCCCGACGAGGTGCGCGGCGCGCCGGGAGGATTGTTCGCACGCAATCTGGTGGTGTCCGATCAGGCGCTCTCCATCTGGGATGCGAATCGCAAGGAATGGCAAGGGCCGAACCTGCGCGGACGCGATCTGCGGTACGGTATATTTTCCCGCGCCAACCTGCGTGGCGCGGACCTGACCGGGGCCGACCTGCGCCGAGCAAATTTGTTCGAAGCCAGGCTGGCTCGGGCGGAGCTGGCTTGCGCACTGAGGACATCAAGTGATGGCAGAATCGTAAGCGAGTGTGTCGACCTCCGAGGGGCCAAGCTTCTCGGCGCAGATCTGATGGAGTCAAATCTTTCGGGCGCCCACCTTGAGGGGGCGAGTTTGGTCGAAACGCGACTGGAAGGCGCTCGATTGACCGGCGCGCACCTCGAAGGCGCCATTCTTTTTGGAGCACACCTCGAAGGTACCGATCTAGTCGAAGCACAGCTCGAAGGCGCCCAGCTGGTTGCGGCACGCATGGACGGAGCCGACTTAATCGGGGCCAGCCTGCGAGGTGCTGACGCGAACGATTCGACCGTCTGGCGGGCGGAATTTTCGGATCCGAACAGATCCCCGAGGGAAGCGCGCAAACTTGAAGGGTTCGACGTTTCGAAGCTCTCGATCCGGTGCATTGATCCATTGCGTTGGGAGCAACTGCGCGATCGCCTGGATACCGGATTGAAATCCGACGAAGGACGCACCTCGGCACGAACTCGATTCCAGGGCCTCTCCAAGCCCTGGAACGACTGCAACACGGTGCCCGAACCCCTGCGGGAATTGAAACGCCCCGACGTGCTGGAGCTAGCTCGTATTCTCGCCGACCTGGCGTGCGGAGCGCCGAGCGCGCCGTATATCGCGCGCGGACTCATCGTGCGAGGGCGTTGGCCAGAGCCCAACTTCAGCCTGGCCACATTTGGGCTGCGCATCGCCACGTTGCAGCGCCAACAGAAGTGCCCAGGTACGGTCGGCCTGACGGTCGAGGAGCTGGAGCTGCTCGAGCATTGGGGCAGCACCGGGCATCCTTAGCGCTCCAGGGTGCAACGCTCCGCCGGCTGATGCGGGGGGGCACCGGCGGCGCTGAACCCTACTCCCGCTGCACTCCCGCCATGGCACTGGGCGTGTAGTGGCGCATCTTGAAGTGCAGGAACTCGCCCAGCACCTTGCGCGAATAGCCGGGCATGACGATGCGCGAGACGGAGCCCAGCTTGAGCGCCTCCTCCGGGTTCATCAGCTCGCTCTCGTAGCGCTGCGTGAGCGCGGCCATGCGGCGGTCGCGCACGGCGGCGGCGGCGGTCTCGTCGCTGGGGCGGTCGCGGCGGTACTCGGCCAGGATCTCGCGGAACTCGTCCTGGTAGATGAACTGGCGACCGGCCGGGCCCATCACGGCGATGCGCGCGGTGGGCAGGGCGAACACGGCGTCCGCGCCGGTGGAGTAGTTGTTGTACGAGGCGTAGGCCCCGCCATAGGCGTTGCGCACGATCAGCGTGAGGCGCGGCACGCGCAGGTCGACGATGGCGTCCAGCAGGGCGCGGCCGGCCTGCACGATGCCTGCGCGCTCCTGCTCGCTGCCCGGCGCGAAGCCGGTCACGTCCTCGATGAAGATCAGCGGGATGTTGTACAGGTTGCAGAAGCGGATGAAGCGCGTCGCCTTTTGCGCCGCGGCCACGTCGATATAGCCGGAGTTGAACGCGCTGTTGTTGGCCACGAAGCCCACCACCTGCCCGCCCATGCGGCCATAGGCCGTCACGATGTTGCGGGCGCGGCCGGGCTGGATCGCGAAGTAGTCCCCGTGATCCACGAGCTGCTGCAGGAACAGCGTGATGTCGAAGGGCGTGTTGAAGCCCGAGTGGGGCGTCGTCAGCGCGCGGTGCAGCAGGATCGCCTCCTCCTCCATGTACGTGTCGATGGGATCGGAGGTGGGGCTGTAGGGCGCGAGGGAGTGGTTGTTGTCCGGCAGGTAGCTCAGCAGCTTGCGCGCGAGCTTGAGCGCATCGGTTTCCGTCTCGGCGGTGAGGTCCACCACGCCGCTGGCCGAGTGCACGGCCGGCCCGCCCAGCTCGTCCGCCGTGATGTTCTCGCCCAGGGACTCGCGCACGACGTCCGGCCCGGTGAGGCCCAAGAAGGTGTTGGCGGGCTGGATCACGTAGCTGCCCTGGCGCGGCAGGTAGGAGCCGCCGCCGGCGTTGTAGCCGAACATGATCATCACGGACGGCACGACGCCGTTGATCTTGCGCATGGCCGTGAAGGCCTGGGCGTAGCCATCCAGCCCGCCCACGCCGGCCGGCACGAACGCTCCGGCCGAATCGTTCAGGCCGATCACCGGGATGCCGTTTTCCGCCGCCAGATAGAGCAGCTTGGCCAGCTTGGCGCCGTTGGTGGCGTCCATGGAGCCGGCGCGCTGGGTGAAGTCGTGGCCGTAGACGGCCATGTCGCGCCCGTCGATGTTCACGATCGCCGTGACGATGGACGCGCCGTCGAGGTTCTCGCCCCAGTTCTGCCAGAGGATGTTGGGCTCGCGCTCGGTGAGCACCTGGACGCGCTCGAGCACGGTCATGCGGTGCTTGGCGTGCTGCTGCAGGATGCGCGCGGCACCGCCCAGGGCGCGGCCCTTGGCAATCAGCTCCTCGCCGCGCGCCACCACGCGGTCGTACGGGTGCGCCGGCTCGGTGCGCAGCCCGGGGCCGACATCCTGCGCGAAGGGATTGTCCAGGCGAAAGTCGGGTCCGTCGGTGGGCTTGCGCGTGCGGCGCTGGGTGCTGGGCGGGCTGGGAGCGCTCACGGGGGCGGCCTGGCTGCGGTCTTTGCTGTCTGGATGACTCGCTTGCGGTCGGCGCCATTGTGGCGCGGCAGGGAGCGGGAGGCAAGTCGGGGCCAGGCAGGGCGGCGCGCCCGCGCCACGCTCAGCGTCCCCGCGCGCGGCGGTGCAGGCGCACGATGGCGAGATTGAAGTGCAGCAGGCCGGCCGCGCCAAACAGCACCACGCCCAGCGCGGCCCAGCCGGCGCGGCTCTCCGTCGCGGGCAGCAGCAGCAGGATGAAGCCGCCGCCCGCGCACACCAACAGCGAGCCCACCGTGTTCAGCAGCAACGCCGCACCCAGGCCCAGGCGTCGCAGCGCGCGGAGCTGGCTTTCGAGCTGCGCGCGCTCGCCCATGCCCCGCGCCAGGGCGCCCGCGGAGAGATTGGTGCCCGCCACGAGCAGGCTGGTCACCACCAGCGCGATGGCCAGCCCCTCGTGCAGCAGGGGCAGCGCCAGCAGCGGCAGGTTGAGCAGCGCCATGCGCCGCCAGCCCACGCGGCGCATGAGCGGATTGGCCTCCAGCTCCAGGCGCGGCGTGACGATCCAGGTGGAGAGGAAGTCCAGCCCCCGCGCCACGGCGAGCGCGGCCAGCAGGAAGAGCGTGAAGGGGTCGCTGGGGGAGGGGAAGTCCATGGGGGCAAGGCCGGCGCAAGCGGTGGGATGGGGAACGGCCCGCCAACGGTATCGGTCGCGGGCTCCGCTGCCGTCAGAAGGGCGGGCGGCCCACCACCATTGCAAGCCCCGCAGCACCCCGCAACTCCGTGGTGCGCCGGCCTAGCCCGCCGCGTCCAGCTCGGGATAGTGGCGGAAGATGCCGTGCTGGTTGAAGGGCAGCCGCCGGGGCGAGGCCAGGTAGGCCGCAATGCGCGGGCGCGCCGCTACGGCGCCGTGCAGCGCCATCACGTGCGGCACCTGCGGCGCCAGGGCGGCCGTGGCGCGCGGGAAAGCGTAGGAGAGCCCGGCCACCAGCTGGAACAGCGTCAGGTCCACGTAGGAGAGCGCCGGGCCGACCAGCGCCTTGCCGCCGCCCGCGCGGTTGGCGCGCAGGACGCGCTCGAAGTAGCCCAGCGCCTTGGGCATGCGCTCGGCGATGAAGATGGGCGCGCGCCGCAGCGCCTCGGCCTGCTGCTCCTCGTAATAGAGCGACTTGGCGAGGGGGTGGTGCGTGTCGTGGGCCTCCACGACGAAGTCCATCACGGTCTGCATGAGCTGGTCGGCACGCAGGCGGTCGGCCTCCTCGGCGGGCAGCAGGCCGGCCGGCCCGGCGACGGTGCGGCAGATCAGCGCCGTCTGTGCGATCCGCACGGCGCCCATGCGCAGCACGGGCGGCGCGAAGGGAGGCGTGCCGGCCGCATCGTCCGCCAGCAGCGCCTGGATCGCCGCGCGGCCTCCGCCCTGGCCTTCCGGCAGGCGCCCCACGTCGACGTACGGCAAGCCGGCCTCCTCGAAGACGAGGCGCACGAATTCCCCGCGCCCCTGGATGGTGGGCCAGTAGAACAGCTCGTAGGTAGGCGTCGTTGCAGCCATGGCGTCTCCGGCTCCGCGGGGGTCTGGGGTACGCGTGCCCGCCACGCGGGCGCTTCCCTCCTCCATCGCTCCGCGCGGCCCGGATGTCCAGCTCCGCGTGCCGCTTGCTTCGTGGCGGGCGAAGTCGCAGAAAGAGTGCGGGTCCGCCTTGCCGCGGCATCCCCTCGCCGCGGCGGCAGGGACCCGTGCCGCCGGCACGCGGGCGGGTACGCGGACAGGCGCGGCCCGGCCAACCGACCGGAGGCACCGGGCGGGGCCGGCATTCACTGCGCCGACACGGGAGAGCCACATGAAGCTGCTGTACTTCGACGAGTTCCGCCTGGGCGTTCTCAAGGGCGATGCGGTGGTGGACGTCAGCGCCGCCGTGCAGGACATCCCGCACACGGGCCCGCACAACCTGATCAGCGGCCTGATCGAGCGCTTCGCCGATTACCGCAAGAAGCTCGAGGCGGCGGCGGCCAAGGGCCCGGGCCTTCCGCTGGCCAAGGTGCGCATCCGCCCGCCGCTGCCCAAGCCCACCCATATCGTCTGCATGGCGGTCAACTACCTGGAGGACGGCACGCGCAGCGAGCCCGCGCCCATCAACGCCTTCCTCAAGTCGCCCCATGCCGTGATCGGCCAGGGCGACACGATGGTGCTGCCGGATGTGCCGGCGAGCATATTCGAGGGGGAGGCGGAGATCGCGCTGGTGATCGGCAGGCGCGCCACGCGTGTCAAGGCCGCCGACGCCATGAGCCACGTCTTCGGCTACGTGAACTTCATCGACGGATCGGCGCGCGGGCTGCTGCCGCCCGGCAACACCTTCTACCAGATGAAGTCGCGCGACACCTTCGCGCCCATGGGCCCGTTCCTGGTGACGGCGGACGAGATTGCCGATCCGCACAAGCTGCAGGTGCGCCTGTGGAACAACGGCGTGCTGATGCAGAACTTCAACAGCGACGACATGGCGCACAAGATCCCGCGCTGCATCGAGTTCATCACCGCCATCCACACGCTGGAGCCGGGGGACGTGCTGGCCACGGGCACCAATCACCGCGGCCTCAATCCCTTCATGGATGGCGATGGGGTCGAGCTGGAATGCGAAGGGCTGGGTCGGCTCAAGTTCAGCGTGCGCGACGACCTCAAGCGCACCTGGGGCCGCATCACGCGGCTGCAGCACCATGAGCAGGGGGGAGAAGGCGCGCACACGCCCCAGCTCAGCGGCAAGTACGCGAAGGCGGGCTGAGCGCCCGCGCAGGGGCCGGGCGGACGGCGTGGCACGCTGCGGCGGGTGCGGCTCAGCGTTGCGCGGCCGGCCGGCTGGCGCGGCCGCCCGCGATGGGCGGGAAGATGGCGAGCGTCTCGCCCTCGTGCAGGACGCGCTCCTCGCGCTGGCGCTGGGTCAGGTGCACCCCGTCCAGCAGCGTGAGCGTCGCCAACTCCGGCGGGATGCCGAGCTGCTGCACGACCTGCCGCGGCGTGGCGCCTTCCGGCACCTCCAGCTCCATCGTATGGTTCTCGCTGCCGGCGGGCAGCCGCTCGGAGAGCATGGCGAAGAGCTTGAGCTTGATCTTCATGGCGGAGAGGCGCGGTGCCCCCGTCCAGCGAGGGCGCCGCGTGCGGCCGCTTCAGGCCGCGGAGGAGTGCAGTTGCTTGACGCCGAGCCGGGCCAGCAGCGCGGGCGCCGGGATGCCGTCCGCGCTCCAGCCCCGCAACTGGTAGTACTCGGGCAGCATCACGTCCAGGCGGCTCACCATGCCCTTGGCCGGGCCGGTGCGGGCGGCCTCCTTCAGGATGCGCTTGGGCAGCGTGTCGTCCTTGCCCGTCAGGCCGGCGGCCAGGTTGAACTCGCGCTCCAGGTTCCAGATGCGCTCGCCGATGCGCGTCAGGTTCTCCACGGAGAAGTCGCCCTCGCTATCGGCCTGCAACTGCGCGGAAATATCCGGCAGGCCCCAGGCGAACGTGCAGAACAGGCACAGCCCGGCCGAATCCACCACGGCCGTCACGTCCTGGAAGGCCTTGACCAGCGCCGCCTTGCCTTCGCTCGCTTTGGGGTCGGTCTTGACGGGGACGCCCAGGATTTCCGAGGACACCGCGTAGCCCCGCACGTGGCAGGCACCGCGGTTGCTGGTCGCGTAGTTCAGGCCCATGCCCTGGATGCCGCGCCCGTCGTAGGCGGGGAACTCCTGCCCCTTCACGCTCATGGAGAGCTCCGGGTGCCCGTAGCGTTCGCAGAGCCGCCGGGAGCCCAGCCCCATCTCCTTGCCGAAGCCGATCCCCTTGCAGGTCTCCTCGGTGATGCGCACCAGGGCGTGCGCGTCCCCGCTGCGCAGCGGATAGCCCACCTGCGCCTCGCTGAGCGCGCCGATCTCGAACAGCTCCATGGCCGCGCCCACGGTGGAGCCGAAGGAGATCGTGTCCATCCCGTGCTCGTTGCAGAGGAAGTTGCAGAAGGTGAGCGCTTCCAGGTCGTCCACGCCGGTCGCGGCGCCCAGCGCCCAGGCCGATTCGTACTCCAGCCCGCCGGAATCGCCCCAGTATTGCGGGCGATCCTTCACGGAGAAGTGCGTGCGCAGGATGCGCGAGACGCGGCCGCAGCCGACGGTGCAGGAAAAGCACGGCTCGCGGTGCACCAGGTTGGTCTGCCCGTCCGAGCGCACCACGTCGCGCATGGCCTCGCCGCTGATCTTGCTGGCGCCCTCGAACTGCACGTCGCGGGCGTTGCGGGTGGGCAGGCCGCCCGTCTCGTTGATGATGTTCATGAGCACGTTGGTGCCGTAGGTCGGCAGGGCTCCGCTGGTGACGGGGCTCTCGTCCAGCAGCTTCTTGGCGGCGGCGGTCACGGTGCGGAAGGCGACCGCATCGCGCACAGGCACCTTGCCCGTGCCCCGCACCGCCACCGCCTTGAGGTTCTTGGAGCCCATCACAGCGCCCACGCCGGAGCGCCCCGCGGCCCGGTACTCGTCATTGATGACCGAGGCATAGAGCACCCCCTGCTCGCCCGCGCCGCCGATGCTGGCCACCTTCATGTGCGCGTCGCCGTGCTCCTTGCGGAGCCAGCGCTCCGTATCCCAGACCGTCATGCCCCACAGGCCACGAGCGGGCAGCAGCGCGGCCTTGCCGTCCAGCAGCAGCAGGTACACCGGCGTCGCCGCGCGGCCCTGGAAGATGATCATGTCCCAGCCCGCAAGCTTCAGCTCGGCGCCGAAGAGCCCGCCGGAGTTGGAGCAGGCGATGGCGCCGGTGAGCGGGCCCTTGGTGATGACCGAGTAGCGCCCCGCCGTGCCGGCCGTGGTGCCGGTGAGGGGCCCGGTGGCGAAGATCAGCTCATTGGCGGGCGAGAGAGGATCCACTCGCGGGTCGATCTCCTCGCTCAGGTAGCGCGTGGCCAGACCGCGCTGGCCGAGATAATCGCGCGCCCATTCCATGTTGAGCGGCTCGCTCGTGCACGTGCCCCGGGTCAGGTCGACCCGCAACAGCTTTCGCGCCCAGCTCATGGTGTGTCTCCTTGCGGTGCAACAGGTTGCCCCCCGCATCGAGTCCGTGACCCGGCGCAACGCCGGGGCTCTCTCTTAGTGCAGCATGCCCGGCGGGAACCGGTTGTGACCTGGATCAAGCGCCCCGCCGCGAACCCCGGCTGGAACCCAATGGGGATGCCCGGATTCGCGACACTCCTGCTTCGCCGGGCGACCCGCCCATTGCAATCCGGCACGATCCGTGACCCTATCCCGGTGACAGCGCATCTAAAGGCAAGGGGAGCGATCCCCAGCGATCGGTACGCGGCGGTGCGGCGGCGGGCTCCGCACTCCGCCGCGCGTACCCAGCGGGAGTCGGCCGCCATGGCGGAAAGCAATGACGGGCACCCGGGCTGCCTTGCCGGCGTGCGAATTCTGGATCTGACGCAGTTCGAGGCAGGGCCCTCCTGCACCGAGGTGCTGGCCTGGCTGGGCGCCGAGGTGGTGAAGGTGGAGAACCCGCGCGGGGGCGATCCCGGCCGGCTGGCCTTCCGCAGCGCGCCGGAGCGGGAATCGGCCTACTTCCTCCTGTTCAACGCCAACAAGAAGTCGGTCACGATCAACCTGAAGGCTCCGCGCGGCCTGGAGCTGGTCAAGGAGCTGGCGCGGCGCAGCGACGTGTTCGTGGAGAACTTCGCGCCCGGCGCCATCGAGCGGCTGGGCCTCGGCTATGACGTGCTGCACGGGCTGAACCCGGGGCTCATCTACGCGCAGGTGAAGGGCTTCGGCGTGGGCAGCCCGCACGAGGGCAACCTCGCCTTCGACATGATCGCCCAGGCCTGTGGCGGCGTGATGAGCATCACCGGCGAGCCGGACGGCCCGCCCCTCAAGCCCGGCGCCACCATCGGGGACACGGGAACCGGCATGCTGATGGCGATCAGCATCCTGGGCGCGCTGCTGCGGCGCAAGGAGAGCGGCCAGGGCGCCCGGCTGGACGTGGCCATGCAGGATGCCATGCTGCACTACATCCGCGTGGCGTTCGCGGTGACGGACATGAGCGGCCGCGCGGCGCCCCGGGCGGGGGCCAAGGTGATGGCGAGCGGCAATGCGCCCAGCGGCCTGTATCCCTGCGCGCCGGGCGGGCCCAACGACTACGTCTACGTGTACACCAGCCGCGCCAACCCGGCGCACTGGGAGCGGCTGCTGCGCGTGATCGGGCGCGCAGACCTGAGCGGCGATCCGCGCTTCGACACGATCCCCGCGCGCCTGGAGCACGAGGCCGAGGTGGATGCGCTGATCGCCCAGTGGACCCGCGCGCGCGACAAGCAGGAGGCCATGCGCGTGCTGGGCGCCGCGGGTATCCCGGCCGGGGCCGTGCTGGATACGGAAGAGCTGAACGCCGACCCGGACTTCGAGCGCCGCGGCATC
>JBGOUY010000375.1:0-3603 GCA_041477795.1 bacterium
GAGAAGCGAGATGAGCTTGGGCCAGCTTGCCGGAGAGTGCCGGAGCCACCCTGCGGAGAGGGAAACAGCCTCACCAACTCGCTGGCGCGGCCCGCTCCCCCTTCTCCGCGGTGCTGTTGGTTCGCCCCGCAAGCGGGGCTCACGGTGGAGAAAGGGGCCGGGGGGATGAGGTCTCGCCGAGCGGCGGACAGGCTCGAACGGTGGGCTTGTCTCTCCCGCGACGGAAGAAAAAGTGAAGGGCGGTCAACCCGCGAGCGGCTTGCACCGGCTGGGGCCCGTGGCGTATGCTGAGGCGAGTCTGGATGCGGCCGCCCGGCCCGCTGTACGCGCCGTGTCCCCGCCAGTGCACGGAATGGATGCCATGCACGCGCACGCTATGTCCTGCAAAACCCCGTCTTACAAGACCCTGCCCCGCGAACCCTTACCCGCAGCGGCCGTCCCAGCGGCGGACCGCTATCGGCACGAGCCCGTGCTGCTGGCCGAAGTGCTGGACTTTGTGCCGCCCCAGGCGCGGCTGCTCGTGGATGCCACGGTGGGCGGCGGGGGTCACGCCGAGGCCCTGCTGCGGCGCTGCCCGGCGGCCGAGCTGTTCGCCTGCGACCGCGACCCGGATGCGGTGGAGGCGACGCGCGCGCGGCTGGCCGCGGATGCGCAGCGCGTGCTGGTCAAGCAGATCGCGTTCTCCGAGCTGCCGCACCACCTGCTGGCCGGATCGGTGGACTTCCTGCTGGCCGACCTGGGCGTCTCCTCCTACCAGCTCGAAACGGGCCCGCGCGGCTTCTCCTTCACCCAGGACGGCCCGCTGGACATGCGCATGGACCCCGCCGCGGGCGAGCCGGCGGCGGTGTTGGTGAATACGGCGCGGCCGGAGGTGCTGCTGGATCTGCTGCGCCGCTACGGCGAGGAACGCTTCGCGCCCCGCATCGTGCAGTCCATCGTGCAGGCTCGCGCGGACGCGCCCATCGCGACCACCGCGGTGCTGGCCCGGCTGGTGGCGCAGGCCGTGCCGGCCAAGTTCCAGCGGCGCGGCTTCCACCCGGCCACGCGCGTCTTCCAGGCGCTGCGGATCGCCGTGAACGACGAGCTGGGCGAGCTGGAGCGCCTGCTGGACGTCGCGCCGGAGCTGCTGGCGCCGGGCGGGCGCCTGGCCGTGATCGGCTTCCACTCCCTGGAGGATCGCCTGGTGAAGGACCGCTTCCGCGAGTGGGAGCAGCCCTGCACCTGCCCGCCCTCCATGCCCGCCTGCGTGTGCGGCAAGGTGCCGCTCGGCCGGCGCCTCACCCGTAAGCCGCTGGTGGCCTCCGGCGCGGAGGCGGCCCGCAACCCCCGCAGCCGCAGCGCCAAGCTGCGCGTGTTCGAAAAAGCCGGAGCGGAGCGCGCGGAAGAGGCGGCAGCATGATGGACTTTAAGCTGGTGGGGCGGCTGCCGCAGGCGCTCGGGCAGGCCTCTACCGTCGTGCTGACGGTGCTCTGCGCGGTGGTGCTGACGGTGGGAGCGGTGTTCTTCCTGTGGCAGCGCTACCAGTTCGTGCACCTCGGCTACGAGGTGAACCGACTACGCGCGGAAAAAGCGCGCCTCGAGGAGACCATCGAGCCGCTGGAGGTCGAGGTGCAGTACCTGTCGCGCCTGGAACGCGTCGATGAGCTGGCCCGGGGCCGGCTGGACATGCATGCGCCCCTTCCCTCGCAGGTGATCGTGCTGGAGAGCGATGTCCCGGCTGCTGAGCCGACTCGATAGGTCGGTGCCCAAGCGCTTCCGCGGCTTCCGGCCGCGCATGTGGTTCGTGGTGGGCCTGCTGGCCACGAGCGGGCTGGTGCTGGCCGGGCGGGCCGTGGACCTGCAGGTGCTGCAGCACGACCGGCTGGCGGCGCTGGCGCAGCGCCAGTCCCAGCGCACCGTGCGCCTGGACGGGCGGCGCGGGCCCATCTACGACCGCTTCGGCGAGCCCCTGGCCCTGTCCGTCAAGGCCGACTCGCTCTACGCCCACCCCACGGCCATCAGCGAGCCGAGCCTGGTCGCCTTCCGCCTGGCGCGGCTGCTGAACCTGGATGCGAATGCGCTGGAGCAGCGGCTGCGCTCCGGGCAGTCGTTCGTGTGGATCAAGCGCCACATCACGCCGCGCGAATCGGCAGCCGTGCAGACGCTGGAGTTGGACGGCATCGGCGTGACCCAGGAGTACACGCGGGTCTATCCCGATCGCACCCTGGCCGGGCCGTTGCTGGGCTTCACGGGCGTGGATACGCAGGGGCTGGAGGGGCTTGAGTACGCCTACGATTCCTACCTGAAGGGGGCGGAAGGCTACAAGGTGATCGACCGCGATGCCCTGGGCCGCACGGTGCTCACCGGCAACGATACTTTCCCGACTGGCGGAGGCAGCGTGCGCCTCACACTGCACCCGGCCATCCAGTACATCGCCGAGGAGGAGCTGCGGCGCGCCGTGGAACTGCACGACGCGGCCCTGGGCGTGGCCATCGTGATGAGTACGCGCACGGGGGAGATCCTGGCCATGGCCCACGCGCCGGAGCTGAACCCCAACGACTACCTGGCCTACGGCAAGGAGACGTACTTCGACTACGCCGTCACCAGCGGCTACGAGCCCGGCTCGACCCTGAAGGTCGTCACGGCGGCCGTGGCCCTGGAGGAAGGGGTGCTCGCGCCGGACAAGCTGATCTTCTGCGAAAACGGCGAATGGCAGCACTACGACAGCGTCATCCACGACACGGAGCCGCACGGCTGGCTGACGCTGGATGGGGTGCTGCGCGTGTCGTCCAACATCTGTGCGGCGAAGATCGGGCTGATGCTTCCGCCCGCGGTGTTCCACGCGTACCTGCAGCGCTTCGGCTTCGGGCAGCGCATCGGGCTGTTCACGGCGGCGGACGGGCACCGGCTGGCCGGCGAGGCGGAGGGCTATCTGCCGCCCGTGGACAAGTGGACGCCGGTGGACCACGCAGCGATCTCGTTCGGCCACGGCATCCTGGTCTCGCCCCTGCAGATGATCACCGCCGCCAACGCCATCGGGAACGGCGGAGTGCTGGTGGAGCCGCGGCTCGTGCTGGAGGTGCGCGATCCGGAGGGCGACGTGATCGAGCGCCACCGCGCGCCGGCACACCGCCGCGTGATCTCCCGGCGCACGGCCGACACCGTGCGCGAGCTGCTCAAGGGGGTCGTCGGCGAGGGGGGCACCGGGCCGCAGGCCGCCGTGCCGGGCTTTGTGGTGGCCGGCAAGACCGGCACCACAGAGGTCTACGACCTCAAGGCGCGCGGATATTCGCAGACCAAGCACATCGCCAGCTTCGTGGGATTCGTGCCGGCGGACCGGCCGGAGGTGACGATCCTGGTGATGATCGAGCGGCCCCAGAAGGGACGTTACGGCGGGGTGGTGGCGGCGCCCGTCTTCAGCCGCATCGCGCGGCGCACCCTGCCCGTGCTGGGCATCTGGCCCGCCGAAGGACCGCGCCGCGTCCAGCTGGACCTGGCCCAGCAGCCCCTCATGACGCTGCCGAACTAATGATGGCTACATAAGAAATGTCCGTTCCTGTGTCCGGGAACCCGCGCTGGGATTGGTTTTACGGCACGGAGAGTGGGACATTGATTGTGCAGCTC
>JBGOUY010000159.1:0-9630 GCA_041477795.1 bacterium
CCTCGGCGCGGCGGGCTTTTCCTCTCTCCCGGCGCTATTGGTTCGCCCCGCAAGCGGGTCTCACGGGAGAGAGGTGGCTGCCGTCAGGCAGCCGGAGCTTGTCCCGAGCGAAGTCGAGGGGAGAGGCCCCGCCGGGCGAGCGCACCGCCCCTGCCGAGTGGCAGAGGCGGTGCGCTGCGTGTGCGGACACCAACCTACGAGTTGTTGGTGAGCTGGATTGTGTAGGTCGCTCCCGGGTCGGTGGCGCTGCCATCCACCGTGACGGTCAATAGCGTGGCATTGGCGAACACGGTGATCTGACAAGGCCCGCCCGCCGTGAGCACGCAGGTCTTGGAGGCGGGTGCATCGCCGTCGTCGGAGAAGGTGACGCTCAGCGATGGCGCACTGGCGCCCAGGAATGTGATGCCCGTCAGATCCACCTCCGCTGTCAATCCACCCACAACCCCCATGGAGTAATAGCTCCTGGTCGAATCCACGGAACTGTTCTGCGCGACTCCGTTCGTCAACGCCATGGGAGCGCCGATCGTGCCGTCCGTCCCCGGCGACAAGGTGATGAAGTACTCCGCCCCGCCGTGCTGCCCGTTCATCGCGACGTTCGCGTTCAGGACGGAGCCACTGAGGGTGCGGAAGGCGCAGGCGGTCACACCGGTGCAGGTCGTGGAGATCAGGCCCTGGTCCACGCACACCTGGTCCGCGTTGCAGATCAGCAGGTGCGTGCCGTCGTCCAGGCTCAGCGCGAAGTCCGTGGTCGGGTAGGGATTGCTCAGGGTGAGGACGAAGGGCGTATCCGCCGGCAGGGAGCCGAACGGCGTCAGGTCGAGCGAGTAGGTGCTGGTCGTGCCGTACAGGCCCACGCTGCCCGCGTGACCCACGCCGATGCTGAGCTGGCTGGATTCGACGCTGGGCGGCGGGCGCACGTTCAGCTCGTAATTCCCGCTCACCGAGGTGTTGAAGCCCAGCACATCCAGCCAGGCATTGCCGCCGCTGTCCGAGTTCAGCTCGATCGAGCCCACCTGGCGGCCGCCCGCGGCGTCCAGCGTGCTGGTGCTATAGCCACAGCACGTCGGCGCAAAGGGCCCGTTGTGCGCATCCACGCCGGTATCGTCCCCAATGTCCGCCGCGGTCACGATGGCCTGGTAGGTGCTGTTGCTGCCCAGGCCCGTGAGCCGATAGTGCTGCACCCCGTTCTGCGTGGCCGTGTCCGTGTGCAGCAGCGGCGTGCCCCCGTCCACAGCGGAGGCATCCAGCACGAGCGACGAGGCGAGGTTCAGCACGTAGGGGCGCGTGTCGAACGCTTGCAACGGAGAGGGGACGAGCACCATCGACGCACCGGCCGGCAACGCGAACGACAGCCAGTTGGTCGTGGTGTTGTTCCCGTAGGTGATGCTGGCATCCATCACATTGGTGAGCGGAAGGAGCGGATTGAATGGGAAGTCGTACAGCACGCTCTCGCCGACCGGTGGCGAGCACTCGCAGATGATGTTGATGACCTCCACCGCCTGCGGCGTCGCAGCCGAAACCGACTCGGCGAGCGGGACCATGCGGCCGGGGAGCCAGCTATTCGGAAGACCCTGCGGGATTGACAGGCCCCACTGCACCGCGACGTCGACGCTTTCGTCCGCCCCGCTGCGGTTGGTGAGCACGAACGAGTCGTAGAACTGCGTGGGCTGGCTGCTGAGCGTCTGCCACGCCGCTCCATTCCAGTACACGCCGTTCCAGGTGGAAAACCCCACGGCGGTCACGTTGCGCAGATACCAGGGCGTCTGCCAGTCGGGCACCTGGATCAACGCCACGCTGCCCAGGTTGCAGACGTAGTTGGTGGCGACGTTGGACTCGTCATCCAGGCTGCCGTCCCGCGTGGTGTCCTGTCCGGAGCGGATCTTCAGCCCGCCGGCGGGACAGTTGTCCCCGGGCGGCTCGATGGACGTGACGACGAGGACGCTGAAGCCGTCAGTGCCGTTCGGACCGCCGCAGATGTAGGCGAAGGTCTCGTTGTTGTCGTTGGGAACGCTGTCGCCATTGAGGTCCAGCCAGATCGTCAGCTTGATTCCGTTCCCACTCAAGGGGCAATGGACGAAGTCACCGGAGAACGGCTGGCTCACGACGAGCGTCGCTGCGCCGTTGTTGCCCGCGTTACCGGAGGATCCGTTGCAGATGTCGCCCCCGCCGGTGATCTCATCGGCATCCAGCACGCCGCTGCCGTTCTTGTCCACGCCCCAGTCCACGTGCACGCCGCCGTTGGGACAGTTCGTGCTGGCCGCGAGCACGGTCGATTTGACGATGTTGGGGGAACTCGGTTCCAATGTCGCCGTCGTGCTGCCCCCGCCCCCACCGCCGCCACACGCTGCCAGCAGCGCCAGGGTCGCGACTGCGAGAAGTCCTTGGCCCCACCCCTGCCCGGTGAACATATTGCCTCGCATGGAAATGTCGACTCGGCTGCTGCTCCGGTAGCCCCACCCTTCGCGATGGATCGATCGACCTCATCGGCTCCTGCCGTTCCCCGGCCATTCCTGGCGGGCCGCCAGACGCGCGCCGACCGTTGCGTCTGGTGCGACAGATAATCCTCGTAATTTCAGCAATATGCAAGAGGCCGCGCCGGGCGCGTGGCGACATAAAAGCAGCCGCTCCCTGACACACCGCGCAAGTATCTGGCGCGCTGACAGATTCCGCTCGCGCCGCAAGCGCACGTGCGAGCGATTGCGACAGCCAATGGCGCAGCCGCACGCCCGCCAAAGACAACGCAGCGCCGCGCGCGCCAGCGCCAGGGCTGGCGCAGGAGGAGCGCCCGGCGTCCTCCCGCCCCTTCCAGGCCGGCTCCGCCCGGCATCCGCCATTCCGATGCGAGTGCGCCTGCCGCCGCGCCGCAACCGCGGCTGCGTGCGGCCAGCGGAGCCACCGACCGTCGGTGCTGCGGTCGGTGCGGGCCGGCTCAGAGCGCGGGGCGCTGGTCCGCCCAGGGGTGGGCCTGCTCGTATGCGTAGGAGGCTTGCAGCACGGTGAGATCGGCGAAGCGCCGCCCCACGATCTGCAGCCCTACCGGCAGGCCATCGTCCGTGAACCCCACCGGCACGGACGCCGCCGGGTTGCCGGTCAGGTTGAAGGGATAGGTGAAGGGTGTCCACGCGAACATGTCGCGCAGGCCGGCCTTGGCCGGCTCCGGCGTGAGCTGACCCACGCGGAAGGCCGGCACGGCCAGTGCGGGCGTCAGCAGCAGGTCGTAGCGCTCGAAGAAGCGCCGCACGCGCTCCCAGAACTGGTGCCGCGCGATCTGCGCGCGCGCCGCGTCCAGGCCCTTGAAGCTGGCGGCCATCCGCACCAGCGTGACCAGCCCGGGGTCCATCTGGCTCTCCCACTGGGGCAGCAGATCGGCCAGCCCGCCGCCCACGCCCAGCACGTAGAGCGGGATGAAGATGTCCGTCGGGTCGCCGATGCCCGGCTCCAGCTCATCCACCGAGGCCCCCAGATGTTGGAAGGCACGGGCGGCGCGATTGCACACGGTCGCCACCTCCGGGTGCACGGCGGCGTAGCCCAGGTCCGGGCTCCACGCGACGCGCAGGCCCTTGATGCCTCGCTCCAGCAGGCCCACGTAGTCCGCCGGCGGCGCTTCCAGCGAGAAGCGGTCGCACTCGTGCGGGCCGGCCATCAGGGAGAGCATCAGCGCCGCATCGGCCACGGTGCGCGTCAGGGGGCCCATGTGCGAAAGCTGATCGTGGTTGCTGGCGGGATAGGTCGGCACCCGGCCGTAGGAGGGCTTGATGCCGTAGATGCCCGTCAAGGCCGCGGGAATGCGGATCGAGCCGCCGCCGTCCGTGCCGATGGCGAGCGGCCCCATGCCCGCGGCCACCTGCGTGGCGGCGCCGCCGCTGGAGCCGCCCGGCGTCAGCTCCAGGTTCCACGGGTTGCGCGTGATGCCGGTCACCGGGCTGTCCGTGACGCCCTTCCAGCCGAACTCGGGGGTGGTGGTCTTGCCGAGCAGGATGCCGCCCGCGGCGCGCAGGCGTTCCACGGCCGGCGTGTCCTCCTCGGGCACCCAGGTCTCGTAGATCTTCGAGCCGCGCATGGTGCGCAGGCCCCGCGTCATCACCAGGTCCTTCACGGAGAAGGGCACGCCGTGCAGCGGCCCGAGCGGCTTGCCCGCCGCCACGGCCTGCTCCGCGTTGCGCGCGGCATCCACGGCGCGCTCGGCCGCCAGCGTGCAGAAGGCATTGAGGCGCGGGTTGAGCGCCTCGATGCGCGCCAGCAGGGCCTGCACGATCTCCACCGGGGAGAGCTCCTTGCTGCGCACGCGGCGCGCCAGCTCGGTCGCAGAGGTATAGCAGAGCTCGTCAGGGGTCATCGCCAATCTCGCCAGGGTCCGTGCCGAAACGAAGGCAGCGCGGCGCCTACAGGCGCGGCCGCTGCTGCGCCCAGGGGCGCGCCTGCTCAAAGGCCGCGGCGGCCTGCAGCACCGCCAGGTCGGCGAAGCGCCGCCCCACGATCTGCAGACCCACGGGCAAGCCCTCGGCCGTGAAGCCGGCCGGGCAGGTCGCCGCCGGGTTGCCGGTGAAGTTGAACGGATAGGAGAATCCCGCCCACACCGTCCAGTTCCACGGATGCTGCGGCCAGCCCTTGGGCTGCAGCGTCTTGACCGGGAAGGCCGGCACCGAGACCGTGGGCGTCAGCAGCAGGTCGTAGCGCTCGAAGTAGGCCCGCACGGCGTCCCAGTACGCGTTCTTGCGACCGCGCAACTGGATGTAGTCCACCACGCTCAGCGCCAGGCCGGCCTTGATGCTGGCCACCAGGCCGGGGTCCATCTTGCGCTCCCACTGGGGCAGGTAGGGCCCGTAGTTGCCCGCCTCGTGCGCGTTCCAGAGCTGCTCGATCAGCTCGTGGCTGTCCCCGAAGCCCGGGTTCAGCTCCTCCACGTGCGCGCCCAGCTCCTCGAAGGCTCCCACGGCCGCGCGCACGAGCCGGGCCACCTCCGGCTCCACGCGCAGGTTGCCCAGGTCGGGGCTGAAGCCCACCTTGAGCCCGCGCACGCCGCGGCGCGTGAGCTCGCCTACGTAGTCGGCGGGCGCGGCCTCCAGCGAGGCGCGGTCCAGCTCGCTCGGGCCCGCCATCACGGAGAGCATCAGCGCCGCATCGGCCACCGTGCGCGCCATGGGGCCCACGTGCGTGGTGTTGTCGTTGTTGGACATCGGATAGTTGGGCACGCGCCCGAAGCTGGGCTTGTGCCCGAAGATGCCGCAGAAGGACGAGGGAACGCGGATCGACCCCGCGCCGTCGGAGCCCTGCGCCAGCGGGCCCAGCCCCGCCGCCACGGCGGACGCCGCGCCGGCACTGGAGCCCCCGGCGGTGTAGCCGTGCTTCCAGGGATTGTGCGTGACGCCCGTGAGCGGGCTGTCGCTCAGCGCCTTCCAGCCGAACTCGGGCGTCGCCGTCTTGCCCACGACGATCGCCCCGGCGCCGCGCAGGCGCGTGATGACGGGCGCGTCCTCGCTGGGCACGCGCTCGGCGAAGATGTGCGAGCCGGCCATCCAGCGCACGCCCTTCATCATGGTGAGGTCCTTGATGGACACGGGAATGCCGTGCAGCGGGCCCAGCGGGCGGCCCTCCAGCACGGCCTGCTCGGCGGCCCGCGCGGCCGCCAGCGCCTCATCCCCCAGCAGCGTGCAGAAGGCGTTGAGCGCGGGATTGAGCGCCTCGATGCGCGCCAGCACGGCCCGCATCAACTCCACGGGCGAGAGCGCCTTGCCACGGATGAGGCGAGCCAGTTCCGTGGCGGGCGTGTAGCAAAGTTCGGTCGAGTCCACGGCGGGGCATCCTCCACGGGCGAGCGGGCGGCGCCCGAGGAGTCGGACGCCTGCCGCTTGTTCCTTACACAGCCCCCGCGCACGGCGCAAGCTGCGGCGTGGGCGCGGCATCCAGGTGTGGGGCAAACTGACCGCCTGGCGCGGCGGCCTGCGGGCCGCACCCCAATCCCCAAACCCCTTTCCCCACCCTGCGGGGAAAGGGGCTTCCTGGGAGTGGCAAAGGGGCCCGCATGACGGCAGTAAACCCTCTCCGCAGGGTGGAGAGGGTCGGCCCGCGCGAGCGGGCCGGGGTGAGGTGCCCGCGCGAGCGGGCCGGGGTGAGGTGCCCGCGTGGGCCCACGCGGATGCGCCAGCCAGCCGACTCCCATTGGCTCGTATCGCAGACGGTGCGGCGCTGGTCAGCGGCGCCGCGCTTCTTTTGCCGGATTCACAAAATTCTGCGCGTGACGCCTGCCATGGCGGCCGGAATTACAGATCACATCGGGTCAATTGACGAGTTCGCCGAGAGGATGGAACGCTCTAGCGGGGAGAATGCGTAAGCCTGCAATTGGAGCCGAAGCGCGCGGCATAAAACAATTTTCGGGTGGTACCTGCTTGCTTTATCATCCAACTCAAGACGTTATTGGTAAATGGCGCCTCATTTGGATCTACTGTCACCTTCCGAAATGGATGCGGGCCTAGCGAAACCCAATCTCTATGGGCTGTCCCGGATTTCTTGGGACGTTCTACGAAACAGAGGTTGGTGAGAATTGTCTCGATATCGTGCAGCGGCAATGGGGGGTACTGCGCCGACATCTACGCCTGCTGGAACGGAGGGACAAGGGGAATCACCTCCAGAAATGCTCTGCGCACGCTATTTTGAAGCGCGCCAATAGTTCGGAGGGCTACATATGTGTGGTATTTCAGGCGGTAGATCAGAGGAGCCCTGCGGCTCAGCAGGTAAGACGCATGTTCTCTATCCGCCCCCGCAACCGCGTCGTAGACATACGACGCGATCATGCCTTTGAGCTTTACCTTGGCCTCTTCAAACGTGTCGGCTTGAGCAGCAAGGCAAAGATCAAGGCAGAAAGCCTGCCATTTCCCCTGCTCTTTCTTGGCGTAACATCTTAAGACGAGTTTGACTGGTGCGAATTCCATGATGGCCTCGAGTGGCAGTTGCCCGCTTCGGCCAACGGACCGCAAACCCGGATGAGTCGCGGTCCTGTATCAAAAACTTGATGCAAAATCAAGTCCTATATCGTCAGCGTATCCTGAGCCCGCTTGGCGAGCAAATCGCAAATTCGGCCTTTAGTCGGACAAGAGGGTCCCTGTTTACATGAACAGAACGCGCGGCGCGAAGCACTTCCTGGCAATTGCCGCCTTGGCGTTCGGATGGATTCTTACTGCGGACCGACTCGATGGAATTCATCCCCAGCTCAGCACAAGGGTTGCCGTGGCAATTGGGATGCTCTGCGTCGGGTTGATCTGGGTAAGGCGGCGCAGAAAGAACGCCCAATCTGCAAACTGAGACAGTACCGCGCCCGTCCCCGCCTTGCCCCCCGGGCCGCCGAGGGTCTACATAGCGGGAAAGGCAGGCCGCCCGCTTCGGCGCTTCCGTGCCGGCGCGGCGCTGCATCTCGCGAGGTGCCCATGGCAGTTCCAGCGCAGTCCGCATCGGCCCGGCTCTACGAGCGCGCCCGCCGCGTGATGCCCGGCGGCAACTCCCGCACCACCGTCTTCACCGCCCCGCACCCGCTCTACGCGCAGTCCGGACGCGGCTGCCGCCTGACGGACGTGGACGGCGTGGAGCGCATCGACTTCATCAACAACTACACCGCGCTCATCCACGGGCACCTGCACCCGCAGATCGTCGCGGCCGTGCAGGAGCAGCTCGCGCTCGGCACCTGCTTCGCCAATCCCACCGAGGCGGAGATCGCGCTGGCCGAGGAGCTGTGCGCGCGCGTGCCGTCCTTCGAGCAGGTGCGCTTCGCCAATTCCGGCACGGAGGCGGTGATGACGGCCATCAAGGCCGCGCGCGCCCACACGGGGCGGCCCAAGATCGCCAAGTGCGAGGGGCTCTACCATGGCAGCTACGACGCGGTGGAGACCAGCCTGGACTCGACGCCGGAGACCTGGGGCGATGGCCTGCCAGCGACAACCGCATACTCGCGCGGTACGCCCGCGGGCGTGCTGGCGGACGTGGTGGTGCTGCCTTTCAACGACACGGAGGGCACGCGGCGCCGGCTGGAGGCGCACGCGGGCGAGCTGGCGGCGGTGATCGTGGACCCCCTGCCCAACCGCTCCGGCCTCATCCCCGCCGCGCCGGAGTACCTGGCGATGCTGCGCGAGGTGACGCGCGCGCACGGCATCGTGCTCATCTTCGACGAGGTGATCTCCTTCCGCGTGGGCTACAGCGGGTGCCAGGGCGAGGCCGGTATCGAGCCGGACCTGACCACGCTGGGCAAGATCATCGGCGGAGGCTTCCCGGTGGGCGCGGTGGCGGGCAAGGCGGAGGTGATGGCCGTGTTCGACCCCTCGCGGGGCAAGCCGGCCCTGCCCCACGGCGGCACCTTCAACGCCAATCCCATCACCATGGTGGCGGGGCTGGCGGCCATGCGCCTGCTGACGCGCGAGGCCTTCGGCCGCCTGGCCACGCTGGGCGATGCGGCCCGTGAGGCCTGTCGCCGCGCGCTCCGCCTGGCCGAGTGCGACGGGCAGGTGACCGGGCGCGGCTCGCTGCTCATGCTGCATCTCACCGCGCGGCCCCTGCGCGGCTACCGCGACGCGTGGCGCGATCCGCGCGAGCAGGCGCGCTTCGGGCGCTTCTACCAGCACCTGACCGGCAACGGCGTGATCATCTCCTCCAGTGGGCTCGTTTCGCTCTCCACGCCCATGGGCGAGGCGGAAGTGGAGCGCCTGGGCGAGGCCGTGCTGGCCAGCCTGAAGGCACTGCGGCAGGAGGAGCGCCCGCCCGCCTAAAAAGTTATGTTTTCTTGACAGCATGGGGCGGGCATGCTTTTTTAGTGGGTTCCGCACCGGGGGGAGCCGTGCAACGCGGCGACCCGCCGGCCTGCACACCGCCTCCACGGGCCGCTCAGGCCGCCTGGACGCGTCGGCGCGGGCGCACATAGGGGCGCGTGCATGAGCTGCGCGGAGCGCGCGGGTGAGCTGAGGCGCACCTGCTTCGCGAGCAAGGACGTCCGTCAAACTGGAATGGGATGGGACAGCGAAACTGGGAGCAGGAGTACGAGCGGATTCTGGAGGACGCGACCCGGAGGGAACGCATCCGGATTCTCCCGAACCACTCGGAGAAGCGCAAGCACCCGCGCTTCCGGCTGAACGGCGGCAAGATCCTCGTCACCGAGCAGGTGCCCCATGACGTGGTGGACCTGTCGGTGTCCGGGCTGGCGTTCTACTCCGATCGCGCCTTCACGGTGGGCCAATCGATCATGATCTCACTGCGGCAGATCCTCGCCATCCAGGCCGAGGTGCTGGGTTGCGAGCCGTTGCCGGGCGGGGATGCGGCTGAGGCCTTCAAGGTGCGCTGCCGCTTCCAGGATGTTGACTACGGCCTGCGCTTCCTCGTCGTCGCCGTCGAGATGGAGCGCGGGAGCTGAGCCCGCGCGGGCCGCTCCCGCAGTTAACGGCGTCTCGCTGCGGCGCGACGCGCTTGCCCCTGCCGCGCACCCTGCCGTGCGCCCTGCGGCGCGGCCGCGCTGGCCCGTGCGCCCGCCGGAACTCACCGCCGCCGGCGCCCATCCGCACGACCGATCCGCCCCGGAGCAGCCATGGACGCCCAGCAAGTCCTCGCGGCACTGGAGACGGGCACGCCGCTGCTGACCGCCACGCAGCGCCTGGC
>JBGOUY010000422.1:0-2745 GCA_041477795.1 bacterium
CTTGCTCGCCGCGAAAGGGTTCGCAAACCCGCGCCCCTCCCTGCTTAGCGGGGAGGGGCCGGCCCGCGCGAGCGGGCCGGGGTGGGGTCCCAGCGAAGCGATCGCGCCCGGCCGTGAAATTACCAAGAAACTTGTGGGACACAACGCTAGCGCACCGGCTGAGCGCGGCGGCGGGAAACGAGCCGGTGCGGCGGGCTGGGTGCAGCGCAACGTCCGCACCCGGGCGCTTTTCCCGTTGCAATCGCTGAACGGCTTTGGCAAGGTGGCTGAGCCTTTGGTAAGGCGGATCATGTGCTTCCACGCAGATCGGCAGGCCTCGTGCCTGTCTCGCCGATGACATCGAGATGCCGGCGGCCTTGCCTGTAAGTGGGACCGCGGGGGATTTCCGGACGTTACCGACTGAGTTCCATTGGGCGCGCGGCGTGCCTTTGGCGGGCGCTCCCGTGCGACGGCGCGGCGGCAGAGCGGAGGCAATGAGGAGGGCGGTGGGAAGCACAGCCATGAGCAGGCGACCGGGCGCACCGGATCGCATTTCGAATCACGCGGATCCTGCCGCGGCCCCACGGGCCGGGCGGATCGCAGCCAGCGATGCCGGAGTGGACGCGCCCAGCGGATCGGGCGCGGCAAGCTCCCGGCCCACAGGCAACCGGAACGGAAAGGACGCGATGCAACAACACCGTTTCCAGCACGGGATCCATCGGGCGTGCACCCTGCTGGCCCTGGGGAGCCTGGCGCTCCTGTCGGGCTGCTTTGGCGCGGCCGATTGGGGCGATGGCATCCAGACGACCATCCGGCCGCTGACGGACTCGGGCCGCGTCGTCCAGCACATCTACGCCCTGGTGACCTGGATCTCCGTGGTCATCTTCCTGATCGTGGCCGGGCTGCTCGCCTTTGCGGTGTTCCGCTATCGCGCGCGCCCCGGGCAGGAACACGAGATTCCCAAGCAGGTGCACGGCAATGCGGTGATGGAACTGGTGTGGACCATCATTCCCGCCATCATCCTGATCTTCATCGCGGTGCCCACCTGGTCGGGTATCTTCCGCGCGGCGCACCCGCCGGCGGAAGGGAACTTCCCGGTGGAGGCGATCGGCCACCAGTGGTGGTGGGAATTCCGCTATCCCGAGCACGGGGTGGTGACGGCCAACGAGCTGGTGATCCCCGTCGGCAAGCCGGTGGTGGTGCACACCAAGTCGGTGGACGTGGTGCACTCGTTCTGGGTGCCGCGCCTGTCGGGCAAGATCGACTCGTTCCCCGACCGGACGAATACGCTCTGGTTCACGCCGGAGCAGCCGGGCATCTATTATGGCCAGTGCGCTGAGTTCTGCGGCACGTCCCACGCCAACATGCGCTTCCGCGTGAAGGTGGTCACGCCGCAGGAATTCGACGCGTGGGTGCAGAACGAGAAGCAGCCGCAGCAGCCGCAGAGCGATGATGCCAAGGCCGGTGCGCAGCTCTTCGTGAACAAGGGCTGCATCGCCTGCCACACCATTGCGGGCCACCCCATGGCGATGGGTATCCTGGGCCCGAACCTGACCAACCTGGTGTACCGGGAGATCATCGGCGCAGGGGTGCTGGAAAACACGCAAGAAAGCATCGTGAAGTGGATCCGGCACACGCAGGAAGTCAAGCCGGGGACCAAGATGGGCACGCCCAATCCGGACGGCAGCTTCCGCCCCATCGACATGACGGATCAGGAGGCCGCGCAGATCGCCGCCTACCTGCGCAGCGCGCCCGGCGCGGCACCGGCCGTCGCCGCGGCACCGGCCGCAGGTCGGGCCGCCGCCATGACGGCCGCGCCCCCGGCGGGTGGCTCCGCGGTGGCGCTGCTGCAGACCAAGGGCTGCGTCGCCTGCCACACCATCGCCGGCGTGCCGGGCGCGGTGGGCAAGATCGGGCCGGACCTGACGGGCCTGATGAGCCGCCCCACCATCGCCGCGGGCAAGCTCAAGAACACCCCGGAGAACCTGCACAAGTGGATCACCAATCCCAAGGCCATCAAGCCCGATACGCTGATGGCGCCGCTGCCCATGACGCCGCAGGAGCTGGACACGATCGTGACGTTCCTCACCACCTTGAAGTAGGCGCGGCGGCAGCGGAGCCGCGCGAACGCCGGGCGCCCCGAAGCGCCCGGCTCTATCGATAACGCAGGGAGATTTATCCATGACGGAAGCCGCCCTTCATCCCAGCTACGCCAAATCCGGGCTCTGGAGCTGGCTCACGACCGTCGATCACAAGCGGATCGGCATCCTGTACGGCGTGACGGCGATGCTACTGCTGCTCGTCGGCGGGACGGAAGCGCTGCTGATGCGCACGCAGTTGATCGTGCCGAACAACACGTTCCTGCAAGCGGACACGTTCAACGCGATGTTCACCATGCACGGCGTCACGATGATCTTCATGTTCGTGATGCCGATGAACGCCGCGTTCTTCAACTACATCGTGCCGCTGCAGATCGGGGCGCGGGACGTGGCCTTCCCCCGGCTGAATGCGCTCAGCTACTGGGTGTTCCTGGCCGGCGCGCTGTTCTTCCACACCAGCTACCTGACCGGGCACCTGCCGCAGGTGGGCTGGTTCGGCTATGCCAACCTGACCTCCGAACAGTTCACGCCCGGGCCGGGGACGGACTTCTGGGTGGTCGGTCTGCAGCTGCTGGGCCTGGCCTCGCTGATCGCCGCGATCAACTTCATCGCGACCATCGTGAACCTGCGCGCGCCGGGGATGACGGCCATGCGCATGCCGATGTTC
>JBGOUY010000005.1:0-34372 GCA_041477795.1 bacterium
CACCGGTTCGAACACGAACGCACCGAAGCCCAGCGCCACCACGGCCACGGCCACCCACGTCCACGTGCGGGAAAGTCCCGCGCCGCCCGCCGCAACGGGCCTCCAGCCGGCCCCACCGCCTTCTCGCTTGGCCATCGCTCCCGGCTCCTGCCCTGCGTTTGATCTCCCGACTGGCACCTCTGCACTCCACGATAGCGCTGCCGGCCGCCGCTGCAAAGCCGGCCTGCGTGCGCTCGCTCCGCTGGCCACATTGAAGACATCCGTCCGGTGCGTTAACTATAGCGGCGCAGGCGTGTACAATGGGAGCCGGCGGCGGGGGGAATTCACTGCGCTGTCCGGCCGGCATGCCGCGCGCGGCGCCGACATCCTGAGCGAAAGGCCCATTAGCCATGAACTATCGTCCCTTCGACGCCATTGAACCCGCTCCGCCGGACCCCATCCTGGGATTGACCGAAGCCTTCCGCAAGGATGCCAACGCCCATAAGATCAACCTTACGTCCGGCGTGTTCCAGGACGAGAGCGGCACCAACCCCGTGCTGCGCTCCGTGAAGCAGGCCGAGCGCATGCTGCTGGAGCTGGAGACGACCAAGGACTACCTGGGCATTGGCGGGGACGAGAGCTACGCCCGCGCGGTGCAGCGCGTCGTCTTCGGTGCGCAGCATCCGGTCGTGACCGAGGGCCGCGCCGTCACCATACACACCCCCGGGGGCACGGGTGCCCTGCGCGTGGGCGGCGAGTTCCTGGCGTCGCAGTTTCCCAAGGCCACCTTGTGGCTGAGCGACCCGACTTGGCCCAATCACCCCGGCATCTTCCGGAGCGCGGGGCTGAAGGTTGCCACGTATCCCTACTACGACCTGGACACGCACGGACTGCGGTTCGAGGCGATGCGTGCGGCGCTGGAGCGGGTGCCCGATGGGGATATCGTGCTGCTGCACGGCTGCTGCCACAACCCCACGGGGGTCGACCCCACGCCGGAGCAGTGGCAGGCCATCATGGATGTGTTCACCCGCCGGTCGATCATCCCGTTTCTGGACTTCGCCTACCAGGGCTTCGGCCTGGGGCTGGAGGAGGACGCCTTCGCCGTACGCCTTTTTGCGTCGGCGGGTGTTGAAATGATCGTATCCAGCTCGTTCTCGAAGAACTTCGGACTCTACCGCGAGCGGGTCGGCGCGCTGACCGTGGTGACCGGCAACGGCGAGGCCGCCTCGGCCGTGATGAGCCGCATCAAGCAGACCGTGCGTACGAATTACTCAAACCCTCCCGCGCACGGCAGCAAGGTGGTGGAGCTGGTGCTGGGCGAGCCGGATCTGCGGCATCTGTGGGAGCAGGAGGTGGTCGAAATGCGCGACCGCATCCACGAGATGCGACGGCTGTTCGTCGAGACGCTCAAGAAGTACGGCGTCAAGCGGAACTTCGATTTCCTCCTGCAGCAGAAGGGCATGTTCTCCTTCTCCGGGATCGGCAAGGAAGAGGTGCGCCGGCTGCGCAACGAGTACGGCATCTATATCGTGGAAAGCGGCCGCATCAACGTGGCCGCCATGACGCGCGCCAAGATGGACTACTTGTGCCGCAGCATCGCCGAAGTGCTCGGAGCGTAGCGGACCTGGAGGTCGCGGGCTTGGCGGGGGAGTCGTGCTGCGGAGCCGGCGGACTGGACGTAGAGGCGCAATTCGAGGTGCGCCCGCCTTGTGATCGGGCGGCGGGCGGGCTAGGATTGCGCATGCGCAAATAAATCAATTGGTTGCCGGAAGCTCGAGCACGCTGCGCTGCAGCGCCGGCGCGAGCCGCCGCAAGGTGTTCCGGCTGCCACAGACGCACGGGCGCGATGCAAGCCAATCCGCTGATCAATGCCACCCCCGCCGCGCCCGAGAAGCCGAGGGTGGACCCGGACCAGCGCGTCATCAGTCTGGTCAGCAATACGACGTCCGACAAGATTGTCGGGCTCGATCGCTTCCTGGCGACCTTCAATTCGCCGCAGGCCCGGGCGGAGGTCAATCCCTTCCGTTACGTCATCCAGCGCAAGGCGCGCCGCAACCTCAGCGGTAAGTTCAGCAAGGGCCTCACGCACGAGGTGATCGAGAACGTCGAGATCAACCCGAACGAGGACCTTTTCGGGCTGCGTCGCTGGCTGGGCGGCATCCGGCAGAGTCCGGCGAGCGTGATGCTGCTCAGCATCAACAAGATCAAGGAAGAGCCTCTCGCCGGCCCACTCATCTTCTCCGAACTGCTTAAGACCGGCAGGCCCATCCTGGTCGCCGGCGCGGACCGCTCCACTCAGGATCAATTGCTGGCTCGCATCGACATCACCTGCCAGCACGTGCCGGACACCATCCAGCAGAATGCCTCCGTCAAGTCCATGCTCCTGGCGCGGGTGCAGCGCCGCAAGGGATTCGTCGCCACCATCCGCCACCTGATGGACCTGGAGTTTCTGCCCCAGCCCGTGCAGGAGAAGGTCGTAAAGATCAACGGGGGCGGCGACCCGACACAGCTGACGGAACCCGAGACGATCAATCTCTCGCTGCTGGCCGATCTCTCGTCGCGCTATCACAACGTGCTGATGCTCTATAAGGAGACGCTGCAGAACAGCACGCTCAACATCCAGCAGCTCGTCTCCATGTTCGAGATCCTGATCGGCGATGTGCCGCTCAAGGAGGCCCTGGAGGCCTTCAGCCCGTTCCTGGGCAAGGACGATGAGCGGCCCGAGGAGGTGCGCTCCAAGGGCGAGCTGTTCGGCTACCTCAACCGCTTCATCAACTCCTCGGAGGGCAGTTCGCGCGGCACCACGCGCACGCAGAAGGTCGAGCAGGTCTTCAAGCGCATCAACAGCGTGGTGATCGGACAGCGGGCCAAGGTGGATCCGCTGCTGTGGCGCCGGTGCAGCTTCATCTTCGATCCGGAGCCGGAGGAGCGCGCGCTGCTGAACGGCTTGGAGCCGATGACGCACTACATCGAAAAGACGCGCGACGGCGGCGCGGAGGCAATCAACGCGGAGTTCAAGCAGCGTTTGGGCGAGGCCGTGTTCGATCTGGTGCGGATCTCCAACCAGTCCCTGGAGCAGTCCAAGAACGACGACAGCGCGCTGGCCCGGCAACGGGCGGCCGGGCACCTGCTGCCGTTGTTTCAGATGTCCAAGTTCCAGGCCGGGCATCTGGTGCAGATCAGCGACAGCAATCGCGTGACGCTGCTGGACAAGGACAAATTCGTCGGGCTGTTCAAGAACATCCCCGTCTCGGTGGAGGACCTGACGGGCCTGTGTGAACGGCTGAAGACCGAGCTGTACCGCGAACAGCAGATCATCGATGCCGTGCGCAAGAGCACGCTGGACGTGATTGTGGGCCACGCAAGGGACCGCGAGAAGGCCCTGCGCGAAATCTACATCGTCAATGCAGCCCAAGAGCTGGTGAACTATGCCTTCCACCTGGGCGAGCACAACATCACCAGCCTCGACCGCCTGTGCGGGATATCGGTCGCTCAGTCGCGCTTCGGGTTCGAGGTGGCGCTGCAGCCGCAGCGGCCGAACTCCGTGGGCCTGTTCATGGATGAGCAGGAGCAGCCCCTGGGCACGCTGCAGAACGAGCCCTCGGTGCTGAGCCATGCCTACACCGCGCTGATCGGCATGCAGGTGGAGCGGCTGGTGAAGAAGGCGGTGGACCACAAGATCGGCTACCTGCAGGAGACCTTCGGCGAGAACTTCTTCGAGGTCGTCTACCAGACCGTCATCACGCGGCACGATCTGCCGCTTTCCCGCAATCAGCTGGCTTGGTTCGTCAAGCGGCGCGGCCTGCTGGGCAGCCTGGGCGAGAAGGGCTTCAAATCCGAGCGGGAGAACGACCTGGGCGACCCGTTCATGACGCTCGAGGAGATGGCGCTCAGCCACACCAAGCCCCAGCGGGACTTCAAGGAGTTCCAGACCTTCTCGCAGCGCTTCCAGGAGGCGAGCAAGAACTTCAAGCAGCTCCTGGCGGAGTTGCGCAGCGCGGGCGAGCAGGACGTGACCAGCAACATCCGCGCGCTGCTCTGGTCGCTCTACCGGCGCGGCATCTACAATATGGAGCGCGCGGAGGCCAAGGACGCCTTCCGCAAGTGCGTGTTCTATGCACAGCTCAAGGACATCCTCGCCAAGATCTCCTCGGAGAACTATTCGATCTTCACCAAGGACATCCAGCAGGATGGGGTCAAGATTTACGTGATGCCTAAGTTCCATCACCTGCTGACCCTGGGGAGCCGCTTCGCCTACCTGGTGGAGAGCAAGGTGGTGCGCTACCAGCTCATTGCCTCGCCGGCCGAGCTGCCGGAGGAGGTGGACCAGGTCTCGCGCGTATTCAATGAAAAGGTGGAGGCGATCCGCGCCGGTCTGGATACCATGCCGGACTTCAAGCCGCTCTTCGATGCGGCCGCCGAGGTGAACCGGGCTACGGAAATCTGGCGCGAGCACAGCCGCCACTTGGCCTTCGCCCTGCTGGACCGCTTCCTATCGGCCACGGTGATCCGGCAGTTGCAGCCCGGCAAGATCCAGGTGCAGCACCTGTGGTACCTGCCCGATGCGGCCAAGCTCTGCCTGGGGCCCTCGCTGAGCACGCAGCAGACGGTGCCCTTCACCAAGATCCTGCAGGTGCCGGAGAACATGGGCAACCTGCAGAAGAACCCCAAGTCCACCAGCACCACCATCGACGACTTCACCATCGAAGTGCACAAGATCGCGCGCCTGCGCGACGAGCTGGACCACTACGAGAGCGTGGGCGAGGACGTGCTCGAAATCATCCAGAACCTGACCCACGAGCGGGCGGAGAGCCAGCTCGTCGGCCGGTACGAGCAGGCGCTGCAGCAGTTCAACCGCATCCTCTCCAAGCCCTTGCGGCACTACACGGAAAAGGACGTGCAGAACCTGCACGCGGTGGCCTACCTGATGAAGACCACGCTGCAGGCGTTCTACAACACGCCCGGTACCCAGAAGGACCAGCTCGTGGCGCGCGTGCAGAACCAGCTGCAGGCACGGCGCAGCGATGGGCATCAGCTTAAGCTCAACTTCACCGATACATTCGTCCTGGAAAAGACCCAGATCAAGGTGGTGCAGAAGGTGAAGCAGGGCGATGAGACCGTTTCCAAGCAGCGCAAGGTGGAAGTGGAGGTGGACGCGAGATACCAGACGCTCTCGGCGCGCGTGCGCGAGGTGATCCGCACCCACGAGGTGCTGGCCGGCAAGCGCCACGTCGTCGTCTCGCCCGAGGGCCAGAAGAAGAAGCAGATCGACTACGTGCTGGATATCATCGAGACGCTGCAGTCGCTGCGGGGCAATGCGCTGACGTTCTACGTGGACACCGCGATGCTCGGCGACGAGCAGATGCAGCTGCTGGCCAAGCACGTCAAGCCGCACAACTTCTTTCGCATGGACGACCTGAAGCCCGAAGCGCCGGAAGGCGTGCAGCTGGATGGCGTGAAGGATCCGCTGACGGGCCGCATCGTCCGTCGGCCCACGGCCGAGCAGGGCGCAGCGGGCGAGGCCCCGGCCGCTGCCCCCGACGCGGTGGCGCCCAGCGCGCCGGCCGCTCCCGCCGTGCCGGCGGGCCCCACCGATCCCACCCCGGCCTCCTGAGCCGTCCCGCCCCCGATTGCGGCGCGGCGTCCGGCGGGCTCCGCAGCGTCAGTCGCGCGGCTCCCACTCCGGCGCGGGCGACAACTCCGCCAGCGGCAGCGGCGCGTGGGGCTGCGCCGGCAGGTCCTGGATGCGCAGGTGCCACCAGCCCACGTCGTGCCAGCGCCCCAGCTTGAAGCCCACGCCCGGAAACACCCCCGCGCTCCGGAAGCCCAGCCGTTCGTGCAGCCCCACGCTGGGCGCATTGGGCAGCGTGATCACGGCATAAGCATTGACATAGCCCTGCCTGCGCAGCCCGTGCACCAGGCTCCCGTACAAGGCCCGCGCCAGGCCCCGGCCGCGGGCCGCGGGCGCCAGATAGACCGTCGTCTCCACGGACCACTGGTAGGCCGCGCGCGGGCGGAGCCGCGTGGCGTATGCATAGCCCGCGATGCCCCCGTCCACCTCGCACACGAGCCACGGCGCGCGCTGCAGGACGTCCACGATGCGTCCACGGAACTCCTCCAGGGGCGGCAGGGCGGTCTCGAAGGAGACGGCCGTCTCCTCCACGAAGGGGCGGTAGATGTCCAGGCACGCAGCGGCATCGCCGCTATCGGCGGGGTTGGCCAGGCGGATGCGGGTGGACATGATGGAGCGAGAGGACTGCGCGCAGGATGCGTGCCAGGCGCGGCTAGGCGGAGCGTTGCTTGCGCCCGCGCGCGCTGCCGGCCACCTGCAGCCACAGCTCGCGCGCGGTGGCCTCGACCTGCTCGGGCAGCAGGCCCGCCGCGCGGAGCTGGTCGCTTTGGCCGCCAAAGCTCATGAAGGCATCCGGCGCGCCCAGCAGCCGCGTGGGGCGCAGCAGGTCGCGCGCGGCCATCAGGGCCAGCACGCCCTCGCCCATGCCCCCGCTGAGCACATTCTCCTCCAACGTCAGCACGGCCTTGGACTGGCCCACCTGCTCGGTCAGCAAGGCTTCGTCCAGGGGCTTGACGAAGCGCGCATCCACCACGGCGCAGGGAATCTCCGCCTCGGCGAGGCGTTCCGCCACGGCCAGCGCGGTTTCCACGGTCGTGCCCACGGCCACCAGCAGCAGGCCCGGACGCTCGGCGGGGCGCAGCAGTTCGCCCTTGCCGATCGGGATGGGCTCCAGGGGCACCGGCAGCGCCATGGCATCCGTATCGCCGCGGGGATAGCGCATGGCGATGGGTCCGTCTTCGTAGGCGTGGGCCGTCAGCAGCATGCGCCGCAACTCCACCTCGTTGCGCGGCGCCATGTGCACGAATCCCGGTATCAGGCGCAGGTAGGAGAAGTCGAACACGCCGTGGTGCGTGGGCCCGTCTGCCCCCACGAAGCCGCCCCGGTCCATCATGATCCGCACCGGCAGCCGCTGCAGGGCGATGTCGTGGATGATCTGGTCGAACGCGCGCTGGCTGAAGGTGGAATAGATCGTCACGAAGGGCTTGAGCCCGCCGATGGCCATGCCCGCCGCGCTGCAATAGGCATTGGCCTCCGCGATGCCCACGTCCAGCACGCGCCCGGGGAAGGCCGCAGCCAGGGGTGAGAGCCCCGTGTTGCTCTGCATGGCCGCCGTCAGCGCCACGACCCTCTCGTCCCGCGCCATCACCTCGCGCAAGCCCTCGGAAAAGACCTGCGTCCAGCTCTTGCGGATCGGCACGCGGGCGGCCGCGGCCGTGGCGGCTTTGGGCTTGCTGGGCGTGACGGCGTGGGCCTCGAAGGTGTTCTCGATGTCCGGCCCCAGGCCCTTGCCCTTCACCGACTTCACGTGCACCAGCACCGGGCCCTGCATGGTCTTGGCGTGGTGCAGGATCGTCACCACCTCGCGCAGGTTGTGCCCCTCGATGGGGCCGAAGTAGCGCCAGTTGAGCGATTCGAAGAAGCCCGCCTCGTCCCCGGCCGCGTAATCCTTCAGGGAGCGCTCCATGTGCTTGAGGCTCTTGAGGATCTCCGTGCCGAAAGGAACATGCCGTGTGATGCGCTTCACTTCGTCGCGCAGGGCGTTGTAGGAATCCGAGGCGGTGATGCGCGTCACCGTGCGTGCGAAGGCGCCCACGTTCTGGTCGATGCTCATCCCGTTGTCATTGAGGATCACGAGCAGGTTGAGATTCATCGAGCCGGTCATGTTCAGGGCCTCGTAGGCCAGGCCCCCGGTCATGGCGCCGTCGCCGATCACGGCGATGACGTGGTGCGACTCCCGGCGCAGGTCCCGCGCGATGGCCATGCCCAGCGCAGCCGAGACGGAGGTGGAGGCGTGGCCGGCCCCCATGTGGTCAAAGGGGCTCTCCCGCCGCTCGAGGAACTTGCACAGCCCGCCCCACTTGCCGTAGTCGCGGAAGCGCTCGGCCCGCCCGGTCAGCATCTTGTACACGTGGGCCTGGTGCCCCACGTCCCAGCAGATGCGGTCGCGCAGGAAGTCGAACTGGTTGAACAAGGCGATGGTCAGCTCGACCACGCCCAGCGCCGCGCCCAGGTGCCCGCCGGTCTGGCTGATGCTCTCGATGAGGAACGCGCGCGCCTCGGCCGCCAGCGCCTCCAGCCGTTCCGGCGGGAAGGTCTGCAACTCCAGCGGGTCCTGCACCGTGGCAAGGATAGGGTACTTGGCAGCGTCCATGACGGGCTTGAGTGCCGTAATTGGAGTGCGTGGACGGGCCGGCCGGCAGGCGCCGCCCCACCGCACGACTATAGAGGCGGGGCGGGAGGGATGCAAGGCGGGGCTGCGCTGGAGGGGGGAGGGGCGCCGGGCGACCCGCAGCCGGGGCGCCGCGGCGCGGCCTGCTGGCGCGGCGCGGCGCGGCGGGCGACCGGGCAATGGGCCGGGCGGTGGGCCGCGGCCTTGTCTTCCCCGACCCATCCGGCTTATATGGGACTCGTGCCCCGGCCAGGGCCCCGGGCGGTGCTCCGACGGCCCAGCGCGGTGCCCCCGCGGCCCAGCCTCCGCAATTCACGGTGACCCATGACCCCGCCTCGAGCGGCCGGCAGCGACCCCGGCTCTGCCGAGTTGATCGAGATGCGCCCCGATGCGCGCATCGTCCCCGAGACCGTCGCCGCGGCGCTGGAAGGCCGCCTGCCCGGCGCCCACGGCGTGCCGGAGATTCTCCAATTCCGGGGTGGCGAGGCCAACCTGACCTACCTGCTACGGTACCGCACGGAGGACGGCGGCGCGCAGGAGTATGTGCTGCGGCGGCCGCCGCCGGGCCCCGTGGCGCCCAAGTCCCACGACATGGGGCGCGAATACGCCGTGCTCTCGCGTCTGTACCGCGCCTATCCGTTGGCGCCGCGCGCGTTCTACTTCAGCGAGGATCCGGCGGTGGTCGGTGCGCCGTTCCTGGTGATGGAGCGGCGGCGCGGCATCGTCATCCGCACCGAGCTGCCGGCGCGTTTCCGCGGCCAGCCGGCCTTGTGCCGCCGCATCGCCGAGATGGTCGTGGACACCCTGGCGGACCTGCACGCCGTCGACCCCGACTCCGTGGAGCTGGGCGGCCTGGGCCGCCCCGAAGGCTTCATGGAGCGCCAGGTGCGTGGCTGGGCCGGGCGCTGGGAGGCCGCCAAGACCGCAGAGGTGCCCGCCTTCGACCGCCTCACCGCCTGGCTCGCCGGGCGCGTGCCGCCCGCCCCCCGCGCCGCGCTGGTGCACAACGACTTCAAGCTGGACAACATCATGGTCGACGCGGACGACCCCGGCACGCCCGTGGCCGTGTTCGACTGGGACATGTGCACGGTGGGCGATCCGCTGGCGGACCTGGGCACGCTGCTGGGCTACTGGACCGAACCGGGCGACAGCGAGGCGCGCAAAGCCTTCGCCGTCATCCCCAGCCAGGAGCCGGGCTTCCTCACCCGTGCGGACGCGGCCGCCCGCTATGGCGCCCGGCACGGCGTGGACGTCTCGCACATCCGCTGGTACGAAGTATTCGGGGTCTGGAAGATCGCCGTGATCCTCCAGCAGCTCTACGTGCGCTGGCACCGCGGCGTGTCCCGCGACGAGCGCTTCCGCACCTATGGCGCGCGGGCCGAGCGCCTGATCGAATCGGCCCGCGACCTGGCGGGGGTGTAGCTGCCGGGATAACGGCGGCGGGTCCGCAGATGGAACCAGCGCTCCGGCTCTACCGCGGAGGGAGGAGCGGAACAGGCGAGCGCTGCGTCAGCTCAGCATGGCTTGGATGCGAACGATGCCAAGCCGGGAATCCGCGCCGCTCGGAAGGCGGTCTTGACGATCGGCCGCAGCGAGAAGGGCTGCGGAGGAGAGAACCGGAGCCATGTGTGGCTCCGCAGCGGGCACGAGCAGTCACCCGCGTCTGCATCCGAGGAACAAGGAGCTTATGAGCCAATCCGAGAGCAAAGCCGCGTCCGTGCTGGAGCGTTATCCGGCCATCGACCACATGGTGCTGTTGCGCGTGTACGATCATGAGGATCGCCTGCGCGTGCTGCTGCCCAACCTGCCCCCGCACCAGGAGACCCTGCGCGTGCTGCACGGCGTGCAGGATCGCGACGGGCGCATCACGCCAGCCGAGGCCAAGCGCGGCCTGGAGGCGCTGGCGGCCCTGCGCCAGGACAAGGGCAATCCTTGCGCGGACGTGCTACGGCACGCGACGGCGGGCAAGCCGCACCGCCTGCACGTGATCGCCAGCCCCGTGCCCGGGCTGGTGGGGCGCATCGCCCAGCGCAAGGGCACGCGGGAGGACACCGAGGCCCTGTTCGACCTGCTCAACACCGGCGACGTGCGCGCGGCGGAGAAGGTGGACGGGCGCTGGCAGCCGCAGCCCTACGTCATCGACGGCATCCTCAATTACTTCGCCACGCACGATTCGGTGCGCATGGGCCCGGACGTGTGGGACAAGGTGCCGCTGCGCATCGTCACCGCGACGGACGCGGAGCTGGCCGCTGCGGGTGTGCGCTATGCCCCCGGCGCGCGCGTGCGCACGGGCTGCTACATCGGGCCGGGCACCGTCATCATGAACCACGCCTTCGTCAACGTGGGCGCCTGGATCGCCGGCGGGGGCGTGATGGTGGACGTGGCGACTCGCGTGGCCTCCTGCGCCCAGATCGGCAAGGGCGTCAAGCTGGGCGCGGGCACCGGCATCGAGGGCATCCTGGAGCCCGCCGGACGCCTGCCCTCCATCGTGGAGGATCACGCCAAGATCGGCGCCATGTGTGAGGTCTCCGGCATCGTGGGTGAGGGCTCCGTGCTGGCCAGCGGGGTCGTGATGGCCTCCGGCAAACGCATCTTCGACGAGGCCACGGGCGAGATCGTTCCGCCGCTCAGCCTGGAGGTGGCCGGCACGGTCTACCAGATCCCCACCATCCCGCCCTATCGGCTGGCCGTGGGCGGCTCCCTGCTCTCCGAGTCCGGCCGCTTCGCCACCGATGCGGTGATCCTCAAGCCGGGCGACTTGCGCGACACGGATACCCTCAAGCACTTCGAGCGCCAGGGCATCCTGTACCTGTAACCACCCATAACCGCGGCCTGGCCCCCGGTTTTTAATCAAAATTTTACAATTGGAACATGGCGCCTTCACTATCGTGTGGAATCCTGCTGGAAAAGGGGCGCGACGTAACGTTTCGCGTCGCCCCAGCGTCTAAACAGGCAAAGCGCCGCGGTCAGGCGCTCTCCAGCAGAGGTCCCATGATGAAGGCCAAGAAGATCACGCAAGACGATGTCCGCACCGCCCTGAAGCGGTTCAAGCGCAGCGGTGGGCTGATTCGGCGCCTGCCGGACCAAGTGACTCCCAGCCGCGCGCTGGTGCCCGCCCGCGCAGCCTACGAGACCGTGGACGTGTTTCTGGCCAAGATCGGCCTGCTCTCCTGAGTCCACCCCTGCAGGCGCGACGCCTGCAGGCCCAGCCCCGGGACAAGGCCCGGCACGGCCGCCTGCGCCGCCCTTCGCTTCCCGTTCCGCAGCCCTCCCGCAGCCGGCGCAGGGTCTGGAAGCCGGGAACCATCAGGAAGCGATCAGATTGCGGACAGTCGAGACCGAAGAAACCGTCCCCAACTGCCGATCTGCTGGCGCAAGGGCAAACGGGCCTCCAACGAAGAAAATGCTTGACTGTTAGCAGATAACTTGGTAGAGTGCTAACGTCTTCGATTAATGGGGAAATGGGAACGTTGCTGACGAGGGTCGGCGACCCCAAGCTGGAAAGGAGACGCCATGAAAAACAACAAAGCGACCATCACGGAACACGAAATCCAAGCCGCCCTCGAGCGGTTCAAATCGCGTGGCGGGCTGATCAGGAAGCTTCCGGATGAGATCGTCCCGGCCCACAACCTGGTGGGCGCGAAGTTCGCGATGTACGAGACGGTTCAGGAAGCCAGCAGCGCTTCGGTGCCCGAGGCGAGCTGATCCAGCGCTAAGAGCCGTCTGATGTGCCCCGCACCACCGCCAGGTGGGCGGTGCCGCGCCCCAGAGCGGCCATTGCCTCCTCCCCTGCCCGCCGGCCATCCCTGGCCGGCGGGCAATCGATCCGCAATCCCTCTGCTCGTAGCGATCCCGACCTGCTGTCCCGTCGCTCATCGTCCGCGCCGGAATTCGTTCGAGTCCGGACGATTATTATTCGGCGAAATTAATCATGATTTATTCCGACAAAAAAAGGCGGGAGCGCCGCGAGGGCGCTCCCGCCATGGGGTCACGACGGAGGAGACGGGAGGGCTACGAACAGCCCATCGAATTGCCGCAGGACAGACAGCGATAGCACGTGCCGTTGCGCACGGTGAGGTGGCCGCAGGTATCGCAAACGGGGGCATCGCCCATCATCTCAGCCAGGTGCTCATTGAGCGCATCGGCGTGTTCGGGCGCTCTCGGCGGCTCCGTGGCGCCACGCGGCGCCGGGGCGGGCGCTTGACTCGCGGTGGCCTGGGCCGCGTGGAGTTCAGCCGCGCGGGGGGCCTCGCCGTTGCCGTTGCCCTGCGGCTCGACGTGCACGAAGTCCATCCGGCCCAGGTACTCCATCCCCAGGATGCGGAAGATGAAGTCCAGGATCGACGTGGCCGTGCGCACGTTGGGATGGTCGGTGATCCCGTAAGGCTCGAAGCGCGTGAAGGTGAACATCTTCACGAGTTTCTCCAGCGGCACGCCGTGCTGCAGCCCGGTGGAGACGGCCTGGGCGAAGCTGTTCATCATGCTGCGGTAGGCCGCGCCTTCCTTGTACATGTCGATGAAGATCTCGCCCAGCTCGCCGTTCTCGTATTCGCCCGTGCGCAGGAAGAGCTTGTGCCCGGCCACGGAGGCCTCCAGCGTGAAGCCCTTGCGGCGGCGCGGCAGCTCGCGCCGGTAGCGCCAGGCGTAGACGTCCGGCACGCCCGCGGCTTTGGCCACCGCCTCGGCTTCCGGCACCGCCTCGCTGTCGGCCTCCTTCTTCTCGCTGAGCTGGGAGGAGAGCGGCTGGGAGCCCTTGGAGTTGTCGCGGTACAGGGCCACGGCCTTGAGCCCGTAGCGCCAGGACTGCACGTAGAGGTCCTCGATCTCCTCCACGGTGGTCTGCTCGGGCACGTTGATGGTTTTGGAGATGGCCCCGGAGATGAAGGGCTGCACCGCGGCCATCATCTTCACGTGCGCCATGGGCAGGATGAAGCGCTTGCCGTAGGGCCCGCAGGTGTTGGCGCAGTCGAACACGGCCAGGTGCTCGGGCTTGAGGTGCGGCGCCCCCTCGATAGTCTCGCGGCCGCCGATGCGCACGCGCGCGCGCTCGATGTCCTCCTCGCTCAGCCTCTTGGCGCGCAGGGCGGGCGGGTTCACGTGCGGCGTGAAGTCGTTGAAGCTGCCCGTCAGCTTGACGGACTGGGCGGCTTCCTGGATCTCGTCGTCCGTGAAGCCCAGCTCCTTCAGGCGTGCCAGGCTGAGCGTATCGCCGTCGGCCAGCTCCTGGGTGCCCAGAATGTACCGGATCACGTCGGCGATCTGCGTGGCGCCGTAGCCCAGGTTACGCAGGGCCAGGGAAAGGGACTGGTTGACGATCTTGATGTAGCCCCCGCCGGCCAGCTTCTTCCACTTCACCAGCGAGTAGTCCGGCTCCACGCCCGTGGTGTCGCAGTCCATCAGCAGGCCGATGGTGCCCGTCGGTGCCAGCACGGTTATCTGCGAGTTGCGGTAACCGTGCTTGCGGCCCAGGGCCTCGGCGCGGGCCCAGGCGTCCTGGGCGGCATCCCACAGCTCGCGGGCGACCAGGCGGTTGTCGATGCGCCCGGCGGACTCGCGGTGCTTGCCGATGACGCGCAGCATGGGCTCCGCGTTGCCCGCATAGCCGGGGAAGGCGTCGATCTTCTCCGCGATCTCCGCGGACGTGGCGTAGGCCTCACCGCACAGGATGGCGGTCAGCGTGCCGGCCAGGGCGCGGCCTTCTTCGCTGTCGTAGGCCAGCCCGTTCACCATCAGCAGCGTGCCCAGGTTCGCGTAGCCCAGGCCCAGCGGGCGGTAGTCGTGGCTGTTCTTCGCGATGGCTTCGGTGGGGTAGCTGGAGAAGTCCACCAGGATCTCCATCGCCGTGGCAAAGGTGCGGATGGCGGCCTGGTAGGCCAGCAGGTCGAAGCGCCCGTCCTCGCGGCGGAACTTCATCAGGTTCAGGGACGCCAGGTTGCAGGCCGTGTCGTCCAGGAACATGAACTCCGAGCAGGGGTTGGAGGCGTAGATGCGGTCCGTGTTGGCGCAGGTGTGCCAGCCGTTGATGGTGGTGTCGTACTGCACGCCCGGATCCGCGCAGGCCCAGGCCGCCTCGGCGATCTCGTGCATCAGCTTGCGCGCCTTGTGCGTCTCGAACACCGACCCGTCCGTGCGCAAGGTGGTCTGCCACTCCCCGTCGTTCTCGTAGGCCGCCATGAACGCATCGGTGATGCGCACGGAGTTGTTGGAGTTCTGACCCGACACCGTGTGGTAGGCCTCGCCGTTGAAGTCCGACTCCAGCCCGCCGGCGATGAGCAGCTTGGCCTTGGCCTCTTCCTTGGCCTTCCACCGGATGAAGTCCACGATTTCTGGGTGATCCATGTCCAGGCACACCATCTTGGCCGCGCGGCGGGTGGTGCCCCCGGACTTGGTGGCGCCCGCGCCCTTGTCGAACACCTCCAGGAAGGACATCAGGCCCGAGGAGGTGCCGCCGCCGGAGAGGTGCTCGTACTTGCTGCGCAGCTTGGAGAAGTTGGTGCCCGTGCCCGAGCCATACTTGAACACGCGCGCTTCCTTCTGCAGCAGCGTGAAGATCGACATCAGGTCGTCCTCCACGCGCTGGATGAAGCAGGCCGAGCACTGGGGGTGCTCGTAGGAGTTCTCCAGCATGCGCAGCGTGCCGGCCGCCTCGTCCCAGTGCCAGTTGCCCCCGCTGCCGCGGATGCCGTACTCCTGCCACAGCCCGCAGTTGAACCAGACGGGCGAATTGAAGGCGCCCCGCTGTGTCACGAGCAGGTAGGTCAGCTCGTCCTCAAAGATGTCCGCATCCAGATGGGTCTGGAAGTAGCCCTGCTCCTGGCCGTAGGCGCGGATGGTGTGGGCAATGCGGTGAATGACCTGGCGCACGGTGACCTCGTGCCCCGTGCCCGGCACGCCCGCCTTGCGGAAATACTTGGAGACCACGATGTCGGTGGCCAGTTGCGACCAGCTTTCCGGAACTTCGCAGTCGTTGAGCTCGAAGACGATCTTGCCGTTGGGCTCGGATATGACCGACCGGCGCTTGATCCAGCTCACCATCTCCAGCGGCGAGGCGCCATCCTTGGTGAAATGCCGCTTGAAGGCCAGACCCCGCCGGGTCTTGGAGGCCCGCGCAGTTCGCTGGGCCTTATCGTGAATGGTCTCCTCCATGGCGATCCTCTTGTGCGATGGCCTATGCCCTGGTGGCCGCCGTCCGTGTCCGCCCGGGCAATAGAATACGAACGTTCACCTTCCAAATGAATCTGTCAAGCGCAAGGGCTGGGGCGAACAGGACCAGTATATCGCGGGAGGATCGGTCTTTCGACCGGGTCGAGCGGCGCTGTCGGTGCAGTGCGCTCTGGCGGATCAATTTTCCGCGGCCTCCATGGCCGGCTCGCTATTGGCAATCCCTTGCCAAGCCTGCAATATGGCGTTCTGTTGGCCCTGGAGAACGCCCCCCGTTTCCATAATGGCTGTCAGGATCCGCCTAACGGGATCCTAACATTTCTCCGCGGGCTGGATGACTATATGAGAGCAACGGCGGGCGCGAATCAAGCAAATTGTGAGGGCGATGGGCAGCTAATTTCTCATCGACCTGACGCGCAATCGAAATCTGCTCGATATCGACCAATTCTCGACCGACATGCACTTTAAGACCCTGTCCCTGCGTGTCCTGGCGGAACACCTGCGGGAGCACCTGGGGGACCTTCGGCTGGAGGGCGATCCCGACACTGAAATCCGGGGCGCGGCCGGCCTGCGGGAGGCGGGTGCGGGCCAGCTGACCTTCCTGGCTAACCCCCGCTACGCCCGCGAGCTGGCCGCCACGCGCGCCGCGGCGGCCATCGTCCCGCCGGAGGCTGAGCGGCCGCGGGGCCTGGCCCTGCTGCGCACGGAACGGCCCTACCTGGCCTTCGCGCGGGCGCTGACCTTCCTGCTGCAGGAGGCGGCCGCGCCCCCCGGCGTGCAGGCGGGGGCCCTGGTCGATCCCCAGGCCGAACTGGAACCCGGCGTGGCCGTGCTGCCGGGGGCGTTCGTGGGCGCGGGCAGCCGCGTCGGCGCGGGCACCGTGCTCTATCCCGGCGCCGTGGTGCTGCAGGATTGCCGCGTCGGGCGCGACTGTCGTCTTTACCCCGGCGCGGTGCTGCACAGCGAGTGCGTGCTGGGCGATCGCGTGATCCTGCAGGCCAACGTCACCGTGGGCGCGGATGGCTACGGCTTCGCCCAGGACGGCGCCCGGCACGTCAAGATCCCGCAGGTGGGCAATGTCGTCATCGAGGACGACTGCGAGATCGGCGCCTGCACCTGCATCGACCGCGCGGCGCTGGGCTCCACTGTGATCGGCCGGGGCACCAAGATCGACGACCTGGTGATGATCGGCCACGGCAGCAAAGTGGGGCCGGACAGCCTGATCGTGGCCCAGAGCGGCATGGCCGGCAGCGCCGTGCTGGAGGAGCGCGTCACCCTGGGGGCGCGGGCCGGCGTGCTGGGTCACCTCACCGTGGGTGCGGGGAGCGTGGTCTTCTCCCGGGCGCACGTGACCAAGTCCATCCCCCCCGGCAGCCAGGTCTCGGGCAATCCCGCCCGGCCGCACGCCGAGCAGCTGCGCCAGGATGCGCAGCTGCGCCGACTGGAGCGGCTCGTCCAGCGCGTCGCGGCGCTGGAGGCGCAGCTTGCCCAGCGCCCGCCGGCCGCGCCGCGCCTGCGCAAGCCGGCGCCGGCGGGGCGCAAGCGGGCCGGGGCCGGGGCCGGAAGCCGCGCGTCAGCCCGGCGCACGGGGTCGCGGCGCACCGCGGCGCGGCCGGCCGCACGCGGACGAGAGGCGAGCCAGGTCGCACGGCGCAGCCAGGCCCAGCGGCCAACGGCCGGCGATCCTGCGCCACGAAGGAAGGGGAAAAGTGGCCGGGCGGCCGGCCCGCGCAAGCGCGGAGCCGGTCGCCCGGACGACTAGGTGCCGCCGGTCCTTACTGGTCCAGCCAGACCACGGCGAGTTGCATGTTGAGATAGTGACTGGGGGTCACCTCCCAAAACTTCATCTTGGAATTGCTCACGATCGTGCGGTGCCACCAGAACGTGGTCAGATAATAGCTCTGGTCGTTCAGGCGTTTCTCGAACTCCCAGATCAGCTCCTTCTGCTTCGCCTTGTTGGGCTCGCGCAACTGGGCGTCGAACAGACCGTCCAGCGTGCGGTCCGTGTACTTGGCGTAGTTCTGGTCGCTGCGGTCATCGGAGAGGAACTTGCTGATGTCCAGGGTCGGGTTGACGATGGACTGGCAGTTGAAGTCCAACGAGGCCTGGAACGTGGGGGGCTTGCTGCGCAGCTGGGCGTAGAACGCCGGGGTGGGCACCACCTGTTGCTCGACGTTCAGGCCGATCTGGCGCCATTGGTCGATCAGCCAGGTCGCCACGTACTTGTAGGGCTGGTCGGTGTTGCGGTTGATCAGCACGAACTTGAAGCCTTCCGGCACGCCCGCTTCCTTGAGGAGCTGGCGGGCCTTGGCGCGCGACGCGTTGATGTCATGGCTGTAGCCGACCAGCGTTTCCACCTGCGCCTGGCTCGGGGCCAGCTCGCTGCTGGGGAAGACCGCGCTGCCTACCGTCTTCACGATCGCGACCTTGGACAGGAACTCCGAGCCGCGATAGCGGTCCAGGGCCAAGTTCAACGCATGGCGCACCCGTATGTCATCGAAGGGCTTGATGAACGGGTTGAGCACCGCGTACAGGCCGCAGTTCCAGGTGCTTTCCTGCACCTCGACCTTGTCGCCCATGGCCTTGACCAGGTCGTCACGCGCCGCCGGAGGCAGGCCGCGGAACATGCTGTGGGCCCGGCCGCCACGGATCGCCTGCACCTGCACCGTCTCCTTGGGCGCGAAGATCGCCTCGAAGCCGTCCAGGTAGGGCTGACCCTTGACGTAGAAGTGCTCGTTGCGGACGCCGACCACCTTGTCGCCCGTCGTGTAGCTGACGAACTTGAAGGGCCCGGAGCCCATCACGTTCATCTTGTACCAGTTCGGGTCTTTGGCGAGCTGCTTGGCCTGGTACACGTAGTTGTAAGGCGCGGCCAGGGCCGGGATGAACGCGCCGGAGGGGAACTTCAGCTTGATCACCACCGTGTAGTCGCCATTGGCCTCGATCGTATCGACCATCGGATACTGGGCCTTGCGCGGGCTGATCACGCCCTCGGGCGGGAAGATGAAGTGCTTCAGCGAAGCCACGACGTCGGCGGCCGTGAGCGGGTCTCCGTTGTGGAAGGTCACGCCCTTGCGCAGCTCGAACGTATAGGTCTTGCCGTCCGCGCTCTCCTTCCAGCCGGTGGCCAGGTCGCCCGTGATGTCCTTGCCGTCCTTGCTGCGCGGATCCACCTGGATCAGCAGGCTGTAAAAGGGGGCCGTGGGCTGGACGGTGGCGAAGGTTTCCTCCTGGTGGCCGTCCAGGCTGGGCGGATCGGAAGCCGGCACCATGTAGATCAGCGTGCCGCCCCGTTTCTGTGCCAACGCGGCGCCGGGCAGGGCAAACGCCAAGCCGACCGCCGCTGCGAACAGAATCAGCAGCAACGCAAGGTGGCGTAGATTCATCTGGATTCTCCTTGAGAATGCAATCGGGTGAGCGAACGACGGGGGCGGAGAACCGGGCAGGTTGCCCACGACACGACCGGTGCGCCGTCACCACGAGCTGTCCCATGGCGTTGCGGTCAGGTTGGCCCGGTGTGCTCCCACCCGTGACCCAGATTGCTCTGTCCCTGCCCGCTACGTCCTCTTCCCCGACCCCCCGCCGGATCGTGTCGATGATCCGTACTATACCATTGGCGGCCGTCCGCAAAGCACGAAATGAAGGCAATCTATGCCATCGATCGGCTGAAGAGCTGCAAGGGCCGGGAGTCTCCCGGATCGCGATCGCACAGGGAGCGGCAAGCGGTGGCGGCCCGCCAGAGCCATGGGCAGGCCGGAGCGGCCGTGCGGGGACCCGCGGCGGGGATGGGGCCTGCCCCGCCGGAAGCGCGCGCGGCCGCCCGCGCGGCCGGAGTGCCGCGCGGGCGACCGGAATTGAGCCGTTGGCTGGACGCGTTACTGATCCAGCCAGACCTCGGCCAGTTGCATGTTGAGGTAGTGGCTGGGCGTGACCTCCCACCACTTCATCTTGCTGCTGTGCAGGACGATGCGGTTATACCACATGGCCCCGATCATCCACTGCTCGTCCGAAAGCCGCTGCTGCATCTGCCAGAGCAGGGCCCGCTGCTTTTCGAGATTCGGCTCGCGCATCTGGGCTTCGAAGAGCTCGTCCATCTTGCGGTCGATATAGCGCGCCCAGTTGTTGTCGCTCTTGTCCGCCGAGATGTACTTGGCCACGTCCAGCGTGGGGTTGAGGACGGACTGGCAGGTGACGTCGTTGATGACGTCGAACACCGGCGGATTGGAACGCAGCTTGTCGTACCAGCCTCCGGTGGGGAGCACCTCCTGGCGAAAGTCCAGGCCGATCTGGCGCCACTGGTCGATCATCCAGGTGCCCACGTACTTGTACGGCTGGTCCGTGTTGCGGGTGGTGAATACCGCCTTGAAGCCCTCCGGCACCCCGGCTTCCCGCAGCAGCGCGCGGGCCTGCTTGCGCGACGCCGCGATGTCCCGGCTGAAGCCCGGCAGCGTTTCCAGTTGCGCCTGGCTGGGCGCCAGCTCGTGGCCCGGGAACAGGATGCCGCCGGTGTTCCTCACGATGGCGATCTTGGAAAGGAACTCCGAACCCTGGTAGCGGTCGAAGGCCAGGTTCAGCGCCTGGCGCACCCGCTTGTCGCTGAAGGGCTTCTTGGACAGATTGGGGATGGCCAGCATGTAGCAGTTCCAGTCGCTCTCCTGCGCGACGATGCCGTCGCCCATGGCGCGCACCAGGTCATCGCGCGCCTGAGGCGGGAAGCCGCGGAAATTGGCGTGCGCCCGACCGCCGCGCAGCGCCTGCAACTGCACGGTTTCCTTGGGCGAATAGATCGCCTCGAAGCCATCCAGGTAGGGCAGGCCGGGCACGTAGTACTTCTCGTTCCGCACGCCCACCATCTTGTCGCCGGGGGTGTAGCTGACGAACTTGAACGGGCCGGAGCCCATCACGTTCTTCTTGTACCACTGCGGGTCCTTGGCCAGCAGGTCCGCCTTGTAGATGTAGTTGAACGGCATGGCCAGGGCCGGGATGAAGGCCGAGGAGGCGAAGCGGAGCTTGATCTCCACCGTGTGATCGTCTTGCGCCGAAACGGATTCCACCAGCTCGAAGAAGCCCCGGCGCGGGCTGATCACGCCCTCCGGCGGCGCGATGATGTGATTCAGCGAGGCCACCACGTCCCCGGCCATGACGGGCGACCCGTCGTGGAACAGCGCGTTCGTGCGCAGTGCGAAGGTGTAGGTCTTGCCGTCCGCGCTGACTTTCCAGCCGGTGGCCAGGTCGCCGATGGTTTCCTTGCCGCCCTTGCTGCGCGGGTCGACGTGGAGCAGCAGGCTGTAGAACGGCGCGGTGGCATGGACGACGGCGAAGGTCTCCTCCTGGTGCGCGTCCAGGCTCGGCGCGTCCGAAGACGGCACCATGTAGATCAGGGTGCCGCCGCGCTTTTGTGCCTGTGCGGCGCTGGGCAGCAAGCAGCCCAGCCCTGCCGTGACCAACAGTGCGGTCAGCAGCCAAACAATCGTGCGCAGGTTCATCGCGTGAATCCTCCGGGGTGCAACCACAGTCAACCAGCTCAAGGCGGAGGCGCTGCGGACGGACCCGGCCGGGATGCCCGGGACGCGATCGAAGCGCTGCCACCGGTGACGATTCGGTGCCTGCACAGGCCGGCCGCGAACAGCGGCGCGCCAGCCTGCCGCGCTTTCCCCCTCCCATGTGGTCTGGCTTCGCCCTGATGCCGGGATGGACTCCAACGTGGCGATGCTAGCACGGCGCTCCGCCGGGACGGTACGAAAACCTGGGGGGTCGCGGGCGGGAGGCGCGCCCGGTCTGCGGGCCTGCCGCCCGGCCGCTGCGCAGAGCGCGACCGAAGGCGGCGCCCCGCCAGAGTCCGCGGCAGCAGGCGAGCGTCAGGGGAGAACCACCGGACGTGTCACGGTCCGGGAGCCGCCGCCCCAGCCCGGCACGTAGGTGCTCTTGCGGCCCACGCCCCCCACCACGGCGAGCAGGATGTCCTACGCCCGCTTGGCGACGGCCGAAGGCCTTCGCACCCCCAATGAGTGCCCGTTCAGCGCACCACGGCGCGACGGGATGGCGTCGACATTGAGCCCCATCCGGAGTGGAGGGAGCGATCACCCGCGCCCCTGTGCCGCTGCAGTGGTGGCTACGGGGTCTCGATGCGGCGCGTGATGGACTTGTTGAGGCCGAAGGTGGGGATGAAGGCCGAGTGTTTGCCCGCGCCGCCGGCAACGAGCAGCAGGATCTCCTCCGGTGCGCCGACGATGGGCACGTCCGCGTTGTCGTCGTCCAGGTCGATCCAGGCCGGCCATTCGTGCATCCGCCAGCCACCGCGGTCGCGCATGCGGCCCACCTTGTTGCGGGCGTGCCGGAAGAGGAACTCGCGCACAGCGGCACGCGAGAAACCGTCGCCGGCGATCTGCGCCGCGTGCTCCGGCCCCAGCACCACCACCACGTCGCCCGTGCCGATGCAGCTCGAGTTGTTGTGGCCGATGGTGGTCATGGTGTCGGCCAGGGTGATGAGGATGTTCTCGCCGGAGGAGCAGACGTGGTCGTTCACGTTGTGCGGCCCCTCGCCGGCGACCACGGTGACGGTGCTGTCCTCCGCGCGGAAGCCCAGCTCCACCCGCAGGGGCGGCCATGGGCTCGCGGCGTCGTTCTCGGCGCTGCAGTAGCTGTACTTGGCGGGCGAGCCATGAGTGGATTGGTCGCCGCGGCCGGGCCACGCGCCGCCCACGTTCATCAGCACCAGGCGCAGGGCCCGGCCGATGGTGGCATTGGCCCGGTTGCCCGGGCCGAAGGTGCCGAAGCCGGCGTTCATGCCCAGGCGCTGCACGATGGGGCCGCTCACGATGGCCAGCACGCCGCAGGGGTGGGTGGTGGCCTGGATGCTGTAGAGCTTGAAGGCCGGATCGCACGCGGCCTGGATCGCCGCGATCAGCACGGGCAGGTAGTCCGGCCGGCAGCCCGCCATCACCGCATTGACCGCCACGTTCTCCACGGTCGCCTCTGCAAAGCGCGGTGGGATCACGCCCACTCCTTGCGAGGCCGGCAGGCCCGCGCCTGCGATCATCTCGCGCACCTTCAGCTCGATGGGGGGAATGATGGGCAGCCCATCGCTCCATTCCCGCGCCAGGAAGGCTTCCTGCACGGCGTCGTCGTCGCGCAGTTCCAGCCGTTCGCTGACCAGCGTCTCGTTGAACACCGTCGCTCCGCAGGGGATAGGGAAGGGTCGCCAAGCGCCATTTTCAGATGAGCGGAGGAGGGAGGCGCCTCCTCCCTTCTCCACATCTCCACCCTTCGACTGCGCTCAGGACAGGCTCTCCGGCAGGGGCCAGAGCCGTTGGCGCTTCGGGCAAGCCCTTAGCGCTGGCCCCTGCACCCGCTCCACCCGGTGGAGGCGTGGGAACACCGCCTCTACCGCCCAACTGGGGGACAAGGGGGCTTGCTCCGGTGCCGCTCCGAGGGGGTGGAACCTCCTCGAAGCCGTAAGCCATTCGAATCTGAAGCTGTGCCGTTCCCCTAACGCAGCTCGCGCGTCAGCCCGACGACGACCTGCTCCAGCGCTTCCTGGGAGCGTTCCTGCACCTGCTCGTCTTTCAGGCCGCCCAGCGGATGCTTGATGACGGCGATGGGCAGGTCCGGCATGCCCAGCGCGCGCGACTCCTCCCGCGCCAGGCCCGTGAAGGCCTCGGTGCAGACGGTGACGGTGGGGATGCCGCGCTTTTCCAGCTCGATGGCGTCATGGATACTCCACGACGTGCACGAGCCTCAATCGCCGATGGCCACGACGACGGCCTGCACCTCCTTGACATAGGCGTCCAGGTGGTCCGCGCCCACGGAGGCGTGGGGCTTCTGCTTGGACACGGTGCCGGCCAGATGGTGCTGCTGCGCGGCCAGCCGCGCGATGCCATCCAGCAGGCGCGCGGCGTTGGGCTTGTTGTTGTTGAGCAGCCCCAGCCGGATGCCCTCCAGCGAGGCGATGCGCGCCGCGATGGGCCGCGCCTCCACGCGATTGACGCCGACGGGACTGAGGACGGTGATGCTCATGCTGCCGCTCCGATGGGGACGTGCCGAAGGCCGGGGCGCGGGAAGGCCCCCGCCGGCTTCCCTCCGCCTTACCGCTTCCTGGGGGGCGGCGCAACCGGACGATGCGGGCGCGGGGACGCGCTCCCTGCGGAAGCGCTTATCCAAGCCCGCCGCTGCGCGGTGGAGAGAGACGTGCCGCATCCTTCCCTAATCCATGGCGTGGAAAAGGGAAGGCGGCTTGTCAGGGGTGAGCACCCGCTGCGGCCGCGCCGCGCTACTCCGGCTCGCCCTGCGCGGGGGTCACGTTCCAGATTTCGGCGGCGTACTGGCGGATCGTGTGGTCGCTGGAAAATCGGCCCATGCGCGCCACGTTGAGGATGGACTTGCGGGTCCATTGCGCCGGCTTCTGGTAGTCGGCGTAGACGCGCTCGCGGGTCTCGGCGAAGCTGGCGTAGTCGGCCAGCAGCAGGTAGCGGTCCCCGCCCTGCAGCAGCGAATCCACGATGGGGCGGAACAGACCCGGATCGCGGGGGTAGAACACGCCCTCGGCGATATCGTCCAGCACGCCCTTGAGGGTCGGATCGCCCTCGTAGTAGGCGCGCGGGTCATAGCCCTGGGCGCGCAGGGCGCTCACCTGTTGGTACGTCATGCCGAAGATGTAGATGTTCTCCGCGCCCACCGCCTCGCCGATCTCCACGTTGGCTCCGTCGAGCGTGCCCAGGGTCAGCGCGCCGTTGAGCGAGAGCTTCATGTTGCCCGTACCGGAGGCCTCCATGCCGGCGGTGGAGATCTGCTCGGAGATGTCCGCCGCCGGGATGATCCGCTCGGCCAGCGACACGTTGTAGTTGGGCAGGAACAGCACGCGCAGCCAGGGGCCGACGTCCGGGTCGTTGTTCACTGTGTCCGCCACGGCGTTGATGAGGCGGATGATCAGCTTGGCCATCATGTAGCCCGGCGCGGCCTTGCCGCCGAAGAGCACGGTCACGGGCCGCTCGTGCCGGGGTGGCTTCTGCTTGTATTGGCGGTACAGCGCCACCAGGTGCAGCACATTGAGCAGTTGGCGCTTGTACTCGTGCAGGCGCTTGATCTGCACGTCGAAGGCGCCCTCGGGCGAAAGCACGATGGGGCAACGGTAATCCACGCCGCAGCCACCCTTCACGTAGTCCGACAGGGCCTGCTTGTTGGCGTGCTTGACCGCCTGCCAGCGCTTCTGGAAGGCGGGGTCGTCCGCCAGCTTTTCCAGCCGGCGCAGCTCCTCCAGGTTGGTGATCCAGCTCTCGCCGATGTGCTCGCTGATGAGCGCGGCCAGGCGCGGGTTGCACTTGAGCAGCCAGCGTCGCGGCGTGATGCCGTTGGTCTTGTTGGAGAATTTGGCGGGCGTGAGCGCCGCGAAGTCCGCGAAGAGCCGCTCCTGCAGGATGCGCGTGTGCAGGGCGGAGACGCCGTTCACGTGCGAGCTGCCCACCACGGCCAGATTCGCCATGCGCACGTGCTTTTCGGGCCCCTCTTCGATCACGGAGAGCCGCGCGATGCGGCTGTCATCGTAGGGCTGGCTGCGCCGCACTTCGTCCAGGAAGCGCCGGTTGATCTCGTAGATGATCTGCAGGTGCCGCGGCAGCACGTGCTCCATCAGGCTGACCGGCCAGCGCTCCAGCGCCTCGCCCAGGATCGTGTGATTGGTGTAGGCGAAGCTGCGCGAGGTGACGGACCAGGCGGGCTCCCAGTCCCAGTCATAGTCATCCAGCAGGATGCGCATCAGCTCGGCCACGGCGATCGCCGGATGCGTGTCGTTGAGCTGGAACACGGCCTTGTCGGGCAGGGTCTCCAGGCTGTCATGGGTCTTCAGGTGCCGTCGGATCGCATCCTGCACCGTGGCGCTGACAAAGAAGTACTCCTGCTTGAGCCGTAGCTCGCGCCCCAGCTCGAAGGAATCGTTGGGGTAGAGCACACGGGAGATGTTCTCCGTGGCGTTCTTGTCCTGCAGCGCCGCGATGTAGTCGCCCCGGTTGAAGTAGGAGAAGTCGAATTCGCGCGTGGCCTTGGCGCTCCACAAGCGCAAGGTGTTGACGACCTCGTTGCGGAAGCCCGGCACGAGGACGTCATAGGCCATCGCCATCACGTTCTCGGTATCCACCCAGCGGAAGTGGGAGCGCTGCGTGTCGTCCAGGGTTTCCACGACGCGCCCGTGGAAGCGCACGGGGAAGAGCATGTCCGGCCGCGGAATCTCCCACGGGTTGCCGTAGCGCAGCCAGTTGTCCGGATACTCCGCTTGCGCCCCATCCAACAGCAGTTGCTTGAAGATGCCGTACTCGTAGCGGATGCCGTAGCCGGTCGCGGGCAGGCCCAGCGTGGCCATGGAATCCAGGAAGCACGCGGCCAGGCGGCCCAGGCCGCCGTTGCCCAGCCCGGCGTCCCACTCCTGCTCGATCAGGTCCGGCAGCTCGATGCCCAGCTCCCGCAGCGCCTCTTGCGCCTCGTCGCGGATGTCCAGGTTGATCAGCCCGTCGTCCAGCAGCCGCCCGATCAGGAATTCCAGGGAGAGGTAATAGACGCGCTTGCAGTCCTGGTCATAATAGCGCCGCTGCGTCTTGTTCCAGCGGTCCAGCAACCGGTCCCGCAGCGACATGGCCAGGGCCTTGAAGTAATCCAGCCGCGATGACGAGTATTGATCCTTGCCCTGGGTGTATTCCACGTGATTGGCGAAGGACATCTTGATGGATTCCTTGTCCATCCCCAGATCGGACTCGGTCAGATAGGCAAGGTCCGCGCGGGCGCGATTCATATGGGTACTGGCCTCCGCTCATAGGGGGGTAAACGTGCAAATGGAGTATATGCGAGATGCAGCGGTTTTGCGCGTAAAATGATAAACTTGGGTCGCAATCTGGCGCATCGGAGCACCCGCATGGGAGGGATCCATGGAACCGATGGAGCGGGTCTTGGATCTGCAGATCCTGCCGCAGCCCAACGAGACCACCTGTGGCCCCACCTGCCTGCACGCGGTCTACCGATACTATCAGGATGCCGTGCCGCTGGAGCAGCTGATCGCGGAGGTGCCGGAGCTGGCGACAGGCGGCACGCTGGCGGTGAACCTGGCCTGTCACGCCCTGCGGCGCGGCTACCGGGCCACGATCTACACGTACAACCTGCACTTGTTCGACCCCACCTGGTTCCAGGGGCACGGGGTGGACTTGCCCGCCCTGCTGCAGCAGCAGCGCCGCTACAAGCCCGATCCGCGCATGCAGAAGGAGACGGACGGTTACCTGCAGTTCTTCGCCCTCGGCGGCCGCTTACAGTTTCAGGAGTTGACCTCCGATCTCATTCGGCGCTACCTGAAACGCGAACGGCCCATCCTGACCGGGCTGAGCGCCACGTATCTCTACCAGTGCGCGCGGGAATACATGGACGAATTCGACGCGCTGCGCGGGGAGCCGGCTGGCCACTTTGTGGTGCTGGGCGGCTACGACCGAGAGCGGCGCGAGGTGACGGTGTGGGATCCATTGCGCGACAATCCGCGCTTTGAGGGTCATCGCTACACCGTCAGCATCGGCCGGGTGCTGGGAGCGATCCTGCTGGGGGTGCTCACACACGACGCCAATCTGCTCATTATCGAGCCGAAGTCGGCCCGCTAGCTCGCCGGGAATGCGCCCCCTGCCCATTCGATGCAGAATCTGATCGTCGTGGAGAACACGCGTCGCTGGCCCCTGGCCATGTCCGACGTGGAGATCGTCTCTGCCCGCGAGTATCTCACCGGCCCGCGCTTCAGCGATCTGCGCGGGGCCAAGGTGTACAACCTGTGCCGCACGTACGGGTACCAGTCGCTGGGCTATTACGTCTCCCTGCTGGCCTCGGCGCGGGGCCACAAGCCCATGCCGTCGGTGGAGACGATCCAGGATCTGCGGCTCTCGCCCCTGGTGCGCATGGTCTCCGAGGAGCTGGATGCGCTGATCCAGCGCAGCCTGGCGCCGCTCAAGTCCGGCCGCTTCATCCTCAGCATCTACTTCGGCCGCAACATGGCCAAGCGCTACGACCGGCTCAGCAGCGAGCTCTTCAGCCTCTTCCCTGTGCCCTTCCTGCGGGCCGAGTTCGAGTGGGCGGACAAGTGGCAGCTGGAGCGCATCCGGCCCATCGCCACCGGCGAGATTCCCGATCCGCACCGCCCGTTCGTGATCGAGCAGGCCGAGCGCTACTTCGGCCGGCGGGCGCGCTCGCGCTCCCGCCAGCGCTACCGTTATGACATGGCGATGCTGGTGAACCCCACCGAGGTCGACGCTCCCTCCGACCCACCGGCCCTGCGGCGTTTTACCGCGGCCGCCCGCGAGCAAGGCATCGACGTCACGCAGATCCAGAAGGACGATTACGGGCGGCTGGCCGAATTCGATGCGCTGTTCATCCGGGAGACGACCCAGGTCAATCACCACACCTACCGCTTCTCCCGCCGGGCCTGGGCCGAGGACCTGGTGGTGATCGACGACCCGGAATCCATCGTGCGCTGTACCAACAAAGTCTACCTCTCCGAATTGTTCGCCCGTCACAAGATCCCCAGCCCCAAGACCCTCGTCGTACACCGCGACAACGTGGACGAGGTGGTTCGCACCATCGGCTTCCCCTGCGTGCTCAAGCAGCCGGATAGCTCCTTCTCCCGCGGCGTGGCCAAGGCCACCGACCCTGACGAGCTCAAGGCGCGCCTGGACGTGCTGTTCAAGAAGTCCGAGCTGGTGATCGCCCAGGCCTTCGTGCCCTCGGAGTTCGACTGGCGCATCGGCGTCATCGCGGGCCGCGCCCTTTACGCCTGCAAGTACTTCATGGCCGACGGCCACTGGCAGATCCAGACCACCGATGCCCGCGGCCGCAAGCGCTTCGGTCGCGTGCAGACCCTGCCCATCGAGGACGCCCCGCCCCGCGTGGTGCGCACGGCGCTGCGCTGCACCCGCCTCATTGGCGACGGGCTCTACGGCGTGGACATCAAGGAGCGCGACGGGCGCGTGATGGTGATGGAGGTGAACGACAATCCCAGCATCGAAGCCGGCGTGGAGGATGCGGTGCTGAAGGAGGAGCTCTACCGCGCCATCATGCGCGTGTTCCGCGAGCGTCTGGACGTGCGGGGCGAATCGCGCTCCTGGGCGTAAGGCGCGGGAGCCAGAGCCTCGTCCCTTCCCGGTCGCCCCGCTGTGGAAGAGGGTGCCGAACCAGCGCCCGCCCCACGCCGTGCAGGGGGAGGGGATGCCGTCAGAGCGCACGGGGCGATGTCTCGACCGGCTGCCGGGCCATCGTCACGCGGTTGTCTGCACCCGGCCCCTGCCGTATTCTGAAACCTCCCCCCGCGGGCAGCGGAGCCCGCGGAGCGCATCCCGTCTTCAGCCGAGCCGGCGTCGCGATGGAGCCTCGCTGCCATTCGCAGGGCCCCTTGTCCCCGGGCGGCTCCCGGCCAGGCTGCGGGCCGCGACCGGCTGAGCCCCAAGCAGCTTGGCCGCGCCATGGTGGGCCGCCGTGTTGCGCTGGAGGGAAAGGTGCGTGATGGCTAGCCGCACTCGCCGGGGCCGTCGCGGCCGCGCCGGTGCCGACGCCCGCGAGCTGGTGATCTGTGTCCTCAATGAGCCGGAGCATCTCAACGACGTGCTGACCGCATTCGTGGAGGCCGGCTGCACGACCGCCACCGTGCTGGAGTCCCAGGGCCTCGGCCGCATCATCTCCCAGGATGTGCCGATCTTCGCCGGCTTCCGCAATCTGTTCGCCGGCAGCAAGCCGTACAACTGCACCCTCTTCGCCGTGGTCGAAGAGCCGGAGCTGGTGCAGCGCATCCTGGCGCTGGTGCGCGCGGTGCTGGCGGAAGTGGAGGAGGTATCCAAGGGCGTGCTCTTCACGCTGCCCGTCTCCGCATTCCACCGGCTGGGCGAGGACCCGCCGCCATGACGCCCGGCGCGATCCTGCTGCTGGCCGCGCTGGCCGCGCTGGTGCTGCTCGGGGCGCGCACCGGCTTCGGGCGCGGCCCCTTGCCCGCCGTGCTGCAGCCGCTGGTGGATACTGGCACGGTGTTCATCGTGCTGGGGGCGCTGCTGGGCCCGTTCGGGCTGAACCTGTTCACCGACGCCCTGCTGAGCCAGCTCAGCCCGCTGATCGTGATCGGCCTGGGCTGGATCGGCTTCCTGTACGGCAGCCACTTCGAATGGCGCCTGCTGCGGCGCTATCCGGCCGCCCTCTACGGCGCGGCCGCCACCGAGGCGCTGCTGGCCTTCGCGCTGGTGGGCGCGCTGGCCTGGCTGCTGCTCTCCTTCTGGCTGGCTCCCGATCTGCCGCCGGCGGAGCGGCTGGTGGCCGCGGGCATCCTGGGCATCTGCGCCTCGGGCACGGCGCCGGCCGGCGTGTTCCAGCTCGCCGGGCGCGCCCGCATTCGTCCGGACGATCAGGCCGCGCTGCGCTTCCTCGCCACCGTGGACGACCTGCCTGGCATCGTGCTGCTGGGGCTGCTGGGGGCCCTGCTGCACCCGCAGTCGCCCGGCCTGGTCTCGCCGCAGCCGGCGCTGTGGCTGCTGGCCTCCGTCGCCTGTGGCGTGGGGCTGGGCCTCATCACGCACTGGCTGTTCCCCACCCAGGACGACGTGCGGCAGAACTCACTGGTGCTGCTCGGCGTCGTCTCCCTCGGCGCCGGCGCCGCGGCGATGCTGCGCCTGTCGCCGCTGTTCGTGACCGCGCTCTGCGGCCTCACCTTCGCCAATCTCTCCCCGCGCAAGGAGCAGGTCTACGGGCTGCTGGTGGAAAGCGAGCACTCGCTCTACACGGTGTTCCTGCTGGTGGCCGGGCTGCTGTTCCGCCTGGATTGGGGGCTGCTGCTCGTCCTGGTGCCGGCCTACCTGCTGGCGCGCGCGGCAGCCAAGCTGGGCGGCGGCTATCTGGCCGGCCGGCTGCTGATGCGCGGCGCGGGGGTGAGCCCGTACATTGGCGCGGGCCTGCTGTTCCAGGGCGGCATGACGCTGACCATGGCCGTGAGCTTCCAGCAGGCGCACCTGGGCACGCTGGATTCCGAGGTGACGACCACGGTGGTGCTGGGGGTGATCGTGTTCGAGCTGATCGCTCCGCCCGTGGTTGGAGCCGTGCTCGGCCGGAGACGGCGATGAGGCGCGCCATCGGACTGGCGGCGGTCTGCGCACTGATCGTGGCGGTGCGCCTGGCCATGCCCTCGGATGCCGGCGCCGAGGTGGCGGCCATGGCGCTGGGCTTCGTGCTGCTCGTGTCCTTCGTGCTGGGGCGGGCCGTGACGCGCCTGGGTTTGCCCGCCATCAGCGGCTATATCCTGGTGGGGCTGGTGAGCGGGCCCTACCTGCTGGGCTGGCTGCACCCGGCCTTCGCCGTGCTGGGTCACTCCGCCGTGGCCAGCCTGCGCCTGGTGGATGGCGTGGCGCTGGGCCTGATCGCTCTCACCGCGGGCGGCGAGCTGAAGCTGTCTGCGCTGCGCCGCCACGCCCGCACCATCGCGTCGGTGATCGCCGCGCAGGTGCTGCTGGTGTTCGGGGGCATCGTGGTGGCGGGCCTGGCGTTGCAGGGCTGGCTGCCGCTGCTGGGCGAGCTGTCCCCTCCGGCCGCGCTGGCCGCGCTCCTGCTTGTGGGCGTGATTGCCCTCACCAACTCCCCGGCCGTCGCGCTGGCGGTATTGCAGGAGCTTCGGCCGCGCGGGCCCGTATCGGAGATCGTGCTGGCCATCGTGGTCGTCAACGACGTGGTCGTCATCGCCTTGTTCAGCGTGGTGCTGGCGCTGGGCCGCCAGCTGGTGTCCCTGCAGTCCGCGTGGAGCCTGGGCTTCCTGGTAGCGCTGGGCTGGGAGACGGCGGGCTCCGTCTTGCTGGGCCTGGCGCTGGGCTGGCTGGTGGCGCGCACCATGCGGCACGTGGGGCACGAGCTGCCGCTGCTGATCCTGGGCGTGGCCTTCGTGGCGGTGGCCGTGCTGCCCGCGCTGCACCTCTCCGGCGTGCTGGCGCTGACCGTGGCCGGGTTCGCCATCGAGAATTTCTCGCCCCACGGCGACGATCTGATCCGGGCCATCGAGCGTCACTCGTTGCCGGTGTACGTGGTGTTCTTCACCATCTCCGGGGCCGACCTGGATCTGCAGACCCTGGCTCGCATCTGGCCACTGGCGCTGGGCGTGGCCGTCTTGCGCGGCGCGCTGGTGGCGCTGGGAAGCTGGGCGGGCGGCCGCATCGCCGGCGCCACGCCCAGCGTGTGCCGCTGGGCGTGGAGCGGCCTGGTGCCACAGGCGGGTGTGGCGCTGGGACTGGTGCTGTTGATCCCGCCTCGACTGCCGCAGGTGGCGTCCACGCTGATCGTGGCCGTGATCGCCCTCAATCAGCTCGCCGGGCCCGTGCTGTTCCGCCTGGGCCTGTTCCGCTCCGGCGAGGCGCGGCCCGACTCCCCCGAGCGCGATATGGCCGCCGGCCCCGCCTGACGGGGACGGATGCGTTCCCCGCTTCGCTAAGCGTTCGGCGCCGCCGCCGCCTAGCTCGCATCCGGCTCGTCGGGCTCCACGTGCACGACGGCGTCGCTGGCGGAGAACGCCTGCAGGCAGGCTTCGCGCACGTCGTGGGCGACGCGGTGCGCCTCGCGCAGGGGCGTCTGCGGATCGAGCTGGATTTCCAGGTCGATGAACAGGTGCGGCGGCTCGCCGCGGCTGCGGATTTGCGAGCTGGAGCGCACGCCCGGCACGGCGTTCACCACGGCGGCGATCTCCTCGGGGGTGAGCGAGGCGGTGTCCACCAGGGTGCTGGTGCCGCGCCGCAGGATGCCCCAGGCGACCCACAGGATCAGGGCGGCAATGGCGAAGGCCACCAGCGCATCCAGCCAGTAGACCTTCAGCCAGGCGGCGGCCAGCCCCACGATCACGGAGAGCGAGACGAAGATGTCCGAGCGCGTGTGCCCCGCATCGGCCAGCAGCACCTCGCTGCGCAGGCGGCGGCCGGCGCCGGCTTCGTAGCGCGTCACCGCGGCGTTGACGGCCATCGTGGCCACCATGACGGCGAAGGCCAGCGCCGTGGGCGCCGGGCGCACCGCGCTGCCCAGCCGCGCGATGCCCGCGCGCACCACCTCCAGCGCCGTCAGCCCCAGCAGCAGCGCGATGGCCAGCGCGCTGAAGCTCTCGTACTTGTGATGGCCGTAGGGATGGTCCAGGTCCGGCGGGCGGCTGGCCAGCGCCATGCCGATCAGCCCGACCACGTTGGAGGAACCGTCCAGCAGGGAATGGAACCCGTCCGCCACCATCCCCAGCGAATTGACCGAGGCGCCGATGGCCAGCTTGGCGCCGGCCACCGCCAGGTTCAGCCAGAGCACGACCCACAGCACGCGGCGGATGGCCGAGGCCCGCTGCGAGCGGGCCTGCGCATCACGGGGAACGCTCATGCCGCGGGGCACCGCCTCACTGCATCAGGGCGATCAGGATCAACAGCAGGCTGAAGATGATCCCGCCATCGAGGATGCCCCAGGCCACGTTGTCCGCGATGACCAGCTCGTGGCGCAGGTTGATGCCGGTGGTGGCGTACAGCACCACCTGCAGCGCGCCGCGGGCGATCAGCACGAAGGCCAGGATGATCGCCAGGAACGTCCACAGCTCGGGCGTGTTGAACATGTGCTGCCCGGGGCCGAACGTGACCAGTTGCGCGTGGTTCAGCGGCAGCACCCCCGCCACGAGACCCAGCAGGGAGAATGGCGCGGCCGGGTTGTTGTCGTGAAAGCACTCGTGCAGGATGTGATTGCGGGAGCCGTATTCCAGGTAGAAGAACGAGTGCACGAGCACCAGCACCAGGCCCAGCAGCCAGATGCCGAGCATGTTGTAGAGCTGGAAGATGCCCGCGTGCGTGTTGTCGAATATGTCCAGCTCCACCAGGCCGGCCACCAGGATCACGTAGAGCACCGTGGAGAACAGGCTGGTGGCGATGTTGCGCTGGACGAAGAGCTCGTTGTTCAACGAGATGATGTCGCCCTGCGCATCGCGGCGATCGCGGAACCACAGCCGCAGCAGCCCGGCCACCAGCATCCGCAGCACGGTCAGCAGGAACAGGATCGCGACGATATTGATCGCCACGGCCGGGATGTTGAGCCGGAACGAAGTGCGCGGGGCCAGCGCCACGATGGCGTAGAGCAGGATCGCCGTGGCCAGGAACCCGCCGAGGAGGTCCAGGGCCACCGCCGGGTTGGGACGCTTGCCGAACACCGCTTCGCGCACGTTGTAGCCGCGCGCCAGGATGGCCTCGTAGATGATCCACCAGATGACCAGCGTGAGGATGCCGATCAGCGAGTAGATGGCAAACAAGGTGATGATGGTCCAATTCATCGCTAGACCCCCAAGTTGATCCCGCCCGCGCCCCCGGCCCTGCTGGCCGGGGCGCCCGTGCGCGCCGGACGCCGCTCCTGGCCGCATCCGAAATACGTACCAGGATTTGCCAGGGCGCGATACCCTGATCTCATCTGCTGCCCTGGGCGGCCGGTGGCCCCGCGCGGGCGCCCATCGGCCCGCAGCGTCGCCTTTCCCGCTTGGCCCCTCTCGGCCGCCGGCCCTGCCATGGACCCGCGCATCCGGCTCATTGAAGACGACCCGGAGAGCGCCGGGCGGGTGCAGCGGCACCGGCGCGACGAGGGCTATGTCGTGGAGCACGCGGCCGGATTCGAGCGGCTGCGGCGGGCTGCGTGTCCCCCCGGCGCCGCGCCCGGCGTGCCGGAGCCGTTGGCGCCGTAGGGCCGGCTGCTGCGCGCCGGCGCCGCACCCGGCGTGGCGGCGCCAGGGGTGCCTGCCGGCCGCGCGGTGGGTTCGTTTCGCAAAATCGCCGCCGCGCCGTTTCCGTCGCCCGGCAGGCCATCGCCCTCCGCAGCGGGCTTCGGGCGCGGCGCGCCCGGCCACGCCGCCGCCGCACGCTCCCACCACGGGCCCTGCTCCGCGCGCCCGGCCGCCTGCGCCTCGGCCCTGTCCCCGCGCTCGGCGCGAGACCGCTCGCGCTGCAAGCGGCGCAGCTCTTCCA
>JBGOUY010000061.1:0-17128 GCA_041477795.1 bacterium
GCCAATCGCGCGGCACTCGCACACCAGGGTCCGCAACCCGAACCCAAGATTGGCCGCGAATTTTGGACTTTCTACCACTGGTCTTACTCCGAAGCGACCCAGGAGCAAATGCGCTCGGCACTCCGCCGTGCCGCCGCAGGGGAAACGGTGCGGGAGGACTTCATCGCCCGGATGGAGCAGGGGCGATTCGCCACCATTGACATCACCTTCGGGCCGATCCGCGACACGGAAGGGCGCGTGATTCAGATTGTCGGCTTCGGCGTCGACATCACCGATCGCAAGCGCGCGGAAGCGGAGCTGCAACGCCAGCGCGACTTCGCGGAAAGCCTGATTGCCGCCGCGCCCGTGATTGTCCTCCTGCTCGATCTGCAAGGGGCCATTCAGTACATCAACCCCAACTTCGAGCAACTGAGCGGCTACGGTCTTGACGAGGTGAAAGGCAAGGATTGGTTCGATACCTTCCTGCCGCTCCGTGACCGCGACGACGCCCGCAGCAAGTTCCGCTCCGCTGATCGGGTCGGGGCGACCCATGGCTACGTCAATCGAGTCGTCACCCGGGCCGGAATCGAGCGCGAGATCGAATGGCACGACCGCGCCATGCGCGACGAACACAACGCGATTGCAGGGGTGCTGCGCGTAGGCGTGGATGTGACCGAGCGCAGGCGCGCTGAAGCCGAACGGGAGGCCGCCCGGCGGCGGTTGGAAGGGGTGCTGGGCAGCATCAGCGATGGATTTTTCACGCTGAACACCGAGTGGATCTACACCTACATCAACGAACGTGCGGCGCGGCTCGTCGGCAAGACCCCACAAGAACTCATCAATCGCCGCATATGGAATGTCTTCCCCGAAGCCGAGGGCTCGTCCTGGCATCGGCGCTATCAGCAGGTCATGGACACCAAGCAGCCGCTCGAATTCCTGGATCATAATGAGCAGCTCAATGTCTGGTATGAAGGAGCCGTCTATCCCTTCGAAGAGGGAATTTCGGTCTATTTCCACGAGGTCACGGAACGAAAGCACGCCGCCGACCAGATTGCTGCCCAGTTGCATGAAAAAGAGGTGCTGCTTCGCGAGATCCACCATCGCGTCAAGAACAACCTGCAGATCGTCTCCAGCCTGCTGTATCTGCAGCAGGAGCGGGCCCCCGGCCTCGAGATCGCCGAAGTGTGCCGCGAATGCCGAAACCGCGTTTCGGCGATGTCGCTGGTTCACGAGAAACTCTACGCGTCGACAGACCTGAGCCATGTCGACTTCGTCGACTATGCGCGGGACCTCGCGGCCTCGCTCTTCATCTCGTTCGGGACCGATCGGGGCCGCGTTCGGTTGCGGGTGGATGGGCAACGTATCGTGTTCCCGCTCGATCGCGCGATTTCCTGCGGTCTGCTGATTAACGAGATCGTCTCAAATTCCCTCAAACACGCCTTTCCCGACGGAAGGGCCGGGCACATCGCCGTCGACGTGGCGGAGCAGCCGGACGGTTACGAGGTGACCGTCCAGGACGATGGCATCGGCCATCGCTTCAATGACATGGAGCAACCCAGCGCTTCGCTTGGATTGCGGCTCATTACCCGACTCGTGGCGCAACTGGGCGCGACCATTGAGCGGATGGATGGCTCTGGAACGGGCTACCGACTGATGTTGCCAAAAGAGGATGGGGCATGAGCTCAGGCCAAAGTCCGCTGATCCTCATTCTTGAGGACGAAGCGATCGTGGCGATGGAACTGGAGGAGCGCCTGGCCCATCTGGGTTACCGCACCGCCGGGCCTGCGGCGACCTACGAGGCTGCGCTGAAATTTGCGCACGCGGAGCCGCTCGACCTGGTCATCGCGGACATCCGGCTCTCCGGGAGCCGGAATGGGATCGACGCTGCCCAGACGCTGCGGAGCGACTACGGCGTACCGACGGTGTTCCTTTCCGCTCACGCCGATCCCGCCACCGTACGGAAGGCGCTGGTAACCGAGCCCTTCGGTTATCTCACCAAGCCTTTCCGCGAGCAGGAACTGCACGCCACCATCGAAACGGCCCTGCAGCGCCACCGGCTGGAACGCGAGCTGGCCCGCCGCGAGGCGCAATTGGCCGAAGCGCAGCGCATCGGACAACTCGGGAACTGGGAGTGGGAGGTCGCAACCAACAAGACGTCAGTGTCCCCCTTGCTCTTCCAGATCTTTGGCGTCGAGCCGGCTGATTTCGAGAGCAATGCCTTGGCCAGGTTCCTGGAGTGCGTTCATCCGGACGATCGGGCCAGCACAGAGCGATCCGCGCGGGCGGCGCTCGATTCCTGCGAACCGATGGAATACCACTTCCGGATCGTGCGGCCGGATGGCGAAGTCCGCTACATGCATTCCCGTTCCGAAACCCTGCGCAACGCCCAGGGCAAACCGGTGCGCATCGCTGGCGTCTCCCAGGACGTGACGGAGCGCGAACGAGCCATGGTGGAGGCGCGGGACAACCAGATCCGGTTTGCCGCGCTGTTCGAATCCAGTCCAGATGCCCTCGTCGTCGCGAATTCGACCGGACAGATCACGCAAGCCAACACGTCGGCGAAATCCCTGTTCGGCTATACGGAGCGCGAATTCGCCGGAATGGAAGTGGAGCAGCTGATTCCCGACTCCCTGCGGTCCGGGCACCGCGATCGTCGGGAGGCGTATCGCCAAAACCCACACTTCCGGCCCATGGGTCGAGGCTTGATGCTGCGGGCCGTGGCCAAAGACGGGCGGGTCATCCCCGTTGAGATCAGCCTGGGCCACACGACGATCGACGGACAGATGCTGGTGTTGGCCGCGATCCGCGACATCTCCGAGCGGCTGCACGCAGAAGCGGCGGCCGCCGAAAGTGAAGCGCGCTTCCGCACGCTCTTCGAGCAGGCCACCGACGGCATCTTCGTGATGGATGGGGACAGCAACTACCTGGACGTGAACGAGAGCGGTTGCCGGCTGCTGGGCTATTCCCACGAGGAACTGTCCCGGATGAATGCACGGGACATCGCAGTGCCGGAAGAATTGGAGCACCTTGCGGCGCAGATGGACCGCCTGCGGGGCGGCGACATGGTGCTCTGGGAGCGGACGTTCGTTCGCAAGGACGGCGCGCGGTTGCCCGTCGAAGTCAGCGCCAAGAGACGCCCCGATGGGCTCATCCAGGCCATGGTGCGCGACATCACCAATCGCAAGCGGGCCGAAGAGGCATTGAAGCAGAGCGAGGGGCGCTTGCGGCAGAGCCAGAAGCTGGAGGCAGTGGGCCAGCTCGCAGGCGGCATGGCGCACGATTTCAACAATGTGCTGCAAGTCATCCGCGGCTATACGGATCTCGCGAATCGCGCCGTTGCCCCGGACGCTCCCGCGCGCGCTCACCTGGCCAGGGTGCTTGAAGCCACGGAGCACGGGTCGGCACTGACCCGGCAGATCCTGACCCTGAGTCGGGGGCAGGTGGTGCAGAAACAGATCGTGGATCTGGTTCCATTCGCCCAGCAGCAGGCGAAACTGCTGGGTCGGCTGATCGGTGAGGATATTGAACTGAACGCGACCAGCAACGTGCCCCATATGGTGGTGCAGGTCGACCCCGGCATGCTGCACCAGCTGTTCATTAACTTGTGCGTCAATGCCCGCGACGCAATGCCCGATGGAGGGGAGATCCTGATCGAACTGGATTCCCTGGTCGCGGATGCGACGCTTTGCGCGCTGCATCCGGAGATGCGCCCTGGAGCCTACGCCGTGATCTCCGTGAGCGACACGGGAACGGGTATGACGGACGAGGTGCGCAAGCACGTCTTCGAGCCGTTCTTTACGACCAAGGAGGTTGGCAAGGGCACCGGCCTGGGGCTGTTCACGGTCTACGGAATCGTGCGGCATCACCAGGGAACCGTTGACGTCTTCAGCGAACCTGGACAGGGAACCACGTTTCGTATTTATCTCCCGCTCGCGGATACGCCCGCGGCGGTCGAGGCGCAGTTGCCTGTCGACGCCGTGCAAGGAGGAAGCGAAACCGTGCTGGTGGCCGAGGACGACGACTATGTCCGCGGCCTGGTCGTCGAGCTGCTGGAGTCGAAGGGATACCGGGTAATCCAGGCCCGGGACGGATGCGAAGCCGTGGAGACGTACGCGCGCTCCCGCGATTCCATCGGGTTGGTGCTGCTCGACATGGTGATGCCCAAGCAAAGCGGCGCGGCCGTGTTCCGGAAGATTCATGCGTTGACCCCGCAGGTGCCGGTGGTCATTACGACTGGATACGCGGGAAACCCGGGGGACTCGGCGTTCATTCGGGAAAACCAGCTACCTGTCGTGCGCAAGCCCTATCTTCCGAGCGAACTGTTCCGCGTGCTCCGGGAAACGCTGGATGCGCGCGCGCCATAGTCGCTCGGATTTGCTCTGGAGTGGACGGCGCAAGAGAGCGGCCGCATCCTGCGGCAGGGCGCCGAGGCGGCGCTGGCCCAGCCCGCAGGCGGTGCCGACGGGCCCTGAGGGCGCGTCCAACCTTGCGCCGAGCCGTGTGTCGGCAAGCGCACCCGTGCCCGCGACGTTTCACTCAGGATGCGCTCCCCTCGCCGGTGACGGCCACCCTGCGCCGAGCGAGTCGCTGCCATCGTGGGCTCGCCCACGGCGCAAGCAAGGAGCGCCCCACCGCTGCAAGTCGCTTGCGCATGCACCCGACAGCGGAGGGCATCGCCGCCGGCTTGGCCGCACGCTGCGGTTGCGCCATGATGGGGCGATCCGACGCGCTCACTCCCTTGCCCGGACGGCCCATGGACGTCTTCTGCTTCGACTTCGACGGCGTGATCTGCGACAGCGCGCCGGAAACGGCCGTCACGGCCTGGCTGGGCTGTCGCGAACTGTGGCCGCAGCACGGCGGCGCGGCGGACGCCCCCGCGACCCTGCCGACGGCGTTGCAGGAACGCTTCTGCCGCCTGCGTCCCGTCATGCACACGGGCTTCGAGGCGATTCCCCTCATGCGGCTGATCGAGACCGGGGAGGCCGACGACGACGCGCTCTTTGCCGACTTCCCGGCCCTGCGCGACCGGCTGATGGCACGCGAGGGTCTCGCCCACGAGCGGCTGCAGCACCTGTTCGGAGCCATCCGCGACCGGCTCATCGCCGAGGACGAGGCGGCCTGGCTGCGCTGGAACCGCTTTTACCCGGGCGTGGGGCCGCTGCTCGCCGCCGCGATCGCGCGGACGCCGCTCTACATCGTCACCACCAAGCAGGAGCGCTTCGCCGCGCTGCTCCTGCGCAATGAGGGCATCGCCCTGCCGCCCGGGCGCATCTTCGGCCTGGAGGCCAAGCGCTCCAAACCGGAGATCCTGGCGGCGCTGCTGGGGCGGCCGGAGCATGCCGGCGCAACGTTCCATTTCATCGAAGACCGTGCGGACACGCTTCACGACGTGATCGCTCGGGACGCCCTGCGTGCGGTGCGGCTGTACCTGGTGGACTGGGGCTACAACACGCCGGCGCAGCGGCGGGAGGCCGCCGCCACGGGGCGCATCCGCGTTGTTTCGCTGCGCGAATTCGCCGGCGTGCTGGGCGGCTGATCGGGCCCCGATCCTTGCAGCTGCCCGGGTCCGTGGGGGCGATGCCGGCCAGCAGCAGCGGGACGGGGGTCACGAGCAGCCATGCGGGCAGAATCTGCTTCGCGGGCGCCTCCTTCGGACGGACGGTTCCGTGCAGGCACCCAGCCTGGCGGCCCACGGCACCCAGGCAAGGCGGGGCGCCACGAGTCCACCCGCAACCAACGGCGGGCGCGGGCGTTCCTCCCATGGCGAGGCCGGGCGCACCCCGTGACCGGAGCCGCCCGGCGCACCCCGCAGCGCGGCGACGCCCGCCCTGGCCGCCGGGAGCAGGCGCTCCGCTCCGGACGACGGCGCGGGGTTTGCCCCTGCGGCTCGATCTGGTAGGTTGGAAGCACAATCGGGTGTGGGAACTGCCGGATCACGAGGTCCCGGCCAGGCGGCGCAAGCAGGAGGTCTTCCGTCGGCAGGCCGAGGCAGCGGGGCGGCTTGAGGGGATGCCAGGTCATGCCAGAGATCTTTCTCAGTTACGACAATGCGGACGAGTACTGGCGCATCCGCTTCGACGACATCTTCGCCCACGACTTCACCTACCGCTTCGTCCGGCCGGCAGCCGTGCCGGAGGAGGGCGGGCAATTCTACGGCCGCGAACTCCACGAGAAAGGCTACCTGACGCTCGAGACGGTCGTCCTGGTGCTGATCGGGCCCAGGACCTACAGCAGCAAGAAGGTGGATTGGGAAGTGGCGGCCGCACTGGATAACGGCAGCGCCCGTCCCGCCGGCCTGATGGCCATGCGCCTGCCGACCCACGAGGACTATCAGAAACCGTCCGTCAATCCCCGCCGCATCCCCCAACGCATCGCGGACAATCTGAAGTCGGGCTACATCAAGCTGTACGATTGGACGGAATCCCACCGCGAGCTGGAAAGCCGCCTCTTCGGCGCACTTCGCGATGCGAAGGGACGCGCCCACCTGATCATGAATTCCCGGGAGCTGTTGGAACGGGACATGTTCCGCTAGCAGGTCCAGCCATGTGCTTCCCGATGTCCGGGTGCCTGCAGGTCCCATCCGTCGCCGGTCGCCGCGGCCAGCGCCGGCCGACGTCCCGTTGGCCGCTGGCGCTGCTGTTGGCCGCGCTGTGGGGCGGCCTGGCGGCTTGCAGCCAAGCCGCGCCGGCGCCGGCCGAGCGCCCTACGGCGTCCATGCCGGCCGGCGGCGCGGGCTCGACCCCCGTGATTGGGGTGGAGCCGCCGCGGCCGGTCGTCGTGCAACCAGCCCCCGCACCCGCGCCACCGCCGACTCGCCCGCCCACGGTGGTCGTGCTGCCGCCGCTGCCCACGCCGGCGCCGCCTGCGCCGCTTCCCGTGCTGCAGCCCCCGCTGCCACGGCCCGCGCCACCGCCGCGGCATGAATCGCCGGGCGCACGGGGCCATCGCGACGGCGCCGGCAAGCACCCGGGCGATGCGGACCCACACCGTCTGGCGCACCAACGCGAGGCGCAGCGCCAGCAGGCCCTGGCCGAACGCCGCCTCACCGTGCAAGGGCAGCCCGTGGCGACAGTGCACGGCCCGCCGCCGGTGCAGGCGACGGCGCCCGCCCCGCAACAGGGCTGCGACGCGCGCTGTCAGGAGGAGCGCGCCAAGGTGAGCAAGCCCCACCCCGGCAACTAGAGTGACGGGCCGCCGGCCCGCGCCCCGGATGGGGCCAGCGCCGGCACTTTCCCGCGGCAGGTCGAGTCTGGTACCCTGCGCAGGTGGCACGTCCACAAGGGCAGGAGGCCCTTCCCCCGCGTAGAGGATGACGCATGAGCGCCCCGTTCACGCACCTGCACCTGCATACGCAGTATTCGCTGCTGGACGGCGCAATCCGCATCAAGGAGCTGCCCAAGGCCCTGCAGGAGAAGGGCTTCGGCGCCTGCGCCATTACCGACCACGGCAACCTGTTCGGGGCGGTGGAGTTCTACCAGGCCCTCAAGAAGGCGGGGCTCAAGCCCATCATCGGCATCGAGGCCTACGTCGCGGACGGCTCGCGCACCCAACGCAAGTACGAGCGGCCGGGCCCCAACGCGTCGCACCTGATCCTGCTCTGCGAAAACCGGGCGGGCTACCAGAACCTGATCCGGCTGGCCAGCCTGGGCTACCTGGAGGGCAAGTTCTACGGCTTCCCGCGCATCGATGCGGAGTTGCTGGAGCGCCACCACGAAGGGCTGATCGCCCTCTCATCCTGCCTGGGCGGCGTGGTAAACCGGCACCTGATGGCCGGCAACGACGAACAGGCGCGCGAGACGGCGCGCCGCTACGGCCAGATTTTCGCGGGCCGCTTCTACCTGGAGATCCAGCAGCACGGCCTGCCGGAGGAGGCGCGCGTCAACGCCAAGCTGGTGGCCCTGGCCGAGGAGCTGGGGCTGCCGCTGGTGGGCACCAACGATTGCCACTACCTGACCCCCGACGAGGCCTACCCACACTACCTGCTGCAGTTGATCGGCTGGCAGAAGAAGGTCACCGACCCCAACGCGCCGCCGTTTGTCGACAAGCAGCTCTACCTCAAGTCGCCCGAGGAGATGCGCGACACGCTGGCCGCCTACCCGCCGGAGACGGTTGCGAACGCGGGAGCCATCGCCGAGCGCTGCGAGCTCTCGCTGGAGTGCAACACGTTCTATCTGCCCCATTACGCCACACCCGACGGCTTTACGCTTGACGACTGGCTGCGCAAGGAGGCCCGCGACGGGCTGGCGCGGCGCTTCGAGCTGCTGGAGACGCGCTACGGCGTCGCCTTGGAGGCGCGCGAAGCCTTCCGCCGGCCCTACCAGGAGCGGCTGGAATTCGAGCTGGACGTGATCACGTCCATGAAGTACGCGGGCTACTTCCTCATCGTGGCGGATTTCATCAACTGGGCCAAGGACGCCGGGGTGCGCGTGGGCCCGGGGCGGGGCTCGGGGGCCGGCTCCCTGGTCGCCTATGCCCTGCGCATCACGGACCTGGACCCGATCCACCACAAGCTGCTCTTCGAGCGCTTCCTCAATCCGGAGCGGGTGAGCCTGCCGGACTTCGACATCGACTTCGACGTGGCGGGCCGCGAACGCGTGATCGACTACGTGCGGCACAAGTACGGCGAGAACCGCGTCTGCCAGATTTCCACCTTCGGCAGCCTGGGCGCCAAGGCGGCCTTGCGCAACGTGGCGCGCGTGCTCGACTTCCCCTACAGCCAGGCGGACCGCATCGCCAAGCTGATCCCCAACAAGCTGGGCATCACGCTGCAGGAGGCGATCGACCTGGAGCCGGAGCTGGCGCGCATGGAGCGCGAGGGCGAGGAGAACGAGCGCAAGCTGATCGGCTGCGCCAAAGCCCTGGAAGGGCTCAACTCCAACCTCTCCACCCACGCCGCCGGCGTCATCATCATGGATACGGACATCCAGGACGTGATGCCCGTCTGCTCGCCGGTCAAGGGCGAGGGGCTGCAGTCCATGTACTCCATGAAGTACGCGGAGGACCAGGGGGCGGTGAAGTTCGACTTCCTGGGCTTGCTCAACCTGACCATCATCCAGCGCGCGGTGCAGCTCATCAACGATCACCGGGCCCCGGACGCGCCCGCATTCGACATCGACGAGATCCCGCTGGACGACCGCGCCACCTACCGCCTGCTGGGCCGGGGGGACACCACCGGCGTGTTCCAGCTCGAATCGGGCGGGATGCGCAGGCTGCTGTTGGATCTCAAGCCCGAGGTCTTCGAGGACATCGTGGCGATCAACGCCCTGTACCGGCCGGGGCCGCTCGGATCGGGCATGACCGACGACTTCGTCCGGCGCAAGAACGAGAAGCGCCGCAACCCGGGCGCCCCCATCGACACGCTGCACCCCAAGCTGCAGGAGGTGCTGGCGGATACCTACGGCGTGATGGCCTACCAGGAGCAGGTGATGGAGGCCGCCCGCGTGCTGGCCGGTTTTTCCCTGGGCCAGGCGGACCTGCTGCGCCGCGCCATCGGCAAGAAGATTCCCGCGGAGATGGAGCAGCAGCGCGAGCAGTTCGTGGAAGGCTGCGTGCGCAACGGGCTGGAGCGCCGCAAGGCCACGGAAATCTTCGACAAGATCGACTACTTCTCCGGCTACGGCTTCAACAAGTCCCACTCGGCGGCCTACGGGCTGATTGCCTACCAGACCGCCTACCTGAAGGCCAACCACGCCGTGGAGTTCATGGCCGCGCTGCTCAGCAGCGACATGGACAACACGGACAAGGTGGTGAACTTCATCGCCGACTGCCGCGAGATGGGCATCACCGTCCTGCCGCCGGACGTCAACCACAGCCGCAACGACTTCACCATCGAGCAGGGCGCCGTGCGCTTCGGTCTCTCCGCGGTGAAGAACGTGGGCGAGAACGCCGTGGCCGTGATCCTGGCCGCGCGAGAGGGACAGCCGGGCGGGCGCTTCGAGCACCTGAGCGCCGTCTTCCGCAGCGTGGACCTGCACCGTGCCAACAAGCGCGTGCTCGAGGCGCTCGTCAAGTGCGGCGGGTTCGATTCGCTCGAGCCCAACCGCGCCCGGCTGCTGGCCGCGCTGGACGGGCTGGTGCAGCTCGGGCTCAATCACCAGAACCACCAGGTGGAAGGCCAGGAGAACCTGTTCGACCTGCTGGGCGAAGAGGCTGCCGCGGCGCTGGACCTGCAGGTGGAGTTGCCCGATCTGCCGGACTTCCATCCCCGCCTGCGGCTGAAACAGGAAAAGGAGGCGCTGGGCTTCTACATCTCCGGTCATCCGCTGCAGCGCTACCAGTCCGAGGTGGGCAGCCTGGCCGTCTCCAGCCACGACATCCGCGAGGGCGAGGTCGAGGACGGCGCCGAGGTGCTGGTGGCGGGCATGGTGGGCGCCATGACCGTGCGCATGAATCGCAACGCGGAGAAGATGGCCATCCTGCGCCTGGAGGATCTGCGCGGCTCGGTGGAGGTGGTGGTCTTCCCCAAGCTCTATGCCGAGGTGCAGGGCCTGCTGCGGGAGGACGAGCCGCTGCTGATCCGCGCCCGCGTGAACGTGCGCGAGGAGGAGATCAACCTGCAGGCCAATCAGGTGATGTCGCTCAGCCGCTATCGCGCCGAGCAGGCGCGCCGCCTCACCATCGCCCTGGATGGCGGCTTTCCCGAAGCGCACCTGCCGCGCCTGGTGGGCGTGCTCTCCAAGGCCGGGGGCAGTTGCGAGGTGCACTTCCGCGTGGCCACCGCGGACGCTAGCAGCGTGCTGCTCAACACGGGCCTGGCGGTGGCCCCCAGCGAGCCGTTCATGGAGGAGCTGGAGGAGGTGCTGGGGCCGGCCGCGGCGGCCTTCGACTATCCCCGTGACGCCGACATGCGCCTGCCCGGCAATGGCAACAGCCAGCGCGGGCCGCACTCGCCCGCCTATGGCCAGCCGCGGGGCGGAGAGGCCGCGCGCTACGCCCCGCCGCCGGAGGCCGCCCCGGAACTGGCATGAGCCGCGGCGAGGAGACCCGCGCCCGCGCGCGCTTCCTGCGCCGGCTGGTGGTGGGCATGGCGGTGTTCTTCGGGCTGGGCACGCTGGTGCGCAATGGCCTGCCTCTGTTGGCCACCGACGCGGCACGGGCGGAGCTGGGGCCCATCCCCTATCCGCTGTTCGGATTCGAATTCGTCATGGGCTGGCTGTACCTGGCCGAGGGGGCCGCCATCGGCCTGGGCTGGCGCTGGGCGCAAGCGGGGGCGTGGGCGCTGGCCCTGCTGCATTCCGGGTCGGCCAGCGTGCTCTGGCTGTGGCACTTCGCCGGCCATGCGGTGGCGGGCGAGGCGCTGCTGACGGAACTGCTGCGCGAGGGCTTCTGGGTGCTCATCGCGCTCTACCTGTGGCGGGCTGTGGCGCCCGCGGGGCCCGGCGCGCCGGCGGCCCGGCGCTCCACGCCGATTGACGGGGACCCGGGTGGCGCCTAGGATTTGCCTGTAGCGTGGCCGCGCAACGGCTGCGCGCGACCGCATCGCCTCCCTCCGGCAGCCATGGCTACCTCCGACACCCAGCGCAGAACGATCCGCATCGACGGCGTGGAGCTGCAGCTTGCCCATCCGGACGAGTTCGAGGCGCACTGGGTGGGGCAGGAGGAGCTGGTCAAGCAGCTCCGCGCGGCCTGGCTCACCGTGGACGAACGCGACCTGCCCCTGCACCCGCGCCTGATCGGCAAACCCGGCGTCGGCAAGACCTCGCTGGCCTACGCCACGGCACGCGGCATGGGCCAGGAGGTGTACCTGTTCCAGGCCACCATGGACACGCGCCCGGAGGACCTCATCGTCATCCCCGTTATCTCCGATGGTCAGCGCATCAAGTACGTGGCCAGCCCGCTGGTGACGGCCATGATCCGGGGCGGCGTGTGCATCCTGGACGAGGGCAACCGGATGGGGGAGAAGTGCTGGGCCTCCCTGGCGCCCCTGCTGGACAGCCGGCGCTACGTGGAATCCATCGTGGCGGGCATCAAGATCAAGGCGCACCCGGACTTCCGTTTCTGCGCCACCATGAACGAGGATGCCTCCACCTTCGAGATCCCCGAGTACATCCAGTCCCGCATCCAGCCGCAGATTCTCGTGGATTTTCCCGAAGCCGAGGACGAGGTCCGCATCCTGCGGGACAATCTACCTTTCTCCGATGAGGCGATCCTGCGCTACGTGGTGGACTTCCTGCAGCGCGCCCATCGCAGCGGCGAGCGCTATACGGTGCGGGACGGCATCAACGTGGCCCGCTATGCCCTCAAGCTGATCAAGGCCAATGGGGAGAATCCCCTGCGCGCCTTCCAGCTCTCCCTGCGCATGATCCTCGGAGAGGAAGCGCTCGGGGACGCAGGCTAGCCTCGGGGCCCTGCCAGCCGCTTCCTCCCGTTGTCACCCATTTGTGAACTAAATTGCAGACCGGCCGTGTTAACCTGCGGTAGCGGTATGGGGATCCTATCCGTGCCTCCAACGCCAAGGACCGCGTTCCATGGAAATACAGCCCAGCCTCGCTTCGCTTCCCAGCCAGCCGCAAAACCGCTTTGAGCAGTCCCTGCAGCGCCACGGGCTGGGCGCCCTGGATCGGATCGCCGCCACCGTGCTGCAGATCAACGTGGGCAAGCTATGCAACCAAGCCTGCACCCATTGCCACGTGGAGGCTGGGCCCAAGCGCACCGAAATCATGGCGCGGGACGTGGCGGAGCGGCTGCTGGAGCTGGCGGCGGCCTCCCCGGTGCGCACGGTGGACCTGACCGGCGGCGCGCCGGAGATGAATCCGCACTTCCGGCGCCTGGTGGAGGGCATGGCGGCGCTGGGCAAGGAGGTCATCTCGCGCTGCAACCTGACGATCCTCAATGAGCCCGGCTACGAGTGGCTGGCCGAATTCTACGCCGCCCAGCGCGTGCACCTGATCTGCAGCCTGCCCTGCTACACCGCGGACAACGTGAACAAGCAGCGCGGCCAGGGCGTGTTCGACCGCAGCATTGCCGCCCTGCAGCGCCTCAACGCGTTGGGCTACGGCGCCGCGGTTACCCCCGCCGAGGACGGGGCGGCGCAGGTGCCGCTGCGACTCGACCTCGTCTTCAATCCCCAGGGGCCGCGCCTGCCTGGGGCGCAGGCCACGCTGGAGGCGGACTACAAGCGGGAGCTGGGACGCCACTTCGGCGTGCGCTTCGACCGGCTCCTGACGATGACCAACCTGCCCATCGGCCGCTTCGCGCGCTCCCTGCAGCACCGAGGCGAGCTGGAGCCCTACCTGCGGCTGCTGGAGGAGAGCTTCAATCCCGACGCCGTGCCTGAGCTGATGTGCCGCAATACGCTCAATGTGGGCTGGGACGGGCAGCTCTACGACTGCGACTTCAACCAGATGCTGGACATGCCCATGGGCGGCGGGGCGCCGAGCCTGTTCGATCCGGAGTTCCGCCTGGATGACCTGCTGCGCGTGCCGGTGCGCACGGGCGCCCACTGCCTGGGTTGCACGGCCGGGGCCGGCAGCAGTTGCGGCGGCGCCCTGACCTGACCCGCGCCCGCCGGCTTCCGCGCCTTTCTGCGCGGCCACGGCTTCGAGCTGGCCGGAGCCGGGGCGCGGACGAACCCTCCGCAACGCCCGCGCAGCTAGCGCCGCACGAAGCTGCGGCCGATGATCTGCCGGTGCACCTGGCTGGTGCCTTCCCAGATCTGCGTGATCTTGGCGTCGCGCAGCAGGCGTTCCACGCGGTATTCCTTGATGTAGCCATAGCCGCCGTGGAGCTGCACGGCCTCGCTGGCGATGCGCATGGCCAGCTCGCCGGCGCGCAGCTTGAGCATGGAGGCCTCCACGCCGATGTCGCGCTCGCCCGCATCGACCAGCCGCGCCACGTACCACAGCCACGCCTCGCACTGGGCCAGTTCCGCGGCCAGGTCCGCGAGCAGGAACTGGATGCCCTGGTATTCCACGATGCGCTTGCCGCCCTGGCGCCGCTCGTTGATGTAGGCCACCGCATCCTCGAAGGCGGCCCGCGCGATGCCCAGCGCGTGCGCGGCCACGGAGGGGCGCGAGAGATTGAGCGAGGCCAGCAGCAGGCGCAGGCCCTCCCCCGGCCGGCCCAGCAGGTTGGCGCGCGGAACCCGGCAGCCCTCGAAGCGCAGCGCCGTGGTGCTGGAGGCGCGGTGGCCCATCTTGTCCTCCTTGCGTCCCGGCGTCAGGCCCGGCGTGCCCTTCTCGATGTACAGCGCGGAAATGGCGGACTTGCCGTCGCCCAGCTCGCTCCACTTGCCGAAGACCAGGTACAGGTCGGCCACGTCGCCATTGGTGATGAAGGTCTTGCCGCCCTCCACCACGATCTCGTCGCCGTCCGGCGTGAAGCGCGTGGTCATGCCCGTGGCGTCCGAGCCCGCGCTGGGCTCGGTGATCACCAGCGAGGCCAGCCCGCCCCGCAGCAGCAGCGGCACCAGCCGCGCCTGCTGCTCGGCCGTGCCGAATTCCAGCAGCGGCTTGGTGGCGTGGAAATTGGTGGCCCAGATGATCCCGGTGGAGGCGCAGGCCGCGCTGATCTCCCGCACGCAGGCCAGGTAGGCCGAATAGGACAAGGCCGCCCCGCCCAGGGCCTCGGGCACGAAGATGCCATTGAGCCCCAGCGCATTGAGCGCGCGCACGTTGTCCCACGGGAACTCCCCGCTGGCGTCATGGGCGGCGGCGCGCGGCGCGATCTGCTCGCGCGCCACCCGGCGCACGCTGTCCAGCAGCAGGCGCTCCTCGGCCGAGAGCGCGGGCAGGGTATCCAGGCGGCGGAAGACGTCCATGGCGATCGGAATGGCGGGTGAGGTGGATAGGTGGGTGCAGCAGCGCGGCGGCGCACTAATGCGCGATGCCCTGGCCGCCGTCCAGGTAGAGCGTCTCGCCGGTGAGGAAGCCCAGCTCCTCGCAGAACAGGGCGGCCACCAGCCGCGCCACCTCCTCCGGCCGGCCTGTGCGCCCAACGGGAATGCGCGGCAGCAGATAGTCGCGCACCGCCGGCCGCGCCAGGAACTCGCGGTTCAGGTTCGTCTCGATGTAGCCCGGGGCCACGTTCAGCACGGCGATGCCGTCGGGCGCCCACTCCACCGCCAGGCAGCGCGTGATGCCCGCCACGGCGGCCTTGGATGCGGTGTAAGCCAGGTTGCGCGTCACCCCCAGCCGGTCGAAGAAGGAGCCCATGTTGACGATCAGGCCGCCGCCGCGCGCCTTGAGCAGCGGATAGGCGGCCTGGCAGGCGGCGAACAGCCCCACGACGTTCGTTTCCAGCACCGCGCGCAGATCGTCCGCGGGAAAGTCCGCGCTGGACCCGTGCAGGTGCACGCCCGCATTGTTGACGAGCCCGCGCAGGCCGCCGCCCAGCCGCGCCGTCTCGACGAGCGCGCGCGTCAGGCCGAGGCCGTCCGTCACGTCGCAGGCCAGCGCCCGCAGGCGCGGGGCCAGCTCCACGGGCACGGTGCCCTCCTCGATGCCGCGCCCGGCGCGGGTCAAGCAGGCCACGGAGAAACCGCGCCGCGCCAGCTCCAGGGCCACCGCCGCGCCGATGCCGCGGCTGGCGCCCGTGATGGCGATGCAGCCCTCGGCGCGGGAGCGCGCTACGCTGCTGCCGGTGGCCGGTGCGATCATGGGGCGGTGGATGTGGCGTCGGCCGTGGGGCGTCTGGCGCGGCGATGAACCGCCAGCGGCAACCGCAGCCGGCGCGGATCAGGTGTCGTGGGTGAGCGCATAGAGCAGGCGGTAGTCACCCACCTGCACGGGCGTCGCGGCTCCGAGCTGGCGCAGCCGCTCTTCGCGCAGGGCCGCGTCGCACACGGCCGAGAGCGTCGCGGCGTCGTGGGCGTCCAGCAGCAGCACGAACGTCGCGCCGCGGTCCGCTCCGCGCAGGGCCACTTCGGCGGATTGCACCGGGCCGCCCGCGACCTGCTCGGCCAGCCGCACGCGCAGCAGGCTGCCCGTGCCGATGCGCGTGGCGAGCTCGTTGTTCACCAGCGCCTGCAGGCCCGCTCGCAGGGCATCGTGCCGGCCCGGCGTAGGCTCCAGGCGCACGGTGCGCAGTGTGCCGCCCACGCCGCGGCCGTGCGCGGCCACGATGCGGCAGGCCGCGCGCACGGTGTTGCGGAAGACCGGCATCACGCGCTGCGTCCAGGGCGTGGGGTCGTTCAGCCGCGCCAGGTACGGCGCAGAGGTCAGCACGTCCGCGTCCCGCGTGTCGTACACGCCCAGGTAGCGCGGAGCCCCGCGCAGCACCGCATAGCGGCTGCCGCTCAGGAAGCCCGGCACGCCCACCCGCTCGAGCAGGTGCTGCCCGCTGTACCACGCGTTGAAGTCCGCCTCGGCCGCCGGATCCGCATCCATCCACACGGCCAGCAGCCCGCCCAATGGTGCGCTCATGTGGCCACGGTAGCGGCGCCCCCGTGGCGGGTCAAGCGGGCGGGGTGCGAGCGGCGCCCGGCCGGGACGCTGGCAGGACGAAGCAGCGCGGGCGCTTGACGCGCGCGGGACTCTCCGCCAAGGTTGGGGCACGCGGGGCGCGACGCGGGGACGGCTGCCGGCCAGGCCCCGCGCGCCCGCATCCGTCCGATGGGGAGGAGACCCGATGACCGCACGCACGTCCGGCCCGCGCGCCCAGGTCGCGCCGGCCCTGCAGAATTCCCATTTGGTGGACCCTCAGGCGCTGCCCTGGCAGCCGACGCGCTTCCCCGGTGTTTCGTGGAAGATGCTGATGGAGGATCCCGCCAGCGGCATGTTCACCGCGCTGATGCGCTGGGAGCCCGGCGCCGAGCTGCCGTTCCACGAACACACGGAGATCGAGCAGACTTATGTGCTCTCGGGGCGGCTGGTGGATGACGACGGCGAGTGCGGCCCGGGCCAGTTCGTCTGGCGCCGCAAGGGCAGCCGCCACACCGCCCGCACCCCGGAAGGCGCCACCATGCTCGCGTTCTTCCTCAAGCCCAACAAGTTCTTCGACGGGCAAGGCTGACGCGGTGCAAACGGCGCAGCATCGCGGCCGCAGGCGGAGGGCGCGGCGATGATTGCCTGGAGCGACCTGCCCGTGCTGGGCCTGGTGGCGGCATTCTCCGCGTTCGTGGGCTCGGTGGCGGGCTCGGGTGGATCGACGATCCTGCTGCCCGCGCTGGTGCTCTTCTATGGCATCCGCAGCGCGATGCCCATCATCACGA
>JBGOUY010000242.1:0-6738 GCA_041477795.1 bacterium
AACAGAGCAAGATGGACACGGATCGGAACGGCCACTGCAAAGCCGCCGTGCAGTTCCATCAGGGGAGCAGTGCCGAGCGCTTGCGCGAGGTGCCAACGGCACAGGGGGCTTGCTCCCTCGCATGGTCTTGCCGTGCCCCTACCGCCCCGCGCGCCGTGATGGGCCAGAGCGCTTCCACGCGTCCGCCGCGGATGCCCACGTACCCGTCGTAGAGGTTGACCGTGGGGTCGCAGTGGCCCGGGATCAGGCGCAGGGTCTCGCCGATGGCCGGGGCGCGGCGGAGGCCGGCGGGCCAGCGGGCGGCCCGGCCGCGCTACAGCATGTGGTATTTGCGGTACAGGTCGATGATGGAGGCGCCCGCGCGCAGCTCCTCGACGATGTGGCGCTCCAGCTCGGCCCGTTCCAGGGCGTGGGCGATCACTTCCTGCTCCACCACCTGCGGCACGACGATCACGCCGTCCACGTCCCCGAAGATGAGGTCGCCCGGGGAGACCCAGACTCCGCCGCACTGCACCGGCACGTCGATGGCGACGAGCCGGCCCCGGCCACGCAGCTTGATGGCGCCGTTGCCCGCGGCAAAGGAGGGAAAGCCCAGCGCGCGGATCTGCCCCACGTCCCGCACCAGGCCATCGGTGACGCAGCCGGCCGCCCCGCGCGCGGCGGCCGCGGCGGCCTGCGCCCCGCCCAAGGGATGGATGCGGCCCGACTTGCCGCAGGCCAGCACCAGCACGTCGTCGCGCTTGATCCCGTCCACCAGCGTGATGACCAGCTCGTAGGGATCGCTGCGCTCGTCCGCGTGGTAAACGTCCTTGAAGTCGCCGGTGCGGGCCCGGCCGCAGAGGACGAGCGACTCATTGAGGGAGCGCACCTGGGAGGACATGATCTGCTGGTGCAGGCCGAGCGCGGCCAGCACATCGCACAACACCGCCGTCCAGAGCCGGGTGCGCAGTAGCTGCAGGCTCGGTGCGCCGCGGTCGCCACCGACGCCGGCGCCGGCCGACCCCGCAGCGCCGCGTCCCATCGTGTCGCTCCAGCGGGCGGCCGCCACGCGCGGGCCGGGGCGCGCGGGGCCGCCGACTCCTGGGCGCCAGAGGCCGCCTTGGCGAGACGGCCAGGAACGCCTGCCCCTGCCCGCTCGGCCGGGCGGCCTGCCGCGCAAGCGCCTCATAGCGAGCCAAAGCGGCGAAGGACGTCCACGATCGGCGTGCCGTTGCGCAGCGCCTCCACGATCTCGCGCTCCACCGCGGCCTTCCCGCAGGCCACGCGCACGACCTCCCTCTCCACATCCCGCGGGATGACCACGACGCCGTCCACGTCGCCATAGAGGAGGTCGCCCGGGGAAACCCAGACCCCGCCGCAATGCACGGGCACCTCGGCTGCGATCAGCGCCGCGCGGCCGTGCATCTCGATGGCCCCGTAGCCGGCGGAGAAGGCCGGGAAGCCCAGCTCGCGGATCTGGCCCACGTCGCGCATCAGCCCGTCGGTGATGCAGCCCGCCGCGCCTCTGAGTTGCGCAGCCAGGCTCAGCAGGCTGCCCCAGGACGCGATGCGCCCCGAGCGCCCGCAGGCCAGCACGGCCACGTCGTCCGGGTGCAGGTCGGCCACCAACTCCGCGAGCGGCTCGTAGACGTTGTCGTCCTGCTGGAAGTGGTACACGTCGCGGAAGTTGCCCGTGCGCGCCCGCCCGCACAGCACGAGCCGCTCGTCCAGCGGGCGGATCGAGCGCTCCATGACCTGGTGGATCAGCCCCATGCCGTCCAGCGTGTCCGAGAGCACGGCGGTGGAGAGCCGCTCGCGGGCGAGCAGTACGATCGCGTCTCGCTGCGAGGCTGCAGTGTCGGAATCCGGGGAGCTGGAGTGCTGCATCGCAGGGTCCTGGCAGGCAGAGGCCGGCGGGCCGCACGCGGTCCGAGGTGCACCACAACGTCGATGGCCGTCCCCCTCCCGCCGGAAGAGCGCCAAGCGGCGGGAATTACCTAGCATAACGCAATGGTTGCAGCACGTAAGATAGAACGGATGCGCACCGGTTTTGTGACGGCGGCCCGGCTGCGCTACCGCGCCAGCAGGGATTGTGCCATGCTCGCCAGGCGGCAGCGCGGGCGGCCGGGCACGGCGCCGGCTCGCGCGGGTGCCTCCCGGCGCGACCGGGTGCGGCGCGCGCAGCGGAGCGTGCCGCCGGCGCAGGCAGCCCGGCCCGCGCCCTATCCTCCGGCCATGGAGAGCGGCACGATGTTCGACCTGCTGATCGTCGGGGGCGAGGTGCTGGACGGCACCGGGGCTCCGGCTGTGCGCGCGGACGTGGGGATCACCGACGGCCGCATCACGGAGCTGGGCAACCTGGCCCGCCGGCGCGCGCGTCAGCGCATCGACGCTGCCGGCCGCAGCGTCGCCCCGGGCTTCATCGATTCGCACTCCCACGACGAGTTCAACCTGCCGGTCAATCCACTCGTCCCGGGCAAGACCCTGCAGGGCGTGACGACGCAGGTCACCGGCCAGTGCGGCTGGTCGCCCGCGCCCATCGGCCCGGCACACCGCAAGACTTTCGTGGAGAACGCCTCGTTCCTGGACACCGGGCTGGACTACCGCTGGGAGACGCTGGGCGAGTTCCTCGCCGCGCTGCCGCCGCTGGCGATCAACCTGGCGCAGCTGGTGGGGCACGTCGCCGTGCGCTGCGCCGTGCTGGGCATGGAGGACCGGCCCCCCAGCGCGGCCGAGCTGGAGGCCATGCGCCACCTGGTGGCCCAGTCCATGGAGGGCGGCGCCTTCGGCTTTTCGACGGGCCTGGTCTATCCGCCTTCGGCCTACGGGCAGGTGGATGAGATCGCCGAGCTGGCGCGCGTGGCCGCGGGCTTCGGCGGCGGCTATCACACCCATATGCGCAACGAGGGCGAGCGGCTGTTCGAGGCCGTGCGCGAGGCGGCCGAGGTCGGCCGGCGCTCCGGCGCGCGGGTGCACATCTCCCACCTCAAGATCAGCGGCAAGTCCCACTGGGGCCACGCGCAGGAGCTGCTGGCGCTCCTCGCCGAGCTGCGCGCGGGGGGCGTGTTCATCAACTGGGACCAGTACCCCTACCCCGCCGGCAGCTCCGGCCTGAAGAGCCTGCTGCCCACCTGGTGCCACGAGGGCGGCATGGAGACGCTCATCGGCCGCCTGAAGCACGCCGGGCAGCGCGACCAGATTCGCGCCGAGATGCTGGAGGGCATGAGCGAGCACGGCTACATGAAGATCGCGAGCTGGACCGACGTGATGATCGCCGACTCGCCGCGCAACCCCGCTTACAACGGCTTCAACCTGCAGGAAATCGGCCAGCGCGAGAACAAGCTGGCCGTGGACGCCATGCTGGATATCCTGCTGCAGGATTACGCCAAGACGCTGGCCATTTTCTTCACCATCGGCGTGGAGGACATGGAGCGCATCCTCGCGCACCCGGACACCACCATCGGCTCGGACGGCATCATCACCACCGTGCCGGGCCAGCCGGACCTGACCAAGCCGCACCCGCGCTACTACGGCACCTTCCCGCGCATCCTGGGCCGCTACGCGCGCGAGCAGAAGCTGCTCTCCCTGCCGCTGGCGGTGCACAAGATGACCGGCCTGCCGGCGCGCCAGCTCGGGCTGAGCGACCGAGGGTGCATCGCGCCGGGTCTGGCGGCGGACCTGGTCGTCTTCGATGCCGCCACCATCATCGACCGCGCCACGTACCAGCAGCCACAGCAGGATCCGCTCGGCATCGACGAGGTGATCGTCAACGGCGTGCCCATCGTCAGCGCCGGGCGCACCACGGGCGCCACGCCGGGCGTGATCCTGCGCCGCGTGCCGGCCTGAGCCGCCCGGATCGCCCCCACCCTTTGCAGCGAGAGACCCCATGACCCTGCTCCTGGCCGGCGGAAACGTGTTCGACGGCAGCGCGCTGCTGCCCCGCCACGGCGTACTGCTGGAGGACGGGCGCATCGCCCGCGTGGCCCCGCTGGACGCCTTCGCGGGCTATGCCGGCGAGCGCTTCGATACCAGCGGCGGCACGCTGCTGCCCGGCCTGATCGACTGCCACGTGCACCTGGTCTACGGCGGCGAGGCCAACCCGCGCCCGGTGCTGAGCGCGCTGTCGCCCGCGCAGATCACGCTGAAAGCGCTGGAGAACGCCCAGCGCACCCTGCGCGGCGGCGTGACGGCCCTGCGCGACTGCGGCGGCAAGGACTACCTGGAGTTCGCCGTGCGCGATGCGGTGAACCGCGGCGTCTTCCAAGGCCCCACCATCCGCGCCGTGGGCCGCATGATCTGCATGACCGGCGGCCACGGCAACCACATCGCCCGCGTGGCCGATGGCCCGGACGAGGTGATCAAGGCCGTGCGCGAGCAGATCCACGCCGGCTGCGACCAGGTCAAGATCATGGCCACCGGCGGCGTGATGACGCCCGGCGTCAATCCCGAGGACGCGCACTATTCCGCCGAGGAGATGGCCGCGGGCATCGCCGAGGGCAAGCGCTTCCACAAGAAGTCCGCCAGCCACGCCCAGGGCACGCAGGGCATCCTCAACGCGGTGCTGGGCGGCGTGGATTCCATCGAGCACGGCATCTTCCTGGACGAGCGCTGCCTGGAGGAGATGGTGGCGCGCGGCACGATGCTGGTGGCCACGCTGGCCGCCGTGAACCGCATCCTGGCCAACGCCGCCAACGGCGTGCCCGCGTACGCGGTGGAAAAGGCCAGCCGCGTGGCGGAGCGCCATCGCCAGTCCGTGCGCATGTTCCACAAGGGGGGCGGCAAGCTGGCCATGGGCACCGATGCCGGCACGCCCTACAACCTGCACGGGGAGAACAGCGAGGAGCTGGAGTACCTGGTGGAGGTGGGCGTGCCGCCCACCGACGCGCTGATCGCCGCCACGCGCCACGGGGCCGAGCTGCTGGAACTGCCCGAGCAGGGCCGCATCGCCGCCGGCTGCGCCGCGGACCTGCTCGTCGTGCAGGGCGACCCCACCCGCGACATCACCTGCGCCTCCCGCCGCGAAAATCACCGCGCCGTGTTCAAGGGCGGCGTGCGCGTGCGCTAGCTGTGAAGTCTATGAGGGTTGGTCATCCGGACATTTCCTGGAATCTGATGGGTACGCAAACCACAGAACTCCAAGGAAGGTGCCCGGATGAACAACCACAAGAATGCCAGAACGACCCCGCACACGCGAGCCCTGCTGGTACGACATGTGATCGAGCCGGGTCAGTCTCCCTGCCGGGTCGCAGACGACCTGGGGATCAGCGTGCGCACGGTCTACAAGTGGGCGCCCCGCTTCAGAGCCGAAGGCTGGGGCGGCCTGGAGAATCGGCCCAGCGTGGCCCGGCGCGTCGCCCGCCGCCTGCCCGAGGCGCTGGTGGAGCTGATCGCCCGGCTGCGGGGGCACGGGCGATCCGCGCCAGCGCCCCGCGGCCCTGGTGGCCGAGGACGTGGCGCAGGGCCGCATCAGCCCGGAGCGCGCCCGCAGCGTCTATGGCGTGGCCGTGCATCCGCGCACGCTGGCCCTCGACGAGGCTGCCACGCAGCGCCTGCGCGCGGGCTCCGGGGACGACTAAGCCGGATCTGGGAATGGCGCGATCCGCGCGCTTCGAGATGCGGCTGCGGGCGTTCCTCAGCAGCGCGGATCGGCTAAGGTGGTCAGCTCGAAACCGCGTTCCTGAGGAGCGAGCGAAGCGAGCGTCTCGAAGGACGCGGCGCCGGGACCGTTCTTGAGACCCGTTGTAGCGCCTAGAAGAACACGCCCAGGCCGATGCCGTAGGAGGTGACCGCGGTCTCGCTGTTGCCCGCGGGCAGAGCCGCATAGATGGTGGAGAAAAACTGCACCCTCTTCAGAGTCGGGTCGATGCCCCAGGCCAGACCGAGGGTGTAGAAATTGCCGCTGGTGGGGGTCTTCTGCGTGGAGCCTACCCCCGCGTTGACGATCTGGAAGGCGATCGTGCCCCGGTACGCCCCGTAGCCAATGAAGAAATGCCGGATCGGCTGGTAGAGCAGGCTCATGGACACGCTGTTGCCCTGCACCGCAAGCACGTCCACGTCGCCGATGCCGTCCCCATTGAGGTCCGCCTTCTTGTTGACGACGGCCTCGAAGGTGTTATAGGCGGCCACGAAGCCGAAGTCGCCAAAGCTCATCCCCAGCGTAGGCCCCTGCAGCGGCATGCGGGCGGGCAGCACGTCGATGAGGCCTTTGGTCTTCAGGTCGGCGCTGCCCTTGGGGGCCTCGACCTCGATGTAGCCCCAGCGGTAGTACAGGGCCGTGCCGATGGCTTTCTGAGGCGTGAGGAACGTCAGAGCCTGGGCGCGGGCAGTGCCGGGCTGGCTTGTGGCGATGAGGGCGCTGCACAGGATGGCGCCCAGCAGCACTGCACCGCCGCCCACGGGTCACGTGGAGCGCATCGGTATGCCTCACTCGCCTGCGGGTCGCTGCGCGGTCCCGAGCCCCCACTTACCCATCCCGGCCCAGCAACCGATTCCAGTATATCCATACTATCGGCGCGCCGGACAGAAGCTTGAGAGGCCGATCAGCGGCTTCCTTGAGACGGGATTGACGGAGGTCAAGATTCGCGCGCCGCGTTGCGGGCGCCACCCTGCCGGCGGGTGGCTAGTACTGCTTTGTTAGTTATTACTGGACCTTTGCCATTGCCTTGAGTACCCTGCCATCGCACCTTTGCTCAGGGAGGAGCGATGGCGATTCCAAAGGCAGGAGCCGAGCCGCTGGCGGACCTGGACACGTTCCTGGAG
>JBGOUY010000286.1:0-5590 GCA_041477795.1 bacterium
GATGGCGCCAACCGCTGCGTCTTCTGCATCCTGCCCGAGCAGGCGCATCCGGCGCAGGGCTTCGAGCGGGAGCCGGAGCGCGCCGGCTAGCGTTGTGTCCCTGAAGTAACTTCCATCATAAATGGGCTGCGGCATCGCGTGAGACCCCATCCCCCCACCCCTTCCCCGCCAGGCAGGGAAGGGGCTTGCTCGCCGCGCAAGGGTTCGCAAACCCGCGCCCCTCCCTGCCGTGAGCCCCGCTCGCGGGGCGAAGCACGCCGCCGCCCCCACGCCGCCCAGCAGCACGTAGACCGCGTAGAACTGCCACAGCGCATGCACGCGGGAGAGCAGCAGCGCCCCGACCAGCGCCGCCGACCCCACCCGCGCGACGGGCCGGGGTGGAGACGCGGTCCGCCAGCCAGCCCAGCTCCGCCGGGCTGAGGGTGCGCGGGCTACTCCGCCGCCGAGGCCACCTCTGGCGGCTCCTCCACGTCGGGCAGGTCGATGGCGCTGCCCAGCGTCTCGTGCAGCAGGCGCATGCCGATGGAGCGGGGATTGTCCACCACCACGTGGCCGTCGACGTTCAGCACCACGTTGTGCTTCAGCGCGCGGAAGTAGGCCTCCCGGATCGCCGCGTCGTGCCGCAGGAGCTGCGGATCGAACCGGGTGACGAAGATCAGCACCAGCCGCGGCACGCCCGCGTACAGCTCGTCCTTGCGCCGCAGCAGTTCCAGCCCTTCCTTGAGCGGCAGCGTGGGCGGCAGCACCAGGTAGTCGAACTGCCCACGCCCCGCCACCGCGGCCATGTTCTGGATGGTGGCCAGGATCTCGCGGGGCTGCTGGCTGGAAAGCTGCGGGAGCTGCACGCGCTCCACGCCCGGCACCCGGTGCCGCTTGAAGTTGTGCGCCAGCGCCCGCGCCAGCAGGCGCAGGGCGGGGGCCACGTTGCGCGTGGGGAAGTGCAGGTCGCTGTTGGTGTCCGCCGCGTAGGCCCCGCCGCGCATGAACTGGCGGCTGTAGAAGCGCCGGAAGATGCCGTGATCCAGGTATTTGGCCTTGAGCGGCTCGTGCGGCAGGCCGATCAGCTCGGTCACGAAGGTCTGCGCCTTGTTGAGCTGGGCCGTGCGCCGCTCGGCTTCGGGCAGAAACACCTCCACCAGCAGCTGCTTGCGCGCCGGCATGAACTGCTGGCGCACGCGCTGCGGCAGGTCGGCCAGCTCCTCCTCCATCAGCGTCTGGCGCTCGGCCAGGCTCTTCGCCGCCGCGCGCAGGCGGGTCTTGCGGGCGATCAGCTTGACGAATTGCTCGTGGCGGCTCTCGAAGCGCTTGAACTCGATGGCCTGGCCCCGCACGGACTGGATCAGCTCGTTCACGCCGCCGCCGCCGGCGCCCAGCTCGTCGCGCGTGCGGCTCATGGTCGCCTCCTGGGCGCGCCAAGCCTGCTCCAGGCGGGCGACGTCCGCCTCGCCGGGCATCTTGCCGTCGGGCGTCTGCACCTTGGGCAGCACGGGATCCGTGCGTTCATCCACCGCGCGCACGAGCGCCAGCTCGGCCCGCTGCTGGTAGAGCTGCTGCACGTGGCGCTGCTTGCGCACGCGCGTCTGCTCGACGCTGTCCTGCATCTCCTGGATGCGGCCGGCCAGGGCGCCCGCATTGCTGGCGATGTTGTCCAGCAGCTTGCGCAGGGACTCGGACTGGGCCACGACCTGCTCCGGCGCCGCGCCGGGCTCGAGTTCGCGCAGGGAGCCGAGCCGGCCGGCGGCGCTCTGGACGTAGGCGTGCAAGGTGTTGGCGGCGCGCTGGTTCTTCTGCAGATGCTCGGCCAGGCTCGTGTTGATCTGCGCCAGCTCCCCCTGGTAGTTGCGCAGTTGCATCTGGATGCGCCGCATGTGCTGATCGCGCTCCAGCACCTGCATGCGGCGCAGTTGCTCCATGCGGCCGCTCATCTGGCCCTGCCACTGCTCGCGCAGCCCGGCCAACTGCAACACCTCGTAGGCGGTCTGCCAGGCGTGGTGGTGGTGCAGGAAGCGCCGCAGGGCCAGCACGAACTGCTCCAGGTTGGCCCGCCAGCCGTCGATGCGCTCGGTCAGGCGGGCAAAGGCCGCCTGCAGCTCGGCGTTGAGCCGGGCCTGCGTGCGGCTGGCGGCGCCCAGGATGCGCTGCTCCAGCAGCTCGGGATGATCGGGAACGTCGCGGTAGAACTCCGCCTCGCTGGCCTCGCCCCGCTCCAACTGCGATTGGGTCTCCTCGATCAGCGCGGCAAAGCGGTCGACCGCCTCCTTCAGCTCCGCAGCGGTGCGCTCCCGATCCTTGCGGAACTGCTCGTAGCGCTCGTGGTAGGCTTTCTCCTCCTGCTCGAGCATCTGCTTGTAGATGGGCGAATTCTCGTCGTCGATGGCGTCCAGCATGCCGCGCAGCTCCCGCTCCTGCGCTTTGTTCTCCTCGATCTTGCGCTGGAAGTAGCGGACGAACTCCGGCATGCCGGGCTTGAGCACGCCTTCCTCGCGGGCGAAGTGCACCGCCAGCGCCATCTGCTCCTCCAGGAACACGCTGAAGTCGTAGTCGAATTCGCGGAACAGGCCCTTGTTGATGGGCTTGCTGAACAGCTCCATGCAGGAAAGGCTGGGGAAGTAATAGCGCGTGTCGTTGTCCTTCTTGTCGTCGTCCGTGGCGAAGAAGAGCACGTCGGGCGTCGCAGCGGGCGGGATCGGCTGCCCGTATGCCCCGCGCTTGAACTCGGAGAGCCATTTGGCCAGCAGGCCGGCCTCCCGGCAGGCCTCCATCTTGGCGAAGAACGATACGTCCTCGGCCTTGAGGTCGAAGTTGCGGCGGAACTCGTGTGCGATGAAGTCCGAGAGCAGCTGCATCTCGTGATAGACCGCCTCCAGCTCCGGATTGGTGACCTTGGCCAGGGAGGCCAGTCCGGCATCCACCCATTCGGTGCTGATGGGCAAATTGCAGGCGATGTCGTCGATGCGCACGTGGTCGCTCGGCTTGCCCACCGCCAGCTCGCGGATCAGGCTGACCAGGTTGACGAAGTGCTGCTCGTAGCGCTGCGGCGTGCCGCGATAATAGGGCACCTCCTCGGGCGCATCGCACAGGTAATAGAAGCTGTCGGGATCGATCAGCCGCTCCAGGCCGAAGCGCCGCAGCAGCTTGAGCGTCTGGCCCGCCAGGGGGCCCACCGCCGCGACCTTGAGCCGCTGCGCATAGAGCTCCTGCTTGCGGGTGTGCTCCACCTCATCGCCGATCAGCTTGTGGTAGAAGTGCGCCCGCACGGCCTCCTGCATCGGGTCCTGGTGGGCCGAGGTGCTGCTGGGCTGGATGAAGCGATCGAAGGCGATGATCTGCTCAGCGGCATCGGCCTGGCTCTCGCCCTCTCCCCGCCGCGCGACCAGGGAGGGCTTCTTGCGGAAGGCGATCGCCTCGGCCTGCTCCACGGCGACCTTCTCCCCCACTTGCTTCATCAGGAAGGACACCTCGCCGGTGAGCGTATTGACCCGCAGCGCGCCCACCTGCTGCATGTCGACCTCCTCCTGTCCGCCCGCCGGGCCGCGGCGCAGGAACTTTTCCACCGAGCGCATGGGAATCCAGCGGAACTCCAGCTTCTCGTCCCCGAAGTGGCGGGACTGCACCGTGTTTCCGCCGATGACGACGCCCAGGAAGTCCAGCCCGCGGTCCTGCCGGAAGCGGAAGTCGTGGATGAGGGGCAGGGGCAGGTCGATGACGATCATGCGCTCGCGCCGCCCCTTGCCCACCTCCACTTCCACCGCCTCGCCGTGCCCCAGCACCGAGTGCAGCTTGCGCAGCGTCAGCAGGTTGAAGGGGATCGGCCGCCCGCCCTGCTCCAGCGCCAGGCGGATGTCCGTGAAGAACGGCGTGGCGTAGGTCACCACCTGCTCCTGGGTGGCGATCATGCCCCGGAAGGCCTCCGCGGTGTGAATCTCCACCACCCGCTTGCCCCCGTCGTATTCCAGCAGGAGGGTGGAGCGGCCCTCCTCCAGCACCTGGGCCAGCTTGCTGCGCAGGTCCGGCACCGTGCCGCTCAGGTACACGGCCAGCTCCGGGTAGCGCTCGCGCAGCCTGGGCAGGGAGTCCAGGAACGCGCAGAAGGAGCGGAAATCGGACTGCAGCTCGATCACGAGCAGGTAGAGCCGCTCGTCCGATTCGACGATGTGCTGGTAGAGCCGGTCGGCGGTAAGATGGGTGGAGCCTTCCTGGGCCGGCATCATGATGCGGCGCAGGCGGGGCCGCAGGTCGTCGGGCACCTGGTGCACCGTCTGCACGAGGTCGGGATTGAGCAGCACCATGCGCCCGTTCACCGAGCGGTCGGGCGGCGGGATTTCCCCCTGCTGCACGCGGCGCGCCACCTCGTCGCGGACGGATTGCTGGTCCGCGGCACTCATGGGCACCAGGGAATAGTCGATCTGCAGCATCAGGCAATCCCGCAATTCCCTTGGCCGCCGGGCGCGGCCCAGCCGTGCAGCATCGCCCGCAGCGGAGGCACCGCCGTCGAGCCCGCTTCACCGTATGCGCAACGGGCGGGGTGGGTCAACGCAGGCTCTCCACAGCGTGCCCGATCGGCGCGGCCGCGGCATCGTGCATATGCCCGATGGCCGGGCCTGTGCGCACGTCTCTCGAGCCATTGGAGCGGCCCGGCCGGAACCCCGCTCGAGCGGCAGGAAATGAGTCCGAGTTTGCGTCACTCGGTCCCATTCTGCAACGGTTTGCACTTTAACGCACGGCAGGCGCACGGCAGGCGCACGGCTGGCGCACAGCAGGCGCACGGCAGGCCGGCGCGGAGCCGTCGCGCCAGCCGCGGCGGCTGCGTGCGTCCCCGGCGGCCCGCCGGCCTCGCCGGCCGGCAGCGCGGGCGCGGCAGCCGCGACCGCGCGCGTGACGCTCACCCGTTGACATTGCTCCGCATTGGCTCCCATCTAGGAAAGGTGGCGCGGCCGGCCGGTTTGCCGCTGCGCCCAGCGCGCGGCCGCGCGCCGTCGACGGAATCCGCCCGCCCGGCGCAGCCGCCACAGACAAGGACGCAGCGGTGATCGTCATCACCAAGCTTTTTCTCAGCGCCGCCACGCTGTGCTTCGGGGTGGGCTATGCCGCCCGCCGGCGGGCCAATTGGCTGCACCGGCAACTGATGGCGCTGGGCGTGGCGCTGGCCTGGACGGGGGCCGTTGTGCTGCTGACGGGCCGCGTCGGCCTGGACCTGCCGTTGCACCCTGCGTACTGGCTGGACGATCTGACCGGCAGCGCCCGCGCTCCCCAGATTGTGGCGGCCGTGCAGCAGTCGCTGGCGCTGCTGGGGCTGCTGGTGCTGACCGCCCAGATGGTGCTGGGCATGCGGCGCCATCCGCTGCACCGCGTGGTGGCCCTGGCCGCGCTGCCCCTGTGGCTGTTCGTCTGGATCAGCTCGATGTTCGGCTACGTCTAGCGCAGTGTCCCTGAGGTAACTTACAGAATAAATGGGCTGCGACATCGCGTTGGACCCCATCCCCCAACCCCTTCCCCGCTAGGCAGGGAAGGAGCTTGCTCGCCGCGAAAGGGTTCGCAAACCCGCGCCCCTCCCTGCTTAGCGGGGAGGGGCCGGCCCGCGCGAGCGGGC
>JBGOUY010000326.1:0-4496 GCA_041477795.1 bacterium
CCATGCGCGTCAAGGTGAAGCTGTTCGCGGTGCTCAAGGAGCACCTGGGCGAGGAGGTGGAGCTGGAGCTGCCCGAGCCGGCCACGGTGGGCAGCCTGCTGCAGCGCTTCGCCGAGGCCTACCCGCAGTTCCGCACGGCCCTGCCCAGCCTGAAGGTGGCGGTGGACCTCACCTATGCGCGCCAGCACGAGCCCATCGCCGCGGGCCAGGAGCTGGCGATCTTCCCGCCCGTCAGCGGAGGCTAGCGCGATGCCCCACGAGATCGTCGCAGGGCCGATCGACCTGGCCGCGCTGCTGGCCCGCGTGGCGAGCCCCCGTGCCGGCGGCATCGCCACGTTCCTGGGCGTGGTGCGGGACAACTCCCTGGGCCGCACCGTGCGCTACCTGCTCTACGAGGCCTACCCGCCCATGGCCCTCAAGGAGATGGCTCGCCTCGAAGCCGAGGTGCGCGAGCGCTGGGAGATCGAGGCCATCGCCATCAGCCACCGCATCGGGCGGCTGGAAATCGGCGAGGCCAGCGTAGCCATCGCCGTGTCCTGCGCCCACCGCCGCGCGGCCATCGAGGCCTGCCACTACGCCATCGACCGGCTCAAGCAGACCGTGCCGGTCTGGAAGAAAGAATACTGGGAGGGGGGCGAGGTCTGGATCGAGAACGCCCAGGGTTCCACCATCACCCGCGCTGCCAATTGAGCGCTCCACCCTTCCCGCACACCCCCCAGGTCCCCCTGCTTGCCATGCGAATGCTGTCGGTTTGGCTCCGCCGTTCCGGCCGTGCCCTCAGCCGGGGCGGTCCGCCCCACGCCGGCCTGATCCTGCTGGTCGCCCTGCTGCTGAGCGCCGCGTTGCCGAGCGGCTGCGCCGCCAAGCGCACCGTGGTGTTCGACGACGAGAAGACGCATCGCTCGGTGACGATTATCGACGGCGTCGAGCCGGTGCAGCCGCCGGCGGATCCCCGCTTCGCGAACTTCTCTCCGCTGCAGGCCGAGGCGAGCCTGCGCCGGGTGGTCGTGCGGCCCTCGTACATGATCTCCGTGAACCATCGGGATCCCCAGCCGCTGCTGGAGGGCCCGCAGCTCGAATGGGTGCGGGATACGATCGTCCAGGAGTTCCCGCGCGTGCTCGGCACGCAGCGCCTGGAGCTGCACTTCCTGGACCGCTTCAACCAGTTCGACGTGACGGTGGAGGTGTACGGCAGCGGGCCCGATCTGGTCTACCGCTTCACGCGGCTGGCGACGCCGCCGGACCCGCCGGACGCGGGCGGCAGCGCCGCGGCCCGCCGCGCCGACTTCGCCGAGCTGTGGCCGCAGGCAGGCCAGCAGGTCGAGAGCGCACGCACGACCGTCGTGCTGCGCGATCCGGTCTTCAGTGCGCAAGGCGGCGGGGAGGCCCTGGCGCGCGTGCTGGCCGAGGTGCAGGGTCGCGTGGATGCCAAGCGGCTCAGCCCGGAGGACGTCGCGCCCATCGATGCGCGCTTGCGTCAGCAGCGGGACCTGTCACTGGAGACCGTGCGGCTCTACCTGGACAAGCTGGAGACGATCAACCGCGCCCTGGAGCAGAATCTGTTCACCGAGCAGGAAGCGACCGCCCGCAAGCGGGCCCTGCTCGACGCGCTGCCCGCCGTCACGACCCCGGCTGCCAAGCCGTGACGCCAGGCCGTGACGCCCAGCCTGCTCAGGCCGTGAAGCGCAGGTGCAGCGAGCCCAGCCGGGTGAAGTCCACGCGCACTTCGTCGCCCGGTGTGAGCGGGATGCTGCGCACGATGGAGCCGGTCATCAGCACCATCCCCGCCCGCAGCCAGCCGCCCAGCTCGGCCAGCTTGTTGGCCATGAAGGCCACCGAGCGCAGCGGATCGCCCAGCACCTCCACCGCCGTGGCCGAAGCGCACACGGCGCCGTTGCGCGTGAGCACCATGCCCTCGCTGCGCAGGTCCAGTCCCGCCGGCCCCGTGAGCGGCGCCCCCAGCACGATCCCGCCATTGAAGGTGTTGCAGCACAGGGTCATGGGCAGGCTGCGCGGGTTGTCCCCCGTGCGGTAGTCGCCCAGCTCCACGGCGGGCAGGTAGCCCGCCACGGCCGCCAGGGCATCCAGCGCCGTCACGCCCGGGCCGCGCAGATCGGCCCGCAGCAGCATCGCGATCTCCGGCTCCAGCGTGGGCCGCAGGTAAGGCGCCAGTGCGATCGGCGCATCCTGCGCCAGCACGCGCGAGCCGAGCAGGGTGCCCAGCAGCGGCTCGTCCACGCCGCTGTAGGCCTGCATGGCCTTGCTGGTCAGCGCGGCCTTGTAGCCCACGATGCGGTCCCCCCGCGCCACGCAACGATCCATCAGGTCGCGCTGGATGCGATAGGCCTGCGGCGCCGTCAGTCCCGGCGCCTGCTGCAGGATGTCCGGCACAGGCTCCCGGCGCGGCAGGCGCTCGGCCAGCCAGTCGGCCAGCTTGTTCAGGCGATCGTCCATGGAGGCGGCTGGGCGCGGAGGCTTCAGGCCGCCCGGCGCAGGGCGGCGGTGAGGACGCCCGCGCCGATCAGCACGCTGCCGCTCACGCGGTTGAGCGTGCGCAGGGTGGAGGGGCGCTTGAGGGCCACGCGCAGGCTGCCCACCAGCAGCGCGTAGCCCAGCGCGTTGACGCCCGCCAGCGCGACGAACGTGGTCGCCAGCACGAGCCCTTGCGGCAGCAGCGGGGCCTGGGGCACGATGAACTGGGGCAGGAAGGCCACGAAGAACACCAGGCCCTTGGGGTTCAGCGCCGTGACGACATATGCGTGCGCGGTGACCGTCCAGCCGCCCGCCGGCGGCAGGTCCGCGCCCGGCGCGGGGCCGATCCCGTTGGCGAGCGGGCTGCGCCACAGGCGCGCGCCCAGGTAGATCAGGTAGGCCGCGCCGACCCACTTGAGCGCGGCGAACAGCGAGGCGGACGTGGCCAGCAGCGCCCCCAGGCCCACCAGCGAGAGGCTGATGGCGGTGGCATCGCCCGCCATCACGCCGGGCACCGTGCGCCAGGCGGAGCGCCGGCCGCCGGAGAGCGCGTAGCCGAGCACCAGCAGCACCGTCGGCCCCGGCACCAGCAGCAGGATCGAGGCGGCCAGCACATAGGCCAGCCAGAGCTGCAGCGTCATCTCGTCTCCCGGAATTGCGCCGCGTCCCGCTGCGGCGGCCGCGCTTCTGCTTTGGCGCCGCCCTGTGCTAGGGTCGTGGCACGGCGGGCGCGCGGCGATCCGCGCGCGGGCGGCCGCGCACCGAATCATACCGTGCGGAGCGCAATTGGCAATGGCAGCCTACCTCGTGGCCCAGGTGGAGGTGCGCGATGTGGAGCGCTTTCGCGCCTACCAGGATCAGGCGAAGCGGGTCGTGGTCGAGTTCAGCGGGAGCTTCCTGGCCTCCAGCACCCAGGTGCACGCGCTGGAAGGCGGCCCGCCCCCGCAGCGCCTGGTGCTCGTGGGGATGGATTCGCTGGAGCGCTGCCGCGCCTTCTACGACTCGCCGGGCTACCAGGCCGCCATCCGCGCCCGGGCGGGCGTGGCCACGCTGGACATCCTCGCCGCGCAGGGGCTGGATGGGGCCGCCCCGCGCGGCGCCGCCGATCCCAACCCCGCCGCGAGGAGCGCGCACATGCCCGCCTACGTCGTCGCCGAGGTGAAGGTGACCGATCCCGCCCAGTACGAGCGCTACAAGCAGCTCGCGCCGCCAGCCATCGCCAAGTACGGCGGGCGCTACCTCGCCCGCGGCGGCGCGACCGTCGCGCTGGAGGGTGACTGGAAGCCCGAGCGCCTCGTGCTGTTGGAGTTCCCCTCGCTGGCCCAGGCGCAGGCGTTCTACCACTCGCCCGAATACGGCAAGGCCCGCGCCGCTCGCAAGGGGGCGGCCACCATGCGCCTGCTGGCCGTGGAAGGGCTCTAGCCGCGCGGGCCGGGGACGCTCCCATGACCGGCAACGGAAAGTCGAGCTTCGGCGTGGTGGGGTGCGGCGCCATCGGGCGCGCCATCCTGCGCGCGGCGGACGAGGGGCGCCTGGCCGTGCCCGCGGCGGGCGTGACCAGCCGCACGGAGGCCAGCGCGCGGGCGTTCCTGGCCACGCTGCGCAAGCCGCCGCCCTACCTGCCGCTGGACGACCTGATCGAGCGCGCCGGCCTGCTGGTGGAGGCCAGCGGGGGCGCCAGCGTGCCGGAGCTGGCGCGCAGCGTGTTTGCCGCGGGCAAGGACCTGCTCGTCATCAGCGTGGGCGCCCTGCTGGAGCACCCGGAGCTGCTGGCGGAGGCGCGGCGGCGCGGCTGCCGGCTGCTGCTGCCCTCCGGGGCCATCGCCGGCATCGACGGCATCAAGTCCGCTTGCGCCGGGTCCGTCGACCACGTCACCCTCACCACGCGCAAGCCGCCGCACGGGCTGGCCGGCGCGCCGTACCTGCTGGAGCACGGCATCGACCTGGCGGGGATCACGGAGGAGACGGAGGTCTTCCACGGCCCCGTGCGCGAGGCCTGCCGGGGCTTCCCGGCCAACGTGAAC
>JBGOUY010000332.1:0-4344 GCA_041477795.1 bacterium
CGGTTGGACCTCCTTTCGTCGCATCATTGTGGATACAGGCGCGCCGGTCAGCCTCCTGCCTGCCGGTTATTGGGAAGGGGCACGGTTCGTCTCCTACGGCCGAACATTTGTGGGCGGCGTGTCCGCAAGGCCGGCAGCGCCCCCAGTGCGCCAAAACAAAAAGGGAGCCCGGCATGGGCCGGACTCCCTCGCGGGTGCCCCAAGAGGGCACCGCACCTTCCGAGCGGGGCGGACGGGACTCGAACCCGCGGCCTCCGGCGTGACAGGCCGGCGTTATAACCAGCTTAACTACCGCCCCTGATGGGTTGCGCGCCGCGGCACAGCGTCCGCCGCAGCGTCCCGAATCCCACAACCTAGAGTCTACCCCGCTTGAAGTCAATGCTCCACTGGCGCGCGGGCCGCGCCGGTGGCTGCCCGCGCCCGAGCGCCCGTGCCGGCAGCGGCCGCGGGGGCCGGCGCGTCAATCCAGCGTGACGAAGATGCTGTGCCGCACCTTGCCGGCGACGGCGCGGCTGATGTGGCCCTTGCCGTGCGTATCCTCCACCAGGAACACCTCGCCCGCGCCGAGCACGCGCTTCTCGCCGTCGCTCGCGGTGATCTCCACCCCGGCGTCCAGGTTGATGATGTACTGCTTGCGCGGGGCGTTGTGCCAGTCGTAATCGTAGTTCGCGCCGGACTGGCGGAAGATGATGCCCGTCGCGGGCAAGCGCGCGCTCATCTTGCCGCCCTTGTTCTGCTCCTTCCATTCCACCTCGATGTCGTCGAAGTGGGTCTCGCCCTGCTTGTCCACGTAGAGGCGGGTGATCTTCATGGTGGTCCTCGCATGGCCGGGCCGGCGCGGCAACCCGGGCGGATCACAGCTCGTAGAGGTCCGGGCCGTGCTGGCGCAGCCAGGCCTGCCGCACACGGTAGTCGGGGAGCTGCGCGGCCACCTGCGACCAGAAGCGCGGCGAGTGGTTCAGCTCCAGCAGGTGACACAGCTCGTGCACCACCACGTAGTCCAGCACGGTCGGCGGCGCCAGGATCAGGCGCCAGTTGAAGTTCACCGCGCCCTTGGCCGAGGCGCTGCCCCAGCGGCGCTGCTGGCCCTTGATGCGGAGCGAGGCCGGCCGCACGCCCAGGCGCGGCGCGTAGTGCGCCGTGCGCTCGGTCAGCAGCGCGCGGGCCGCGTCGCGGTAGCCCGCCACCACCTCCTCGCGCAGGGCCGGGCCGCGCAGGCCGGCGGCCTCCAGGCGCGCCAGGCTGCGCGGGGGCAGGCCCAGCCAGAGCACGCCGCCCGCCAGCCCCAGCTCGCGCTGGCGACCGTTGGCTTCCACCGCGAGCGGATACCACCCGCCCTGCCAGGGCAGCAGGTTGCCCGGCGCGCATTCCACCGGGTTGCGCCGGCGGCGCTCCTGCTCGAGCTGCTCGGTCTTGTCCAGGATCCAGCGCGACTTCTCGTGCAGGATGCCTTCCAGGCTGCGCTGCGAGAGGCGCAGGGGCGCGTAGACGACCAGTCCGCGCTCCGGGTGCAGCGTCAGCACCACCGTGCGGCGGCGCGCGCTGCGCTGCAGGCGGTAGGCCACGCGGCGCTCCGCCAGGACGATCTCGGCCCCCTGATCGGGGCCGTTGCTTCCGCTCATGCGCATCGCCTCCCTGCGTTGCGGGCGGTCCGGCGGGAGCCGCGGCCGGCCTAGTATTTGGTGAACGTACTTCGCGACATGATCGGCTTCGCCACGGCATTGATATGACACGGGTTCGATGTGTCGCGAACGGGTGTCGCGAAGTACTGGCGCTCCCCTTCCGGCTTGGGCACGACGCCGGAATCGTGTATACCCATCTTGTCGCATGAAAGCCCGTCCGGGCGCCATTCGTCAACTGCCCGCCGCCGGCCGCGCTGCGTGTGCCGTGCCGGGCGGGCGGAAGCGCCGCTGCGCCGCTGCGCCGCGCGGGCCGGCACGGCATTGCGCGTAGCACGCCATCTCGCTCCCGGTTGCCCATGCAATTCGACGTCTTCGGCATCGAAAATCCGCTCATCGATCTGCTGGCCACCGTGCCGGAGGGTTTCTTGCAGGTCATGGGGCTGGAAAAGAACCACATGCAGCTCATCGACGAACCCCGCCAGCGCCACCTGCTGGAGCACCTGCAGGCATTCCCCATGCAGACCGCGCCGGGCGGGAGCTGCGCCAACACCCTGCTCGGCATCGCGCAGCTCGGCGGGCGCACGGCCTACTGCGGCAAGGTCGGGCACGATGCCTACGGCCAGCTCTATGAGCAGCAGCTCGAAGCAGCCGGCGTCACCTCGTTCATCACGGCCGACGGCTCGGTGACGGGCAGCACGATCATCCTGGTCACGCCCGATGCGGCGCGCACCATGAACACCTTCCTGGGCGCCTGTCGGGAGCTGACCGCGGCGGACGTCCCGCTCGACGCGCTGAAGGCCTCCAAGCTGCTCTACCTGACCGGCTACCTGTGGGACACGCAGAACCAGCAGGAGGCGGCCAGGCTGGCCCTGCACACGGCCGGCAGCGAGGGCATCCACGTCACCATGAGCCTGGCCGACCCCTTCTGCGTGCGGCGCCACAAGCAGGCGTTTCTCGACATCCTGGAACGCTACGTGGACTTCGTCTTCGCCAACCGGGACGAGGCGCTGGAGCTGACCGGCACGGACTGCGTGCACGACGCCATGCGCGAGCTGCGCCGGTGCTGCGACGGCGCCGCGATCACGCTGGGCGGCCGCGGCGCCTATGTGACGCGCGGCGAGGAGCACGTCTACCTGGACCCCTACCCGGTGCAACCGGTGGATACCACCGGCGCCGGGGACGCCTTTGCCGCGGGCTTCCTGCACGGCCTGACGCAGGGGCACTCGCTCTACCAGTGCGGGCGGCTGGGCAGCTACTTCGCCTCGCGCGTGATCCTGCAGATCGGCCCGCGCCTGCAGGGCGACGTGCGCGGCCAGCTCGCCCCCGTGCTCAACGATCCGCGGGCCTGACGGCGCCGCCTTCCCGCGCCAGGACCCCCATGCCCATCGACCTGGAGCGCGCCCGGGCGGAAACCCCCGGCTGCCAAGCGGTGCTGCACTTCAACAACGCCGGCGCGGCGCTCATGCCGGCGCCGGTGCTCCAGGCCGTGCAGGAGCACCTGGCGCTGGAGGCCCGCATCGGCGGCTACGAGGCCGCCGAGCGCGCCGAGGCGCGGCTGGAGGCGTGCTACGACAGCGTGGCGCGGCTGCTGGGCTGCCGGCGCGAGGAGGTCGCGTTCACGGAAAACGCGACGCGCGCGTGGGACCTGGCGTTCTACTCGCTCCCCTTCGCGCCCGGCGAGCGCATCCTCACCTCCGTGGCCGAGTACGCCAGCAACTACATCGCCTACCTGCACGTGGCCCGGCGCACCGGCGTGCGCGTGGAGCCCGTGCCCAACGACGCCGCGGGGCAGCTCGACGTGGCCGCGCTGGAGCGCATGCTGGACGCGCGCGTGCGCCTGATCGCCATCACCCACGTGCCGACGCACGGCGGGCTGGTCAACCCCGCCGCGGCCGTGGGCCGCGTGGCGCGCGCCGCGGGCATCCCCTACCTGCTGGACGCCTGCCAGTCCGCCGGGCAGCTCGCGCTGGACGTGGAGGCACTGGGCTGCGACCTGCTCTCGGCCACCGGGCGCAAGTACTTGCGCGGGCCGCGCGGCACGGGCTTCCTGTACGTGCGGCGCGCGCTGCTGGAGCGGCTCGATCCGCCCTTCCTGGATCTGCACGCGGCCACCTGGACGGCGCCCGACGCCTACGAGATGCGCCCCGACGCGCGGCGCTTCGAGACGTGGGAGTTCGACGTGGCCGGCCGGCTGGGCCTGGGCGTGGCCGTGGACTATGCGCTGGCCTGGGGGCTGCCCGCCATCGAGGCGCGCGTGAAGGCCCTCGCCGAAGGGCTGCGGACGCTGCTGGCGGCGCTGCCGGGCGTGCAGGTGCGCGACCTCGGCGCCGAGCGCTGCGGCATCGTCACCTTCACGGCCGAGGGACGCGACCCGGCGCACCTGAAGGCGGCCCTGGCCGCGCGGCACATCAACGTCACGGTGGCCACGGCCGCTGGCGCGCTGCTGGACATGCAGGCGCGCGGGCTCACGCGGCTCGTGCGCGCCTCGGTGCACTACTACAACAGCGAGGCGGAGCTGGAGCGCTTCGCGGCCACCCTGCGGGAGCTGCGGTGAGCGCCCCGGGCGGCCCGGGCGCGCGCCGGCGGCGTCGTTGGTGCCGCCGGTGCCCTCGGCGCCCCGTGGCGGAGCGGCATGCCCGGCGCTGAGCTCTTCGACGCGGCGCTGGCGGCCGGTGCCGTAACGGTGGGAGCCGCCGGGCTGGTGCGCGGGCTCTCCGGCTTC
>JBGOUY010000255.1:0-6370 GCA_041477795.1 bacterium
GATATTGCCGGCGAAGGGAGGGCCGACGGTTCGTCTTTGAAATCTGCGTTATCTGCGAAATCTGCGGTTGCAGTAGGTGTCTTTTGCAAGACCGGCGTATTTCCGCAGCCTGCTAGTATGGCACGGCCACGCGCCCGACCCGCTCGCGCGCGATGATCAGCTTCATGATCTGCGCCGTGCCGTCGCCGATCTCCAGGCCCAGCACGTCCCGCAGGCGCTGCTGGAAGGGCGTCTCCTTGCCGTAGCCCCCGTGCCCGTGGCAGAGCAGGCAGGCGTGGATGATCTCCACGGCCAGCTTGGGCGCCCACCACTTGCACATGGCCGCCTCGGCGGTGTGCGGGCGGCCGTGGTCCTTCAGCCAGAGCGTCTTGTAGCAGAGCAGCCGCGCGGCCTCGAGCTGCGTCTCCGCCTCCGCGAGGGGGAACGAGACGCCCTCGAAGCGCACGATGGGCTGGCCGAAGGCCTTGCGCTCGGCCACGTAGCCCCACGTCTCCTCCAGCGAGACCGCCGCCGCGCCGATGCACTGCAGGCCGATCAGCGCGCGGCTGAAGTCGAAGCCCTGCATGACCTGCGTGAAGCCGTGCCCCTCCTGCCCCAGCCGGTTGGCGGCCGGCACGCGCACGTCCTCGAAGAAGATCGAGCCGCGCCCCACGATGTGCGAGCCCAGGTCGTCGAAGCGCGTGCGCTGGATGCCCGGCAGCTCCAGCGGCACCAGGAACGCGCTCACGCCGTGCGCGCCGTCCTCCTCGCCGCCCGTGCGGGCGAAGACCACCGCCGCCTCCGCCTGGTGCGCGAAGGAGATGGACGTCTTCTCCCCGTTGAGCACGTAGTGATCGCCCGCGCGGCGCGCCTTGAGCTTGATGTGCGCGGCGTCCGAGCCCGTCTGCGGCTCGGTGAGCGCCAGCGCCATGAGCGCCTCGCCGCGGCAGAGCTTGTGGCCCCACTCCGCCGCCAGCTCCGCGCTGGCATGGCGCGCCAGGATCTGCCCGTTCAGCGCGCCCAGCAACTGCACGTAGCCCACGTTGAAGTCGCCGCGCGCGACCTCCTCCACCAGCAGGCCCATGGAGAAGGCGTCCAGGCCCAGGCCGCCCATGGCCTCCGGCAGCACGGGGGCGATCAGCCCCAGCGCGCCCATCTCGCGCACCATGGCGCGATCCAGGGCGTCTTCGCTGTCGCGGACCTGGTAGTGGGGCCGCAGGTGCCGCTCGGCGAAGGTGCGGGCGGTGGCCTGGATGCGTTCCTGCTCGGGCGTGAGGGCGAAGTCCATGGGGGCTCCCGGAGGGGTGGCGGATGTGCCGAGCTGCCGCGCCCATTGTTGCCGCATGCCCCGCCCCTTGGCAACGCCGGCGCGGCCGTGCGCGGCGCCGTGGCAGGGCACGGCCCTCCGTGCTAGCCTGCGGCCATTCGGGCGCCCGCTTCCACCGTCCCTTGCACGAGAGCATCCCATGGCCATCACGAGCGAGAAGCTGGCATTCCCCAACGCTCGCGGCGAGCTGCTGGCCGGGCGGCTGGACCGCCCGCAGGGCCGTCCTCGCGCCTACGCCCTCTTCGCCCACTGCTTCGCCTGCTCCAAGGACCTGCGGGCGGCCGCGCGCATCAGCACGGCGCTGGCCGAGCGGGGCATCGCCGTGCTGCGCTTCGACTTCACCGGCCTGGGCAAGAGCGAGGGCGACTTCGCCAACACGAGCTTCTCCTCCAACGTGGACGACCTGGTGCACGCCGCGGACTACCTGGCGGCGCAGCGGGAGCCGCCCGCGCTCCTGATCGGCCACTCGCTGGGCGGCGCCGCGGTGCTGCGGGCCGCCGCGCGCATCCCGGCCGCCGCGGCCGTGGCCACTATCGGGGCCCCCTGCGACCCCGAGCACGTGACGCGCCAGCTCGTGGCCAGGCGCGCCGAGATCGAGGCGCGCGGCGAGGCGGAGATCGCGCTGGGCGGGCGCACCTTCCGCATCACGCGCCAGTTCCTCGCCGACATCGCCGCGCAGCCCATGCAGGCCGCCATCGGCTCGCTGCGCAAGGCGCTGCTGGTGCTGCACAGCCCGCTGGACGACGTGGTCGGCATCGACAACGCGACGCGCATCTTCCTGGCCGCCAAGCACCCCAAGAGCTTCGTCTCGCTGGATCACGCCGATCACCTGCTCTCGCGCCGCAGCGACTCGGCCTATGTGGCGACGGTGCTGGCGGCGTGGGCCTCGCGCTATCTCGCGGGCGAGCAGGGCACGCTGGAGCAGGGCCCCAGCGAGGCCGGCGCGCCGGGCGTTGTCACCGTGACGGAAAGCGGCGACGGCGCCTATGGCCAGGTCATCAACGCCAGTGGGCACCCGCTCCGCGCGGACGAGCCGGCCAGCGCCGGCGGCCACGACACGGGGCCCAATCCCTACGACCTGCTGATGGCCGCGCTGGGCGCCTGCACCTCCATGACCCTGCGCATGTACGCCAACCACAAGCAGCTCGCGCTGCGCCGCGTCTCCGTGCGCCTGACGCACGAGAAGATCCACGCCGCGGACTGCGCCGAGTGCGAGACCCAGGAGGGCAAGCTGGACCGCTTCGACCGCACGATCACGATCGAGGGCGAGCTGACCGCGGAGCAGCGCCAGCGCCTGCTGGAGATCGCGGAGCGCTGCCCGGTGCACCGCACCCTGCACTCCGAGGTGCGGGTGGTCACGCGCCTGTCCGAGTGACCCTGTCCGAGTGAGACACCGCGCGCCTCGCCCGCCGCCCGTCCGTGGCGGGGACGCGGCTGCCCGCTTAGCCGTACGCGTCGCGGTACTCCTCCAGCCACGCCATCTGCACGGCCTCGAGGATCTTCTCGTTGAGCCGCTTCACGTCCCCCGCAAAGCCCGGCAAGGCCAGGATCTTGTCGCGCAGGTCGGTGAAGCGCACGGTGAGCGGGTCCAGCTCCGGCTCGTTGTCGAAGAGCCGCAGCGCGATCTCCTCCGTGTCCGTCCAGGTCAGGGTCATGGTCTCATCCAACGGCTGAGCAAGCGCACGGGAGCCACAGCCAAGCACAAAACGGCTAGCTGCGCGTCTCCTCGAAGAAGCGCCGCAGCTCGCTGAGGGCGGCCTTGCTGATGATGGCGTCGGCGAGGGGCTGCGTCAGCTCGCCCAGGCGATCCATCTCGCGCTTGAGCGCGATGGGGTCCTGGCCCGCGCTCCGGTGGCGCACGCGCTCCATCTGCTCACGGATCTCGCTCTGCTGCGGCCCGCTGAGCAGCACCTTGGACTCGTCCCAGACCTTGTCGATGCCGCGGAAGACCGCGTCGGCCATGTTGCGGAACTCCACGAGCTGGCGCTCGTTGAGGTCCTCGACGGCGTGCGCGACGGCCTGCTCCATGATCTGCTCGATCTCGTCGTTGGTCAGGCCGTGCGAGGGGATCACCTCGATGCTGGCCTGCTGGCCGCTGCGCTCTTCCAGCGCGCTCACGCTGAGGATGCCGTTGGTGTCCACGTGGAAGGTCACCTTAACGCGCGGCAGGCCCGCGGGCATGGGCGGAACGCCCCTCAGGCGGAAGCGCCCCAGGTTGCGGCAGTCCTTCACGAACTCGCGCTCGCCCTGGTAGATGTTGATGTCCACCCCGGTCTGGTTGTCCACGTAGGTGGTGAACAGCTCGCTGGCCGAGGCGGGGATGGTGGAGTTGGCCGTGATCAGCTTGGAGAAGGTGCCGCCCAGCGTCTCGATGCCCAGGGAGAGCGGGATCACGTCCAGCAGCACGTAGTCGCGCCGGCCGCCGGCGAGCAGGTGGCCCTGGATGCCCGCGCCGATGGCCACCACCTCGTCGGGGTTGATGGCGATGTTGGGGGCGCGGCCGAAGAGCGCGGTGACGCGGCGCCGCACCAGCGGGATGCGCGTGCAGCCGCCCACCAGCACCACGTCCTCCACGTCCTGCGGCGTCTTGCCCGCGGCCTGCAGGGCGGCGCGGCAGGATTCCAGCGTGCGCTCCACCAGCGGCGCGATGAGCGCGTCCAGGGTCTGCACGGTGAAGCGGTCCGTGAAGGCGATGCCCTGGCCCGGCAACTCCAGCGTGTACTCGGTGTCCAGCGCGCGGCTGAGGTCGATCTTGATCAGCTCGGCCGTCTTGCGCAGCAGGTGGCTGGGCAAGGGGCCGTCCAGGTTGGCCTGCGGGTGCCGCGCCAGCAGGCGTCGGCGCAGCTCCGCGGCGATCAGCGCGTCGAAGTCGTCCCCGCCCAGGTGCGTGTCGCCGTGGGTGGAGAGCACCTTGAAGACGGAGCCGCTGCCCTGCGCCGCGCTGAGCTGGAGGATGCTGATGTCGAAGGTGCCGCCGCCCAGGTCGTACACCGCCACGGTGCCCTGCTGCTTCTGGTCCAGGCCATAGGCGATGGCGGCGGCGGTGGGCTCGTTGAGGATGCGCACCACCTCCAGCCCGGCGATGCGCCCCGCAGCGCGGGTGGCCTGGCGCTGGGCATCGTCGAAGTACGCGGGCACGGTGATGACGGCCTTGCGCACGGTCTCGCCCAGCACCCGCTCGGCGCGCGCCTTGACCGCCCGCAGGATCTCGGCGGACAGCTCCTGCGGCGTGAAGGTCTCCTCCCCGATGCGCACGCGCACCAGGCCGCGCTGGGCCGGCTCGACGGGGTAGGGCAGGTGCGGCAGGTCCTGCGCCAGGTCGCCATAGTCGCGCCCCATCAGGCGCTTGACCGAGAACACGACGCGCTCGGGCTCGATCGTGCGGGCCTCGCGGGCCGCATCGCCCACGATCCAGCGCCCGTCCCCGCGCAGCAGCACGGAGGGCACGATGGCCCCGTCGCCCTCGGCATGGATCGCCTCCGGCCCGTGCTCGAACACGGTGGCGGCCAGGCTGTTCGTGGTGCCCAGGTCGATTCCGATGATCCGCTCGTTGTCCGTCATGACTCCACAGGTTGGGTTCGTTCCGGAATCCCGGTCGCGGCGTTGCGGGCCGGGCGGCCGTATCGGCTCCTGCCGCCTCAATCGTCCCTGCGGCCGTCCAGCCGCCCCAGCAGGCGCTGCAGGTAGCGCTCGCAGTTGAGGTTGGACTGGATCGCTTGCAGCCGCTCCAGCTCCGGCTGCGGCTCCCGCTCTGTCTGCCGCTCCCGCTCTGTCTGCCGCTCCGCGGTGGCAAAGAGGGCGGCGCGCTCGGCCGCGAGGTCCACCAGCTTGGCGGCAGCCTCGCGGCGCAACTCCGCGCGGCGGGCGTCGTCGGCACCGGCGGCAGTGGCGTCCAGCTCTTCGACTTCCTCCTGCAGCGCGAACATCTCGTCCAGGAAGCCCGCCGGCAGCGCCTGGGCGTTCAGCGCGCGGCCGTGCGCCAGCCGCTCCAGCAGCCAGGCCGCGCGCGCGGCATCGTCGCACAGCAGCCGGTAGCCCTCGTTGACATCCGCTGCCGTGCGCTCGGCCTGCTCGCGCACAGCGGCCGGGGCCGTGGCGAAGAAGTCCGGATGATGGGCCAGCGTGAGCCGCTCGTAGGCGGCCTCCAGGGCCTTGCGATCGATCGCGTAGCGCCGCGGCAGGCCGAAGCGCTCGAAGTGGTCGGACGACTCGGACATCGTGACAGAGGATGGGATTTGCACGGGGCTCGGTCGCGGCACGCAGGCCGGCCGCAGCGCAGACCCACCACGGCCCACGCCGCGCATCCGCGCCGCGACGGCAGTCCGGCGCCGCGCCTACTGGCTCAGGCCGGTCTTCTTCTTGTAGTCGGCGATGGCCGACTTGATCGCGTCTTCCGCCAGCACCGCGCAGTGAATCTTCACCGGGGGCAGGGAAAGCTCCTCCACGATCTGCGTGTTCTTGATCGTGAGGGCCTCGTCCAGCGTCTTGCCCTTCACCCATTCGGTGGCCAGGGATGAGCTGGCGATGGCGCTGCCGCAGCCGAAGGTCTTGAAGCGCGCATCCACGATGCGGTCGCCCTCCACCTTGATCTGCAGCTTCATCACGTCGCCGCACTCCGGGGCACCCACGATGCCCGTGCCCACGCCCGCGTCGCTTTTGGCGAAGCTGCCGACGTTGCGCGGATTGTTGTAGTGCTCGATTACCTTGTCCGAATAAGCCATGACTATTTCTCTCGCTTCGCCCGCGGGCGTCGTTATGACTTCCAGTTCACCGACTTGAGATCGATTCCTTCCTTGGCCATCTCGTACAGCGGCGACATCTCGCGCAGCCGCTTCACTTCCTTGGCGACCCGCTCGGTCACGTAGTCGACTTCCTCTTCGGTATTGAAGCGCCCGAGCCCGAAACGAATCGAGCTGTGTGCGAGTTCGTCGTCGATACCCAGCGCGCGAATCACGTACGACGGCTCGAGCGTCGCCGACGTGCACGCGGAGCCCGAGCTCACGGCGATATCGTTGATACCCATCAGCAGCGACTCGCCTTCGACGTACGCGAAGCTGATGTTCA
>JBGOUY010000284.1:0-5606 GCA_041477795.1 bacterium
ACCAGGCCGAAGTAGCTGCGCTCGGGGGCGAGGCAGCTCAGCGGCAGCGGCGCATCGGGGAGCAACTGGCCGTTCACGTCGTCCTCGATCACGGCCAGGTCCAGCCGCCGGGCCATCTGCGCGATTTCCGTGCGCCGCGCGGTGGACATTACCGTGGTGGTGGGATTGTGCAGCGTGGGCACGGTGTAGAGCACGCGCGCCCCGCGCGAGACCGCCGCCGCCTCCAGCGCGTCGGGGAGCATCCCGTCGTCGTCCATCGCCACCGGCGCCAGGTTCAGGTGCAGCACCTTGGCGATGCCCTTCAGACCGGGATAGGTCAGGCACTCCGTCAGCAGCACGTCCCCCGGCTGCGTCAGCGCGGAGAGGATCACGGCGATGGCGTTCTGGCCGCCGGCGGTCACCACCATGCGCTCCGGGGTGGTCTCCAGCCCCCGCCGCGCGAGCCACTCGGCGGCCGTGCGGCGATGGGCGTACAGGCCCACGTTGGGCTGGTAGTCGAAGTAGCGCCCGATCTCGGGACTGCGGGCCAGCTCGGTCAGGGCCGCCTCCAGGTCGAGCTGCTGCACGTCCACCACGGGGCGGGTCATGGAAAGGTCGATTATGCCCTCGTCCGGCTCGCTGGGTGCCGGGAAGGCTTCGTCGCGCCGGGCTTCGCCCCGCACGTAGGTGCCGCGGCCGATTTCGCCGCTGATCAGGTTCTGCCGGGCCGCCTCGGCGTAGGCGCGCGAGACGGTGCCCACCGTCACGCCGAGGGCCTCGGCCAGGTCGCGGTGCGTCGGGAGTTGCGCGCCGGGCGCCAACACGCCGGTGCTGATGTCCTCCCGCAAGGCCGCCGCGATGCGCAAATAGCGGGGGCCAGGTCGATTTTCCAGTCGGGGTAGCCAGATTGTCATGGTGACAATATACCTATTGACATCTAATTGTGTCAATTTTAAAATGAAAACGTAAGCCAAACATCGCAAAGCGTATCCATTTTTGAGAGATCCCATGGCTTCACTGGTGCATTCAGATCCCACCGGAGAGCGCGACGCGCAGGCGCTGCTCTTCAAGAGCGGCGACATCGCCGGGTTGCTGCTGGCGCGGGCGACCGTTCCCCTCCGCACGCTGCGCCGCTGGTGGCGCCGGCATCAGGCCCGGCAAGAGCTGCTGGAACTGGACGACCACCTGCTGGCCGACATCGGCATCACGCGCGGCAATGCCGTGCGGGAGTGGCAAAAGGCCTTCTGGGAAGGCTGATTGCCCCGCCGTCCTCCAATTTGCTGCTGACATTCCCCCATTGGTTGCGGTAAGACCGATTCGCAGCGGATGCGGCGTGGCTGCCCGGGTGTGCCCCCTCAGGGTGCGCCTCCCGGTGGCACCGCCCTGCCGTGTCTCGATACAATCGTTCGGTAACACCGTCTTGCGGCGCGCGCAAGCGCTGCCCAGGCGGCTTCCCTCAGCCGGAGCGATGCCCCCGTGTCGGCCCCCCCGATTCTCGTCGAAGTCACGCGCGGCAACCTGGTGGAGAGTCGCCACAGCGGCTTCGCCGTCGCCACGGATGCCCAGGGCCGCGTCGTGGCCGCCTGGGGCGATGTGGAACAGCCGGTTTATGGCCGCTCCGCCATCAAGCCGCTGCAGGCGCTGCCCCTGGTGGAAAGCGGAGCGGCCGAGCGCTATGGCCTGGGCGACGCGGAACTGTGCAACGCCTGCGGCTCCCACGGCGGCGAGCCGGAGCACGAGCGGCTGGTCACCGCGTGGCTGACCCGCATCGGCCTGTCCCCGGCCGATCTGGAATGCGGCAGCCACTTGCCGTCCTACGAGCCCGCGGCCCATGCCCTGCTGCGCGCGGGCGGACGCGCCAACAATGCGCACAACAACTGCTCCGGCAAGCACACCGGCATGCTCACGCACACCGTGCACCGGGGCGATCCGGCGCAGGGCTACATCCAGCCCGACCACCCCACCCAGCGTCACGTGCGCGCCGTGTTGGAGGCCATGACGGGCCTCGATCTCTCCCGCGCCCCGTTCGGGATCGACGGCTGCGGCCTGCCCCAGTACGCCATGCCCCTGCGCGCGATGGCCCAGGCGATGGCGCGCTATGCCGACCCGGAGCGCCTGCCCGCCGAGCGCAAGGCCGCCGTGCTGCGCATCCGCGCGGCCATCGCGGCGGCGCCGTTCTACATCGCTGGAACCGGTCGCTTCTGCACCGAGCTGATCCAGGCCGCCGCCGGTCGCGTGCTGGTCAAGACCGGCGCCGAGGGCGTCTACATCGCGATCCTGCCGGAGTTGGGGCTGGGCGTCGCCATGAAGATCGCCGACGGCGCCAGCCGCGCCACCGCCGTGGCTTTCGGCGCCATCCTGCGCCACCTGGGCGCGCTGGACGATGCCACCTGGGACGCCGTGTCGCACCACGTCTCGCCGATCCTGCGCAATCGCGCCGGCCGGGAGGTGGGCGCCGTGCGCGTGGGCCCAGGCTGGCTGGACGCCTGAGCGGGTCGCCCATGTCCGGCACCGTCACCGCCTGGGTCGACGCCGAGCTGGGGCTGGCGGCCGATCCCTACCGCTCCTTCGACACCTGGTACGAGGCTGCCGTGGCAGTCGACCCGCAGGCGTACGCCATGGCCCTGGCGACCGCGGATGCGGAGGGCCAGCCCTCGCTGCGGATGGTACTCTTTCGCGGCGTGGTGGAGGGCGCGCTGCGCTTCTACAGCAATTACGGCAGCCGCAAGGCCGCGGAGCTGACCGCCAACCCGCGGGCGGCGCTGCTCTTCCACTGGCCGGCGCTGCGCCGCCAGGTGCGCATCGAGGGCCGCGTAGCCGTGCTGCCCGGGACGGAATCGGACGCGTACTTCGCCACGCGCGACCGCGAGAGCCAGCTTGGCGCCTGGGCCTCGCGGCAGAGCGCCCCGCTGGCCTCGCGCGAGGCCCTGCAGGAGCGCATGGAGCACTTCCGGCAGCGCTTCGCGGAAGGGGCCGTGCCCCGCCCGCCGCACTGGGGCGGCTACGGGCTGCTTCCGGCGCGCTTCGAGTTCTGGCAGAATCGCCCCAGTCGCCTGCACGACCGCTACCGCTACGACCGCAGTGGCGCGGGCTGGCAGGTGCAGCGCCTGGCCCCCTAGCGGACCGCTGGCCCCAAGTCACCGAGGCGCCGCGCCACCGGGTCGCTATCCCGTCGCGGCTCCTGGCTGTCGCGTGACACCCATCGCCTGCCGCTTGCCCGCCGCAGCGTGCCCATGATCGATCGTTCCGCCATCGGCGAGCTGTTCGTGCTGGGCTTCCGGGGCGAGACCGTGCCCGACTGGCTGCGCCGCTTCGCGCATCGCTTCGGCCTGGGCGGTGCGCTCCTCTTCGACTACGACGTGGGCACACGCCGCTACGAGCGCAACGTGCGTGACCCCGCGCAGGTGCGGGCGCTCTGCGCCGAGCTGGCCGCGCTGCCTTCCGCGCCGCTTGTGATGGTGGATCAGGAGGGGGGCCAGGTGCGTCGCCTCAAGGAGGCGCGCGGCTTCGCTCCGCTGCCCAGCGCCTGGGCCTTCAACCGCTTACCCCGCGCGGAGCGGCAGGCATTGGCCGACGCGGCCTATGCCGAATTGCGCAGTCTGGGCATCGCCTGGAACCTGGCGCCGGTGATCGACCTCAACCTCAATCCCGCCAATCCGGATATCGGTGCCGTGGAGCGCTCCTATTCCGCCGTGCCGGACGAGGTGCGGGCGAACGTGGCCGTGCTGGCCGATGCCGCCCGCAAGGTCGGCCTGGGCCTGTGTCTGAAGCACTATCCCGGCCTGGGCGGTGCGCGCACCAACAGCCACCAGGAGCTGACCGACCTCAGCGACTGCATGGACGACGGGCAGCTCGCGCTGTTCCACGAGCTGGCGCCGACCCTGCCCGGCCAGGCGGTGCTGGTGAGCCACGGCATCGTCGACCCCTGGGAGGCGGGCGTCCCGGTGTCCATGTCCCCCGTGGCCCTGGCTGCGCTGCGGGAGCGGCTCCCGGAGGTACTGTTGCTTTCGGACGATCTGCAGATGGAGGGACTGCAGCGCCGCTTCGCCACGGGCGAAGCCTGCCGGCGCGGCATTGCGGCGGGACTGGACCTGCTGCTGATCGGCAACAACCTGCGCGACGAGTCGGCGCAGGCGGAGTCCTTCGCCGAGTCGCTGGCGGTGGACGTCACGGCGGACGTGGCGCTGGCCCAGCAGGCGGCTCAGGCGCTGGCGCGCGTGCGTCGGCGCAAGCGCGAATTCGGCGCCGCACCGCGCTAGTCGCGCTCCCTGCGGGGAATGTGGAGGCGGTGCCCCGCGGCACTCCAGGCGGCGGGCTTCCTGCTGGGCCGCTGCCGCCGGCGGCGCTTCAGCTCTCGCTCAGGTAGGGGGCGAAGGCCTGGCGATGCTCCGCGCTGACGCGCAGCGGCCGGCCCCGCTCGTCCAGGAACACCGCCACCGCGCGCGCGTTGAGCACGGGTCGTTCGTCCGAGTGGCTCACGATGCGTTGCTCCATCACGACGCGCGCGCCGCGCAGCTCGCCGATCCTCAGCTCCACGCGGAACTGCTCGCGCGAGCGCAGGGGGCTGAGGAACTGCACGTGGATTTCCGCGAGCGCCAGGGAGCGCCCGGAGCGGGCGACGGCGGCCGGGTCGATCCCGATCCCGTGCAGGAACTCGTGCCGGGTGTGCTCCAGGTAGTTCAGGTAGACGGCGTTGTTGATGACGCCGTACTGGTCCAACTCGTAATCCCGCACCTTGAAATCCAGGCTGAACACGCTCGACATGCGGCGAGCCTCCCGGAGCGGGGCGTAAAGGGGATGGGACGGGCGCTGGATCGGCGGAAGGGCGGGCGCCGGGCGTCGCACTGTGCGACGCTCCGCGCCCGGCATCTGGCTGCAGGCTGGCCGCGCCCGGATGGCGCGGCGGAAAGCGAACCTACTTCTTCTGGGCCTGCAGCCACTTGGAGACGAGTTCCATTTCACTATCGCTCAGCTGCGCCGCCATCGGCCACATCAGCGCGGACTGGGCGCTCTTGCGCTCCTGGGTCTTGAAGGCCTTGAGTTGCACCACGAGATAGTCTGCGTTTTGCCCAGCCAGCTTCGGGTAGGACGGCTGGAGCGGCGTACTGCCCGTCGGCCCATGGCACGTGCCGCAGATTTTCTGCGCGTAGAGGGTCTTGCCGTCCTGCGCGGCTGCCGGGCTGCTCAGGAAGGCCGTTCCGAATGCCAGCACGGCTCCGGCCGACACGGCCATAACGGCCAATCGTTTGATCAGATCGAACATGATGAATCCCTGGTTTGGGTTGATGCGTTCTGGGTACTGGCTCCCTTCAATGTCTTCCAGCCCCTGTCGCCGGGGCGCCGCGCGGGGGAGCGCTCTCGTTCCTGGGCGGGTCGGTACGCCCGGCGGCGGCATGTGACCGGCGACAGGTGCACCGGCGGCTCCGGCCCAGGGGCAATTCGCGGAATTATAGCAGGAATCTTCCGCGTGGATAGTCGGGATTTCTGGATTGCGGTGCGACCGGGTTGCCACGGGTGCGGATGGGGCAGATGGACGACCCCGGCGTCATCCCGCTGGCGGCCCCGTTGGCACGGCCCCCGCTGGGCGCCTGGAAGCAGTCTCAACATCGCTTCGATCGGCCTGCCGC
>JBGOUY010000163.1:0-9475 GCA_041477795.1 bacterium
ATCGTCGGCTGAGCGGCCGGGCAGGCGGGCGGAGAGCACGGCGGGCCGGCCCGTGTCGATCGCGTCCGGCTGCAGCACCAGCGTCACGACGTGGCGATCGAAGAAGCGCACCTCCACCGTGGGCGAATCCGGCGGCAGCACGACGGCCTGGGGCTTGCGCGCCGAGACGCGCACGATGCGCAGCGTGGCCAGCGCTTCGGCCAGCCCCTGCACACGGGCCGCATCGGGCGCACGCTCGTTCCCGGCCAGCCGCCAGGGCTGGTCGGCCGCCGCGCGGGCGAAGGTGAGCGGGGCCGCGCCCGGGCGCCGGAGCTGGATCTGCCGCATGTCCGCCACCGCATCCGGAGCGAACACGCGGCGCTCGATCCAGTCCTCCGAGCGGCCGTCCAGCACCAGGGTCTCGTCCACCAGGTAGGCGCTGTTGCTGACCGGGAAGCGCACGTAGGTGCCGGCGCCCTCGCGGCGGGGGTTGCCGATCAGCACCTGGTAGATCAGGCGGTGCCTCTGCTCCAGGCCGTGAATGACGGAGAGCACCGAGGCGGTCTTGCCCGCCTCGAAGCGCCACTCGTTCTCCACCTTCTGCAGCAGTCCCAGCTCGCCCAGGCGATCGGGGCGGACGGGCACACGCTGGGCGATAGGCGTGCGCGCCAGGCGCAGCAGCAGCTCGCGGATCTTGGCGGTATCGGCCGTGAAGCCATCCTGCTCGTCCACGACCCAGCCCAGCAGCGTGCGGCGCAGCGTGACCTGCCCCGTCGGCGTCTCGATGAGCACGATGCCCGCGGCGGCGAGGTTGGCCTTGCTGATCAGGGTGCGGCCGATCAGGTCCGGGCCTTCGCGATGGCGGTCGAACCAGTTCAGCACGACGGCGCCGGCCGCCAGGCTGGCCAGCACGACGGTGGCCCACAGCAGCGAATGAAACCGCATGCGCGGCTCCCCCTCCAGCCCTGTCCGGTCGACGCTTGCGCCCCCGCAGGCAAAGCGGGGCGTGCCGCCCATTGTCGCACACCCGGAGGGAATAACGGACCGGGAAGCGATCGCTCGCGGGAGGGGCCGGCCGCCCGGGGATCGTGCGGCCGGCTAGACCTCGACGGTCTGGAAGTCGCCGGGCGAGACGAGCTCCAGCACCTCCAGGTCGTCCGAGAAGCCGACCACGTTGTGCTCGATCTCCGGGGGCTGCAGCCAGGAATCGCCCGCTTCGAAGGTGACCTCGCCCTGCCCCTCGATCTCCACGCGCATCCAGCCGCTCAGCACGTAGTTGAACTGGAAGTCCAGCTTGTGCAGGTGGCGTCCCGAGCCGCCGGGAGGGCAGGGGCCGCAGGCCCGGTGCACCTCGGCCATGAAGCGGCCGCCCGTCGCCTTGCGCAGCCCCAGGTCGCGATCCTGGAAGTACGGGCGGAAGCCGGGCTTGAAGGCGGTGTCCTTGCGCCGGCTGACCGTGAACCTCTGCTTTCCGTTGCGCATGTCCTCATCTCTGGCTGGCGGTGGCGTGTCTGCCGGGAAGTGCGGGTTCCGGCGGGGATGGCGCGCGGCCCCGCGGGGGGCCGCACTGGGGCGAACTGTCGGGCGCAGGGCCGGGCGCGCGGGAGGCGCCGGCCGCGCGGAGCGCCGGCAAGCGCACACCGCCCGCGGCGCTGCAGAGGCGGCTCGCGCTGGCAATGGCGCTGTTCGGCCAGGGGTTGTGCGGCGCGGGCCTCCTGCGGGATCGGGCGCGCCCGGGGCCGGCCAGGGCCAGGCCGGCGGAGCTAGCGCCCGAGGAACTCGCTGAAAAACGCCTCGGTCTCATGGGTGAGTTGCTGGAAGGCCACGCCCACGAACCACACGGGACGGATCACCACCTCGCGCTTGATCCAGACCACCGTGGCGGGCAGCTCCAGCGCCGTCTCGCGGCCGCTGCTGTCCATCAGCTGCACCGTCACCGCGTCGCCCTTGGAAAGCTGCACGGGCTCGGCAAAGGTGAGGCGCATGCCGTAGTGGGAGATGTCCTTGGTCTTGCCTTCCAGCACACCGGCGGCGGTCTTCAGGTGATAGGCCGTTTCCGGCACGGAGCGGTCGCTCATGAGCAGGTTGACCGAATTCTCCTTGGCGATGCGCTCGGCGCCGCGTTTGTCGGTCGTGCGGCCCCAGCGCTGGAACAGCGCCGCGCGCACGTACTCCGATTCCATCACCAGGTGAAAGCGGTAGCGGTTGTTCCGTTCGCAGCGCAGGACGGACTGGTTCTCGAACCAGCCCATCGACCCGCCGCTGTAGGGGATGTAGCGCCCGTGCGGCGTCGTTTCCATGTCCAGGTCCGGCCGGGCCGGGCTCTGGCCGCGTTGCTCGTCGTCTCGACTCATCAGGTATCCTGAGGCGGGTGTTCAGCCGCGTCCCCCGGCTGCGCTGTCGCCAGATGGTATGCCCAAGCCACCAAGCGGCGCAACGGCTGGCGCAATTTCTCCGCGCCACCGCCACGCAGCACCCAGCCGCGCAGCACCCAGCCGCGCAGCGCCCGGCGGGCAGGCCCCGCGCGGCCGCACGTAGGAAGGGACTTGCGCATGGGGACGCCTGCACCGCCAACGCCCTCGCGCACCGCTGGCCGGCAGCTCAGCGGCGGTGCTCAGCCGCCCGCGCGCTGCACGGGGAAACCGAGGCGCGCCAGGAACGCCAACACGCGGTCGCGCTGGTCGCCCTGAATCTCGAGGGTCTCGGCTTTGAGCGTGCCGCCGGCCCCGCAATGCGCCTTGAGCTGGCGCAGCAGGTCGGCGCTGGCGGCGGTGCCGGCCGGCAGCCCGTGCACCACCGTCACCGCCTTGCCGCCGCGGCCCTTGCGCTCCAGGCCCACGTGCAGCGGCGTGGCGGCCGGCACCAGGGCGACCGCGGCCGGGCACTGGCAGGGCTGCCGCCCGCAGCGGGGACAGGCACGCGGGTGGCTGCCGTCGGTGCTGTAGACGAGCGGATCGGCGTCGCGGGACATGGCCGGGTGGACGAAGGCGGTGGCGCTGCGGGGGCCGGGGCGGCGGGGCGAGCCGCGGGCTGGCAGGCAAGGCCGGCGCTGGCCCCCAGCCGCAACGCGTCCCGCTGCAGTTCCTGCCGGGCCGCGCAAGAAGCCGGGGCCCGCAGACCCGCAGGCACTAAAGGTCGGCCCGCGCTTGAACGGAAGGGGAGCGGCGCTGAGGGCGGCGTCGTTCTCCACGCGCACGGACCCGGCCCCGCGCCGGGGGGTTCATCCGAGCACCTTCTTCACGACGGCAAGGAGCTGCTCGGGCTTGAAGGGCTTGATGATCCAGCCCGTCGCCCCGGCCGCTTTGCCCTGATCCTTGCGCTCGTGCTGGGATTCCGTGGTCAGCATCACCACCGGGACGAAGCGCGTGGGGGCATTGCTGCGCACCCAGCGGATCAGCTCGATGCCGTCCATGTTGGGCATGTTCAGGTCGGTGATCACCATGTCCACCGGCGCGGCGCTGAGCTGGCCGACCGCCTCGCGGCCGTCGCGCGCCTCGAGCACGGTGAAGCCGGCGTCCTTGAGGACGAATGCGACCATCTGGCGCACGCTGACGGAATCGTCGACCGTCATGATCGTCTTGCTCATCGTCCCTCCTCCTGCATGAAGACACCCTCATTCCGGTTCGGCGGCGAGGCCCCGCTCGGAGACCGCACGCCGGTCTCGCCGCTGGGGCCCTGCACGAATTCGATCATGGCGATGCTCCTTGCTGCGGCTCTGCGGTGGCGGCGCGCTGCGCCGGGTGGGGGCTCTCCCGGGCGATGGGGGAGACCCGCGTCAAAACAGCTCCACGTTGTCCCCGAGCGAATCCTCCGCCGGCTTGGGCAGCGCGGTGGGGCCGCCCGGCGCGGGCGCCAGGGCCCCCGGGAGCGGCGTCGGCGCGGGGCCAGGCGTCATGAGGCGCTGGTGCGTCTCGCGCTCGCGCGCCATCGTGTAGGTGCCGGCCAGCCCGTGCAGGGCGGGGTCCGCGGCGGCCAGCGCCGTGTCCGCGCGGGGGTGCCGCTGGTCGGCCAGCCGCAGCATGCGGTCGCGGATGCGTTCCATGACGTCGGCCAGGGTGTGGTGCGCGCGGAAGCTGCCGGCCGTCTCCGCGATCTCCGCCGCCAGCGTGCGGCTGTCCGCCTGCAGGCGCTCCTGCTCGTGCGTGAGGCGGGCGAAGCGGCCGTGCACGCCGTGCAGCAGCTCGAGCAGCTCCTCGCTGCGCGCGCCCCCTTCGCCCGCGGCGCCGGCGCCTTCCTGCGCGGCCAGCCCGCGCATGCGCCCGGCCACGTCGTCCATGGTGGAAAGCAGGCGCCGGATGTTGCCGGACTGGCTGGCCACGGAGGTCGAGAAGCCCTGGATGGCCTGGGCCAGGGCGGCCAGGGGCGCGCCCTGGCTGCCGAAGGTGGCGGCCTTGATCGATGCGTTGAGGCCCACGCGCTTGACGACCTCGGTGATCGCCTCCACCTCGGCCGCCAGCGTCGTCAGCGTGAGATGCAGGGAGAAGTACCCGGCCAGGTGCTGGCTGAGCGCGCGCACTTCCTTGGCGACCCTGCCGGCGCCCTGCTGCGCCGCCTGCAGTGCCGGGATGGCCTGCTCGAGTTGCTGCTCCAGCGGGGTGGCGCGCGTGGAGGGCGCGCCGCGCCCGTTGCCCAGCCCTTCCGGGCCGGCGAGCTGGTCGGCCAGGGCGCGCGTGGCGCCGGCGATGGCGTGCAGGCTGGCCGTCATGCGCTCGGAGGCTTGCCACAGGTCCTGGCTGGCCTGATCGACCTGGCCCGACAGCAGCCGCAGCAGGGGAGCGGGGGCCGTCGCGCGGGCGCCGGTGGACTGGCGCAGCGCGCTGGACACGTGCTCCAGGCGCTGGCGCGTGATGTCGTGAAACTGCAGCGAGGCCACCACTTCACCGGTGTGCCAAGCCACGTTGCGGGAGAGCTGCGCCGTCTGCTCCAGCCGCTCGCGGGTGCGGTCGCGGTGCTCCGCGAGGGCGGTCAGCACGCCGGCCACGTGGCGCAACGCGACGGGGCCGGCCACGCTCTGGCTGCGGTCGAGCTGCTCGATCCGCTCGTGCACCTCGCGCAGGCCGCCGATCAGGCGTTCGGACTGCTCCAGGAACTCCTGCGTGCGCTGGCCGATGTCGTCGGCCTGCTTGCCCACCTCCTCGGCCAGCAGCCGGATGCTGCCCGCGCCCGCCGCCAGGTGGGCGCTCTCGATGCGCGCCAGCGTGGCCAGCATGCGCAGCGTGAGGACGTTGCCGCTCAGCTCGCGCAGGGAGGCGCGCGACTCCAGGAAGTTGGCGCCCACCTTGCGGATCGCGCCGTCGATGAAGCCCAACTGGTCGTCGGCGCTCTGGAGCTGGCGCTCCAGGGAGTGCACCAGCGCCTGCAAGCGCGGCAGCCAGGAGCCAAGCACCTCGTCGCTGTGCTGCTGCGCGGAGTCGGTCGCGGCCTCCTGCAGGGCGCGGGCGTGGCCGTGGATGCGCTGCAGGGCCCGGCCCAGATCGAGATAGGGCCGCTCGGAGTGCTCGGCGATCTGCCGCACGTCGTCGGCCAGCGCCACCAGCTCCCCGTGCAGGCGGCGCCCCACCCGATTCATGAAAGGGGCCGCCAGCCGCCCGATCCGATGGCTCCAGCGGGTCAGCACGTCGCGTCCGCTCCGGAAGAGGGGGTCGCCGCGCAATGGCTCGGCTTGAGGGGTGTGGCCGGTCATGCGGAGCCTCCGACGGCGAACGGGTCTCAGGGATATCCGCACCTTAAACGCGTATAACTCGGTTCGGGTTCCTTCCTTACATCGGGCGGTACTGCGCTGGAGCGCCGGGGCGCCGGGGCGGGTCACGGGGCGCACGGTTGGGGCCAGTTCGGCCCGGTGGGCCGGGTGGGAAGGGGATGGCCGCGGGCGGCTGGGGCGGGCGCTGGCCGGCGTGGGCAGGCGGCCGCCGGACGGGCCGCCGGCCTGGGTGAACCGCGCTGGCAATGGGGGGAACCGGGGCGACGGATGGTGCTGGCGTGCCGGGGCGCTGCAGGGCGATCCTGGCCGGGCCGTGCGCGCAGGCGCGTGCAATCAGCCGGGGCGGGAAGGACGCCAGGGCCCCGGCCGCGAGCCTCCCTCCGTCCGCGACAGCGCGCCGGCGCCGCTGCCCGCGGGAAGCGGTGCGTGCCCGGCCAAGTGGCGCCGGGCGGTCAGCCCTTGCGGCTCACGAAGAGGATGTAGGCGATCAGGTCGCGCATCTGGTCCTTGTCCAGCAGCGGCCAGCGGATCTTGCCCTGCTCCATGCGTTCCTGGATGGCCGGGGCATGGTTCCACATCTGGGCGAGGATTTCGAAGGGACTGTCCAGCCCCAGCTTGGCCAGGTTCGGCCCGATCGTGGGCACGTTGGGCGCCTCGGGCTGGTGACAGGCGGCGCACTGCTTTTGCGTGAAGATCTGGCGGCCCCGCTCCGGCGAACCGGGCGGGTCGCTGAGCTGCAGGAAGTACAGGTAGGTCATCAGGTCGGACATCTCGCGCGGCGTGAAGGTCGGGAAGGGAATGTTGCGTCTGGCCATCTCCGGCCACATGCGCGAGCCGTGGTTCCACATCTGGCTGAGGATGTGAGAGAGGCTCCCCTTCAGGTCGCGTTTGGCCAGGTCCGGCCCGACGGTGCCGCCCTGCCCGTTGATGGAGTGGCAGCGGATGCAGCCCTTGCCCTGGAACAGCGCCTGGCCGAGGACAGGGTCGCCCTGCGGCAGATAGCTGCGGCTCGTCTGATCGTACAAGCCCTTCTCCCGGATGAACGCGAGGATATCCATCACGTCGCGCTCTTCGAAGCTGGGGCGGGTGACGTGCCGTTCCTGCATCTTCAGCATCATCTTGGGACCGTGGTCCCAGAGGGCAGCGGTGATGAACGGCGCCGCGTACTTGCCCTGGTACGGATCGAGCGCCGGCCCTACGTGGCCGCCCTTGCCCCCGACCGAATGACACTGGATGCAGTTCTTCTCGCGGAACAGCTTCTCGCCGACGGCCGTGTTGGCGGTGCGGTCGAAGTAATTCAGGAAGTAGAGGAACGTGATCAGCTTCCTGGCCTCGTCCGCGGTCAGCGTCGGGCGCGGCAGCCGGGCTTTCTGGAAGGCCTCGTTCATGCGGGGGAAATGGTCCCAGAGCTTGCTGGCGATATCCATGAAGCTGCCGAGCCAGATCTCGCCAAGGTCGGGCCCGGTGTTGCCCCCCACGCCCTGGATGGAATGACAGCGGATGCAGAGCTTGTCTGTGAACAGAGCCCGGCCTTCCAGCGGGTTGTGCGGCAGGAACGGCTCGCCTCCGGCGGCCAGCATGCCCGCGGGCAGCAGGAGCGCCAGAGCGGCCAGCACGATCAGCAGACTGCCGGTTTTCTTGATCATGGCGGTTCGTCAGTGGACAGGCGGGGAAGCTTGCTGCCGGCCACGCTGCAGCCCCCAGAAGACGTAGTTGAAGAGGATCGCCAGCGTCAGGAAGACAGGCACCGCCACCAGCGCGATCCCGATCGATGCGGAGAAGACGTCCTTCAGCACCCAGGAGATGTAGATCAGCCGCCCGATCCACGCGATAACCAGCGCCGCGAAACAGGAAAATCCAATGAGCATGGCCAACTGGGCCCGGAAGACCCTCGGGCTGTCGGGTTCGCGGGCAGGTCCGGAAGATTCCATGGCTGCGCACCGTTGAGGTTAGGAACTCGCTTCAGGCAGCTTGCCCAGTCCAGGCGTGTAGCGCCGCAGGCGCGCCTGCACGATCTGCTCCGACTTTTCGCGCCCTTCCCGGATCTCGGCGATGGAAACGATGGGGAAGAGCTTGCTGAACAGCACGTAGAGCAGGCAGAAGAGCGCGGTGCAGCCCACCATGATGCCGATCTCCACGATGCTCGGCAGGTAGCTGCCCTGCGCATATTCGGGCAGGCGCGGGTTGGCCAGCGTGGGCACGATGATGATGAACCGCTCCAGCCACATGCCGATGATGATGGACACCGAGGCGATCACCGTGCCGCCGATGGTGCGCAGGCGGTTGATGGCCAGCAGCGGGAACGGGATGACCAGGTTGCAGACCACCATCCCCCAGAAGAAAGGCGCATACTTGCCGGAAAACTTGCTGAAGAACACCCGCATCTCGTTCGGCTCGTTGCCGTAGTAGGTCGTCAGGTACTCGGCGAAGGTGAAGTAGGTCCACAGCAGCACCATCACCAGCATCAGCAGGCCCAGGAAGTTGAAGTGGATGGGCTGCAGGTAGTCCTCCAGGTGGAACACCTTGCGCAGGATGGCCATGGCCACGAGCAGCGTGGCCGTGCCGGAAAAGATGGCGCCGACCACGAAGTAGGGCCCGAAGATCGTGCTGTGCCACATGGGCTGCAGGGTCATGGAGAACACGAAGGACACCACCGTGTGCACGGACACCGCGATGGGCACCACGAGCACCGCCATGATGGCGATGGCCCGGTTGAGCACGCGGTGTTGCGCCGCGGTGCCTTCCCAGCCCAGCGCCAGGGTCTGGTAGAAGAACTTGCGCCAGCCGCCGGTGCAGCGGTCGCGCAGCATGGCGATGTCCGGAATCATCGGGATGTACAGGTAGACCGAACTGGCGGTCAGGTAGGCCGTCACGCTGGTGGCGTCCCACAGCAGGGGCGACTGGTAGCGCCCGTAGTAGAACAGGTTCAGGATGCGGTCCGGCCGGCCCAGGTCGATCAGGATGTTCATGCCGCCGATGCCCAGCACCAGCACCGTGATGACCTCGGCGATGCGCGTCACGGGGCGCCGCCATTCGGCCTGCGAGAGGCGCAGGATGGCGCTGATCAGCGTGCCCGCATGGCTGATGCCGATGAAGAACACGAAGTTGATGATGTAGAAGGACCAGGACACCGGGAAGCCCATCCCCGTCACCCCCAGGCCCTGGTCGAACTGGACGATGTAGCTGACCACCCCCCACAGCACCAGCACGCCGAGCACCGCCACCGTGGCGTAGAAACGCCAGCCGGTGGAGAAGATGGGCCGGAACAGAATCGCGTCGTCTTCCTTGTGCCAGTCGCTCTCAGTCATAGCGCTTCCGTTCCGACAGGTAGACCACCTTGGGTTGGGTGCCCAGCGCCTCCATGAGGCGGAACGCGCGTGAGCTGCTGGCGAGCTGCGAGACCTCGCTGTCCGGCAGGGCCATGTCTCCGAAGACCATGGCCTTGGAGGGGCAGCTTTCCACGCAGGCCGGCACATAGTCCCCCGGGCGCAGGGTGCGCTGTTCCACAGCGGCCCGGTCCTTGGCCTTCTGCAGGCGGTGATCGCAGAAGGTGCATTTCTCCACGACGCCCTTGGGGCGCGCAGAGACGTCCGGGTTGTCCGCCCAGCGCAGCTCCTTGGGCACACGGTCGTGGTAGGCGTACCAGTTGAAGTACTTGACCGTGTAGGGACAGGCGGCGATGCAGAAGCGGCAGCCGATGCAGCGCGGGTAGATCTGCCCCACGATGCCTTCCGGGCTCAGGTAGGTGGCGTGCACCGGGCACACCCGCACGCAGGGCGGGTTGTCGCACTGCAT
>JBGOUY010000160.1:0-9604 GCA_041477795.1 bacterium
GAGGGGCTGCAAGGCTCATTGCAAGCGGATCTGCGCAGCCAGGAAGCCCCCCTGCTCTGCCTAGCGGAGCAGGGGGGTTGGGGGGGATGAGGTCCCGCGCCGACCGAGGCGTTGGCGCCTGGCAGGCGACTTTGCAGTTGCCCGGCCTGCCGGCGCGGCGGCGGGCCTGATGGGCGCGCCCGGTGCGCAGGCCCCGCAGGGCCATACGCCTGCGGCGGGACTTTGCCGCTGGGAGGGGTGCCGCGCTCACGGGCTGCGCCGGGCGCGGCACGCTCCGCTTGCCCTGAGCGATCGGAGGCCGGCGGTCGGAGGGCAGCGCTCAGCCGGCGGCGCCGGAGCTGGCCGCGCCCTGGTCCAGCAGGTCGCCCACGGACGGGCGATCCAGGTGCTTCAGGATCTCGCAGAAGGTCGTGCCCTCCTCCAGGTCTTGCAGCCGCTCGCGGAAGGACATCGAATGGTCGGGCGCCAGGCTGTTCGGGTTGGCCCAGGCGAACAGGCTGGTGCGCTGCGGATCGATGTGGTGCTTCTTGAAGTGCTCGCGCAGGGCGTCGAGCAGCGGCTTGGCGCGCAGCAGCCGGTTCATGTCCTTGCTCACCTCCAGCGCGTGCTCGAACAGCGCGGGCACCTCGAACTCGTCGCAGTACCACTGGCTCAGGTTGTCGCGGTAGATGATGGAGACCAGGCCAAAGCGCCACAGGTTGAGCAGCAGGAACACCCCCGTGGTGGTGCGCTCGGTCTTGAGGATGTCCATGTAGTTGTAGGGCTGGTAGGAAAACGCGTCGGCGATCCGCCCCGCGAGCCGGTTGAGCTGATCCTCCTTCACGAAGGCCAGGTCGTTGTGGATGTTGTTGCCCTGGTCCAGCTTCTTGTTGTCCAGCTCGATCTGCGTGCGGCGTTCCTCGGGCGTGCCCTTGTCCAGCGTGCCGTAGTAGCCGTTGAGCACGCAGTGCGCGACGCCGCTGGCGAAGCCGGAGTTCTCCAGCAGCAGCACCCGTTCGGGCAGGTAGCTGACGTTGCGGCCGCTGGAGCGCGCGCTGCGCTCCAGCAGCGTCTGGCGCTGGATGGAGAGGAAGGCCCAGCCCTCGCCGGGGCGGTAGGCCACCTCGATGCCGTTGCGGGCCACCTTGAGGTGCTTCATGATCACGCGCGGGACGGCGTTGAGCGGCGGCTGGAAGCGCTCCACGTAGAAGTTCAGCCACAGCTCCACCTCGCGCGACGCCCCCGCGTGGTCGCGCACACCCATGGCGGCCATCTTCTCCTCCACGCGCATCATGGAGCGCTGGAACAGCTCGCGCAGCTCCTTCTCGAAGTGCAGCAGGCCGCGCACGCCGCCGATGAACAGGTTCTCCAGGTTGATGCGCCGCGGCGAACCGGGCGGGAAGGCGCGCTCGAGGAACAGCGAGAGCACGCGCTCGCGGTGGCTGGGCGCCTCGATCTTGCCGCGCTTGTCGACCTTGGGCTGCATGACGTCCGAGATGCGCACGTGCAGGCAGAACGCCAGGTCGATCACCTTGGAGATGCGGTCGCGCTCTTCCCGCGAGATCTGGCTCACGCCGCGATCCTCGTGGAAGCCGATCTTGAGCACCTTGTAGCGCAGCCACCACGGATCGAAGAGAAGCTGCGGGAACTCCTGTTCCAAATCGACCAGCAGCCAGGGCGGCAGGCCGGTCTTCAGGTTGGCCATGTCCTCGAGCTGCGAGGTCACCGTGATCGCGCGGGCCGCGCCGCCGGCGGCGGCCTGGGGCCGGGCGGGCTTCACCCCGCGCAGGATGGAGCGCGCATCGCGGAACTCCGGCGCGGGCTGCCTGGCCGGGTCGATCGTCCCGGTGGCCAGGCCCTCCTGGGCCGGCTTGGGCGTGATCAGCGCGTCCAGCAGGTGCGGCTCCTTGACGATCTGGATGATGGACTTGATCAGGTGCGCATCCAGCAGCATCTCGAAGCGGAGCAGGTTCAGCGTGGCCTTGGGCAGGTTGCCCGACGAGGCCTTGAACGCCTCCCAGTAGATCGCCCCGCCATGCTTGGCCACGTAGTTCACGTCCAGGTCCGGCGTGTTGCCCAGGTCCACGAAGCGGTGGCGCGCCCCGTCGAACACCGTGATGGCCTGGAAGCGGATGTAGTCCATCATCCGCGGGAACAGCACCGAGTCGTTGTTGATGCTCTTGGGCAGCACGTAGTGCGTGGGCACCACGGGCGTGAACTGGATGCCCGGCATCAGCGTGTCGTAGTTCAGGATCAGCTCGTAGGCCGAGCCGGAGGACTCCTTGAACTCCAGCGTGGAGCTGTACACTCCGCGCCGGAACCACTCGGTGGTGTAGACGAACAGGTAGATTTCCGCTTCCGGGAACTTGTTGTTGATGTACTCCTGGATGCGCTGCACGCGCTCCTTCAGCAGCGCTTCGGCTTGGCGCAGCTCGGAGGCCAGGCGCAGCTTCTCGCTGCGCTTCACCAGATTGATCAGCTCGTGCAGCATCTGCAGGCGCAGGGTCTTGTCCCCCTGCGGGTGCAGCACCTTGGCGGCGAACTCCCGCTCGCCCCGCACCAGGCAGCGGTACAGGCCCGGGTAGGCGTGGGCCACCTTCTCCGCGGCGCGGGCGCTCAGCTTCTGCTTGAGGGCGGGATCGCGCAACGCTTCCACCGGGATGTGCTCCTGGCGCAGGAGCTGGCCGATCCAGCTCTTGTGCTCGCGGTTGAGCGCCTGCTTGAAGACCTCGTCGTTCCAGTCCCCGGTCGTGAGGCAGAACGGCACCAGGTCGTAGATCACCTGCAGGTCCAGGTCGGAATCGTGGGACTTGTGGCCGATGGTGCCGATGGAGCCGACGGACTGGATGGTGACGAACGGGTGCACCTCGGGCTGGTCGTCGCCGTAGGGCTTCATGCCGAAGACGCCCTCGACGTACGACTCGTATTCGGCCCGATAGAGGGCGGGCAGCATGCCGATGCCCAGCACGCCGGCCGGAGCGTCCTTGAGGTACAGGTCCGCGCTGGCCTCCACCGGCACCTGGCGCCGCACGCCCTTGACCGTGCTCCATTCCTTCTTGGGATATTTCCAGTTGGCCAGGCGCGGGTCGTTCACGTGCAGCAGGAACAGCAGCTCGTAGATGGCCAGCCGCATCTCCCGGTCGAACGAGGCGAACGCCAGCTCCAGCCGCGAGTTGTTGTACCCGTCGTAGAACTCCAGCCCCTCCTGGAGGGCATTGCGCAGGCTGCTCTCCTGCTGCGGCGAGAGGCCCACGGCCGTGCCGAGCAGGCGCGCCAGGCCGGTGCGACCGGCGCCGGGCTCCGCGGCGGCGGGGGCAGCCCCGGCCCCACCCGGCGGAGGCGGGGGCGGAACCTTGGGATTGCCGGAGCCGAACAGTGCCATGTCGCGAGGTCGGCCAGAGGGTCGGGTGCGGCGCGCGCCGGGAGCACCGGCGGGGGCCGTGCCAAGGGTTCCGATTCCGGGGTGCGGGGGCGTCGGTGCGCCCCATTGTAGTGCAGCCCTGCCGATTAAGAAAGCCGCGACGCGCTCAGATCTTGCGCAGCCGCACCGCCTGCACGGAGTGATCGGCCGCCTTGTCCAGGATCAGGTGCGCCCGCTCCCGCGTGGGCTGGATGTTCTCCAGCAGGTTCACCTCGTTGATCTCCTTCCAGATCTGCGAGGAGCGCGCGATGGCCTCCGCGTCGGTCAGGCTGGCGTAGCGGTGGAAGTACGAGGAGGGGTCCCTGAAGGACGTGTAGCGCAGGGCCAGGAAGCGGTCGATGTACCACTGCCGCACGTGCTCGATCTGCGCATCCACATAGATCGTGAAATCGAAGAAATCCGAGACGAACACGCGCGGCAGCCGGCTGCCCGGCGCGGTGTCCGGCGTCTGCAGCACGTTCAGGCCCTCGATGATGACGATGTCGGGCTGATCCACGATCTGCACCGCGCCCGGCACGATGTCGTACGTGAGGTGCGAATACACGGGCGCCTGCACCCGCGGTATCCCGGCCTTCACGTCCGAGACGAACTGGATCAGGCGGCGCAGGTCGTAGCTCTCCGGGAAGCCCTTGCGGAGCATCAGCTTGCGCTCCTCCAGCACCGCGTTGGGAAAGAGGAAGCCGTCGGTGGTGACCAGGTCCACGATGGGATGGTTGGGCCAGCGCGCCAGCAGGGCGCGCAGGACGCGCGCCGTGGTGCTCTTGCCCACCGCCACGCTGCCCGCCATGCCGATCACGTAGGGCACCTTGCCCGCCGCATAGCCCAGGAAGGTCGCCGTAGCCCGGTAGAGATCCTGCGTGGCCGCCACATACAGGTTCAGCAGGCGTGAGAGCGGCAGGTAGATCTCCACCACCTCGTCCATGGAGACCTGCTCGTTGAGGCCCCGCAGCTGATTGAGGTCGCGCTCGGTGAGCGTGAGCGGCGTGCCCGCCCGGCGCCGGCCCCACTCCTCGTGCGTGAAGGAAATGTAGGGCGAAGGCGGGGATTGCGTCAGTTCCATGGCCGGCGCAGCGTGCTATGCCTGGGCACCCGGCCCGGCCGGGCGGCGCGCGGCGGGGCGCCGCGCCTTCCGCAGCCATACGCGCCCGCCCCCGCGAAAGTCAATCGCGGCGGCTCGGCGGCGGGCCTGGGGACGGAAGTGCGCCATCGGCGGACAGGGGCTATTCGGGGAGTTGCGTGAGGTGGCTTTCCGGGTGGGCCTTCCAGAAGTTGAAGCGAGTGCGCGCCTTGAGATACATGCGCACGCTCTCCTGGTCGTCCTCGCTCAGCACCAGGCCGGTGGTGATCTTGCGTTTGGCGCCGCTGGGGCTGAAGTTGAGCAGGAACAGCTCCACGCGGTCCAACTGGTGCTGCTCGCCCTCCAGCGTGTGCACGATGATGTCCACGGCCACTTCCAGCGTGTGCGTGCGCACGTACGTGACGCGCGAGACCAGCTCGATGCGGTCCGTGGCGTGCAGGGGGCGCTTGAAGACCACGTCGTTGAGCGAGAGCGTCACCACGTGCTCATTGCGGCAGAACTGGCGCGCGGTGTAGGTGGCCACGCGATCCAGCGACACGAGCAGGTCCCCCGCGCGCACGCGCCCGTCGGCCTGCGGGCTGGAGGAAATCACCTGGCCCTTGATGCGCACCTCGGTCTCCTCGGGCCGCAGGCTATCGTAGCGCTCGGCCTCCAGCGGCTCCAGCACGTCCTCCACGCGCAGGCGCTCCTCCCGGTCGGTCCAGGCCAGGGAGCTGCGGCGCTCCTCGAGCTGCGCGCGACGGTGCGCGGCCAGGGCCTTGGAGAGGCGACCCTGGGGCGAATCGTAGGAAAGCTCGGGCAGGTCCCGGATGGGCTGCCCGTTCTCGTCGATGGCGACCATGGTCACGAAGCCCACGTGACACGGATTGAAGTGCCGGTCTCCGGGCCGCTTGGCGTGGCAGCGCACCTCGATCACCAGCGAGGAGCGGCCCACCTCCACGATGCGCCCCTCGATGCGCACCAGGTCCATGTGGCAGATCACGCGCGTCAGGTCGATGCGGTCCAAGCGCGCCATCACGGGGCGATGCCCGCAATGGCGGATCCCCACCGCCACGGCCGTCTCGCACATCAGCTTGAGGATGGGCCCGGCCTGGATGCGCTGGCCGGCCAGCGTCTCCACGCCCACGATCTCGGCGAGGTAGTCCTGCGAGGCTTCGACCGTGCGGATCAGCGGGCTGGCGGCGTCGCCCGGGGAAACCAGGGTCGCTGCCGGAACCGTCAGGATTTGGTCTGCCATGGCCGCCCTCCTCGGGCTGGTGCAGCGGGCACCCCTCCGCTCATGGCTTCCCCCAGCGCGTGCTGCGGTGCGTCATTGGCTTTGCGGCGCGGATGCCCGCCCGCGCCGGGCGGCGCAAATCTGCCGCCGGTTGACGTATCGCCGTGTTTATCCTAATTCCGCTGAGTTTCATAGGCAAATGGGCGCCGGGCAGCCGGCACCTGCGCCGTCGCCGCGATCCCCCGCAACGCTGCCCCCACACCCCCACCCCGCGCGCCGAGTTCCCGCCATGCTCCGTCCCGCACCGCTGCTGATGCTGTTGGTCGCCAACCTGCTGTGGGGCTCCTCGCTGGCGGTGGCCAAGCTGGCGCTGGGCGAGCTGACGCCGCTGCAGCTCAGCGCCTGGCGCATGATCCTCTCCGGCGCCGTCGTGCTGCCCTGGCTGTTGCGCGAGCAGGTGCGGAGCGCCCTGCCCCGCGAGACCTGGGCCGTGCTGGGGCTCGCCGGGCTGCTCGGCTTCGCGCTGAGCAAGTTCCTCACGATGTGGGGGCTGAACCTCACGACGGCCACGGACACCACGCTGCTCGTCGCCGTGGAGCCGCTCTTCACCATCGCGCTGGGCCGGCTGGTGCTGCGCGAGGCGCTCACGCGGCGGCGGCTGGCGGCCTTCGTCGTGGGGGCGCTGGGGGCCTACTTGCTGATCGCGCGTGGCCTGCGCCCGCCTTCCCTGTCCGCCGCGCACGTGGTGGGGGATCTGGTGTTCGTGCTGGCGCTGACGGCCGAGGCGGCCTGCAGCGTGCTGGGCAAGTCCGTGCTGGGCCGCGTTTCCGGCTCCCACGCGGCGGCCGCGACGATCGTGGCGCCGCTGGGGCTGTGGCTGGCCGTGGCCGTGGGGGATGGCTGGGCCAGCGGCTGGCCCGCGCCGCACGCGGCGACCCTGGCGGCGGTGGCCTACCTGGCGCTGGGCTGCACGGTGGTCGCCTACTGGGCCTGGTTCCGCGCCCTGGAGCGTCTGGAGGCCGGACTGGTGGGGCTGACGCTGTTCGTGCAGCCGCTCTGGGGCGCGGCGCTGGCCGTGCTGCTGCTGGGGGAAGTCCTGCACGCCGCCACCGTGGCGGGCGGCGCGCTGGTGCTGTTCAGCCTGTATCTGGCGCTGGGATTGCCCTTGCGCCCGGCACTACCCGGCCGCAAGCCTAGGGCGCTGGGGCCGCCGCTGCGGCCGGGCGGGCCCGGCCGCCAGCGTTAGGCTGCCCCTAGAACTTGTAGCCCACGTCCGCGGAGTAGATCGTCACGCCGCCGCTGTACTTGGCCGGAAACGGATTGGAGCCGGCGGTCTGGCTGTCCTTGAAGTTGATCCGGAACAGCGCCGCATCCACAATCAGGTTGCCGCTGCGGTAGCCATAGCCCACGGCATACTCGTTGCGCCCCTGGCCGTCCGGCACGCCCGGCTCCAGGGTATCCGCGGGGATCGGGCTCTGGTCCACGTAGAGACCCGCCCGGATGCGGTGCGATACCGTCCCGGAGCGCGACAGCACGTGGTAGCCGCCCACCTTGACGCCCGTGGTGTCCTTCCAGCGGCGCGGCAGGATCACGTCGGGCTGCGGCTTGCCGCTCGTGAACTGGATGTGGATCTCGGTGAAATTGGACCACCCGGTGCGCAGCACGTCCAGCTCCACGCTGTTGTCCGGGTCCTTGCGCTGGTCCTTCCAGGCCACGCCCAGCTCCGTCACCGAGGGCATCAGCAGCGTCACCTTCACGCCGCCATCGGGGAAGGTGGAGGTGAGGGCGGGATTGGCCGAGGTGTCGAAGCTCGCGTTGCCCTCGCCGCTGATCGTGTACTTGGGACTGTGCGTGAGTGCCAGCCGCCAGTGGTCCTGGTCGTAGAGCACGGAGAACTGGCTGCCCAGGTTCTCCGTCGTGCCGCCCAGGGTGGTGGGCACCTCCGTGCCGGGCGCGACCACCTGTGTCTGCTGCAGCCGCACGCGCGAGCCGATGAAGTTCACGGCCAGGCCGAAGGAAAGGTCGTCGTTGAGGGCGTAGGCGCCCGTCAACGCGAAGTAGCCGATGTTGACCTCCTCCTTGGTGAGGAGGGAGCGGCCGGCCCAGTTGTTCGGGTACTGGATCACCACGTTGAACGGGAAGTACAGGCCCGCGCCCGCCGCCCACTTGCCGGCATTGTGCACGGCATAGGCGAAGGGGCTGAGGACGGGGTCGGTGGTGGTGCTGCCCGTCTCGCCGGAATTGGTGGCGGTGTAGTCGAACTTGGGCACGTAATCGTTGAAGCCGGCCAGGGCGTGGTTGCCCTCTTCCAGGCGCACCATGCCGGCCGGGAGCTGCGCCACGACGCCGGCGTTTTCCGTGAGCGTGACGCCCGCGGTGGCCTGGCCCACGTAGGCCGTGTGGAATTCGGCGGTCTGGAAGCCGCTCGCCTGCGCCGTGCCCGCTGCCAACAGCAGCGCCCCCAGCAAGAGCCACTGTCGCATCGCGTTCATGCCTCCCCTCTGCTGCGTCTCAGGTTCCGCGCGCCTCCCGCTGAGGCGGCCGGCCGGCCCATCGGTGCGGGCGTTCATGGAACGCTCGGGTCGATGATTCCGGCGCCGGCAAAGTAGGTGGCCATCTGCGTCTGCGCCTGGGTCGTCGCGGTGGTGGTGCCATCCAGCAGGAAGCCGTGACCCGCCGTGGCCGGCGTGTAGTGGGCCGGATCGAAGATCCAGCGCATGGGCGCTACGGGCGGGTTGCCGTCCCCGTCCCTGTGGGTCGTCAGCGCCATGACGCGGTTCAGCAGCTCGGTGTTGCTGTTGGCGATGGTCGTGTCGCCGGTCATCTCCTGCACCAGCGTCGCTGCCGAGACCGGCGTGGTGGGATCGTAGATCGCCAGCGGATCGACCCGCCCAGCGAACACGGCATGGCGCGCCGCCAGCTCGATGCCGAGCAGGGTGGCGTTGAGCTCCGGCGAGCCCACCGCCTGGCCCACCACCGCGGCCACGGCCGGGATGAGCTGCTTGCCGATATCGCCATTGAGCACGATATCGGCCACGTCTCCGCCCGGCACGTTGAAGAGCATCTGGTCGAAGCTCACGCCCGCGCCGTTCTTGGAGACCAGCGTGCCCACGATGGAGCCCAGCGACTGGCCCACGAACAGCAGCCTGGCCGGCGCCCCGCCGATGGCGGTCTGGATCTCCGCGTTGCTCTTGGCGATGGTGGCCTCACGGAGGATGTCCAGCCGCGACTGCAGCAGATAGCCCACGGTCTTGGAGGGATCGTCCGGCCGGATGAATTGCGCGTCCGCGCCGCCGAGCTGGTAGATGCGCGTGCCGTGATCCCACAGGTTGATGGCGATGGTGGCCACGCCGATCTGCGCCAGCGTGTTGGCGACGGCCGCCATGTCCTGGCTGCTGCGCGTGACGCCGTGCTGGAACACCGCAATGCCGGACAGCGGCACGGAGGAAGTATCGGGCACGGAGAGCAGGAAGACGATGTTGCCGGCCGGCACGCCCGCCGTCGAATCCGGGCAGGTATTGCCCAGACTGACGCCGATCTTGTAGTCTCCCGCGCCATCCGTAACGAGCGCGCTCACACAGGGATAGTAGCCTTCATAGATCGCCGCGACCGAGCCCAGCGGCGGCGCGGGATTCGCGGCTGTGAATTCGGTCTTGATGTTGGCCGCGCTGGCCGGGTCGGTACCGAAACCAGCGCCCGTGAACCACTGGATGTCCGCCGGCGTCAGCGTGAGGGCGCCGCTGCCGTCGATGCCCGCCACCAGGGCGGCCGTGCCGGCCACGGAGTCCGTCGCTTCCACCGTGAACGTGAACAGCAGCGCCACGTCGCTGCGCGGGATGGAGGCCGCGCCCAGTGCGGCAAAGAGCGGGTTGAAGCCCAGCCGGAGCTGCTCCAGTTGCGCGGCCTGGGA